>JAIORB010000125.1 GCA_021108325.1 Bacteroidales bacterium | reverse complement strand
CCGAAAACCTGAAAACAACCCATTATGCTGATGGAACACCAATGGTTGATGGTACAGTAGCAATTGATCTTGAAGGCGACGATAGCACTAAATATTATTTTGCTTACGATGACGATGTAAGCAATGCAGCTACTTATGGCCGTTTATATACATGGGCAGCTGTAATGAACGATGAGGCTTCAAGCAATGCAAATCCAAGCGGGGTGCAGGGTGTTTGCCCTGATAACTGGCATGTACCAAGTACAACAGAATGGAAAGAGCTGGTTGAATATTTAGGGGGTAAAGAAATAGCCGGTGGAATGTTAAAAGACAAGAGTTACGATTATTGGGATTACCCTAATACAGCAGCTTCAAATGAAAGTGGTTTCACTGCTTTGCCAGGGGGAATAAGGAATTGGTCAGGGTTTAGCAATAAAAACAGTATCGGGTATTTTAGTAGTTCAACAGAATATAGCAATATATACACGCACAGAATTGATATGTTTTATAATGATTCTAAAGTTGATATCAGACTAACATGGAAAAGTCATGGTGTTTCAGTTCGCTGTATAAAAGATTAAAAATTGTGTAGGATTTTAACTTTTGAAATCATGAAGAAAATATTTTTAGGTATAGTATGCGTTATATCATTTTTTATAAATGCATTTGGGCAAAGCGTTTCGCTTAGTGGCCCAACAACTGCATGTTCAAATACAGAGTATGTATACGGATTTGGCGTGTCAGGCACAACCTGTTATTATAGCAGTAAACAATGGACAATAACAGGAGGAACAATTATATCTGAAGCTGGTAATAGCGCTACAGTTAAATGGGATGAAACAACGGAAACACATAAAATATCGATTAAATTATTTTTTCCTAAGGAATGTGCATTAACTATACCTGCTGTTACAAAAAATGTTACTGTACGAAGTGTTTTGTCAGGTGATATGGAAAACATAGATGTATTAGACCATGATGGAAAATACTTAACCAGTCTTACAAGTTGTGTAGATACAACATTTTGGTTGGAAACAGAACCAATAACCGAGGAAGTTACATCTAGTAGCCTTAGTTATTACTGGTATTATAGTAACGGAGGTGCTTGGAAGCACTTTGCTACATCTTCTCAAAATTTAGCTGAAGTTTCTCTTTATGGCAAGGAATTAGCTCCCGGCAACAAGGTAAAATTTAAAGTTGAAGCATATTCTGTATGTGAAAGCAATAAAAAAACATGTGATCCTGATTTAACAAAAGACCTGAAATATTGCTTTGAGAGCTATGGTTTAAATACAGTTGTAAAGAATCCAAGCTGTTACGATTCAACAGATGCTACAATTACCATCAATAATATTCCCGACCCCGAGGCTTGTGTTACATTCACAGCATCTACTGAGCAAGATAAAGATTCAATTGATTTTACAATTTCAAGGTATGTTAAAGCACCTTTAGATGGAGATGGAATACCTTATTGTAATGAAAGTGTAGGTTCAGGAGGCTCAGATATACCAGTCAATAATATCCCGGGACATGCTGGAGACTATTGTTTAACAGGTTATACCACAAATTATACATTTATATATGATGATAGTACTAAAACCTTAACAAAAAATGAAATTAAACTTGAGGATAAATTTGGAAATATTATACCGGGCATTGATTCCGGGCTTTATGCTATACAAATTGAAAATCCTTTATTTTCCCCCTGGACATTCTATACCGGATTAATTGAAGCACCACCTCAATTAGAGTTTACTGCTGACCCGGTTGAAATTGATGGTTCGGAATACCATATAACAACACCGGGAGGGAATAATGGGGTGGTTAATTTAGATATTTCAGGAGGAAATGAAGGTAGTTATTATTATAATGGTACTGAAATTAACCACAATGGAAGTACTTATTATATTACTGATATAAACTATGGAACACCAGACATTGAAATTGTTGATAGTAAAGATTGCCCTTCTATTGATGTAACATCAGAACCCTGGGAATTACTAGATCCTGACGAATTAGAAATAGACACAATAAGCACGAATAGAACGTATTGCCATGAGAATGATTCAGTGTATGATATAGCCAATAAATCAGGAGGAGGAATATATTTTAATGTAACAGGAGGGATAAAACATTATTTTGTTGATTTGGTGAAAGATGGTGAAATAACTCCTATTGCTTCTGCTGATATTAATGATGAAAACCCACATATCTTTACTAATTTGGATAAAGGAACTTACACTTTATCTGTTGGGGATTATAACGAAGATACACCTTATCAAACAGATGATATAGCAATGGAAATTAAACAACCAGGCGCAATTAGTATTTCGTTTACCGATACCATCGATCCTGTATGTTCACCTATTGCAGATGGTAAATTGGTCATATCTGCTTCCGGGGGTACACCGGACTATGATCTTTTTGAATTATTAGATAATACACAAGCTTTTATTAGATATACTCAAACAGATACTATCACAGGTATTGAAGCCAATACAACTTACTTTATAAAAGTAGAGGATGACTATGATTGCTACCAACTCAAAGAATTTAACTCAGGCAGTTATTCTAACCCTTTGCGTTTTGATATGCAAGAATTAATACCTGAAAAATGCCTGGGTGGAGCCGATGGTTCAATATTGCTTCACCCGTATGGCGGGCATAACGAACCTCATTATGATAATACAAATTTTAAATTTACAGATGATTTTAATTACTATAATAATAAAAATTTTGTAGATAGTGCTGAATCATTGGTAAGATTAGAAAATCTTTATAGCGATTCATTATATATATTTGAATTAGAGGATAATGATGGTTGTATCATTGAAGATACAGTTTTTGTTACTGGTTATCTTTCACCACTTGAAATTAATATTGTTGAAAGTGTTCCCGAGGTTTGCTTGGGGGGTGCCGATGGTTATATAAAATTGCAAGCAGGAGGCGGGCATCAAACCGAATACCTCGAAAATCATTTTAGTTTTACCGATCAGCTTTTAAATGAAGAAATCTTAAGTGATACCACACCCGGTTCTTATGTTTACTTCAGGCATTTATACAGCGATTCCACATATACCGTGCATTTAGATGATGATAAAGGATGTTCGGAAAGCCTTGAAGTATTCGTAACCGGTTATTCTTCCCCACTCAGCTTTACCAAAGGCCTTCGAATCCCACCCAATTGTATTGGTGGCGATGACGGTTATATTCAATTACAAGGCTTCGGTGGGCATGAAGGTACTTATGATGATTCTTATTATGAATTGCTCAATTATTCGGGAGAAGCTTTGAGCACTCAATCTCCTGATATTACCATATCCAACCTTTTTGGAGATTCAATTTACACGGTTACTTTAGGCGATAAAGCAGGATGCTCGGAAACAGATACGATATTCCTTGGCGAAGAACCTAACCCTGTCCAGCCTTTATTGTTAGATTCAGCTGAAGAAAGGTGTTATGAATATAAAGACGGTTGGATCCAGGTTTCCGGTACATCAGGCGAAAAACCGCCTGGAGGTTATAATTATTTCCTTACTAACGAGGATCAGTTCTCCATGAACCCTTCCGATCCAAAAGATACAAGCATTGTGAAATCAGGCGAAGATGCCCGGTTTTATAATCTGATTCCTGGATGGCACAGCATCTATATCTCCGACGAAAACGATTGTTTAAACGAAAACATCATAGCCAACAGAAATGCTTACAAAACAGAATTTTATGTTGAAGCCCAGGATTTATTGCAATACGAATACGAATTACATAATTCTTCTACCATTGGAGGAGCGGATGGTTATGTGCATGTAATCCTTTCAGGAGCTAATGACAGGTATGAATATCAGATCATCGAAAAAATGTCTCTTTTAGTTGTTGAGTCAGGAAAAATAGGAACAGGAATTTCAGACCTTGGTGCTTTAAAAGAAGGAGAATACAGTCTTCAATTCAAAGATACCTGTGGTTGTTCCAACAGCAACCTGGAATGGATCAATTACGATTTTAATATTATAGACCCTGCCGATTCGTTAGGTATGGACATTATTCAAATAAATGAGCCATTGTGTTATGGTTACAGCGATGGATCAGTTGTGGTACAGGGTAAAGATGGCTGGGGTTTTTATGAATACGGAATCGATTCGGTTTATTCAGGCAACGAAGATGGTATTTTAACAGGTTTACCATCGGGTTATCATAACGTATGTGTAAAAGATAAAGAAGGAGCTCAGTATTGTGAGTTGGTATATATCGATCAACCCGACACATTACTTCCTGTTGTGGAAGAAATTACAGATGTCCAATGTCATAATGGTTCGGATGGAATTGTTGCTCTTGATGTTATGGGAGGTACAATGCCTTACCAATATTCATCCGATGATGTAAATTGGCAGGCAGACTCATTCTTAACCGGGTTTAGCAAAGGAATTTATACATTATATATTAAAGATGCACACGAATGTAAAGTCAGCATTGAAGCTGAGCTTGATCATCCTGAATTATTCACAATGGATTATAGCATAACAAATACTATTTGTGGCGAAACTCATGGAGCAATTGAATGTACAATTAATGGAGGAACATCACCTTATAATTATTCATGGTTCATGGTCGATACAGAGGGCGAACATCAAATTCCTGATCAAACAGCCATAGCAGGTAATCTTGCAGGAGGTAAATACAAATTATATTTAAATGATGCTCATTTATGCGATACATCGTGGGTTTTTATAGTAAATAACACCGATGGGCCTGAGCTAACCATAAATAGTTTTGATCATGTTTCTTGTTCAGGCATGGTTAATGGGGCTATTCATTATACCATTGAACAAGGGGTTGCACCTTACTATGTTGAATTGCAGTCGGGAGCTGAAGTTATTAATACTATAGTCCATGAAAATACAGGCACATACTCATTTACAGCTTTGGCAGATGGATACTACCGGGTAATGGTTCGCGATGCGAATCCATGTGTGCAAAGTAGTGAAGAATTATCAATAGAAGTTCCAAATCCTGTAATCATATCATTAAATACATTAATCCATCCAATATGTTATGGCGATGCCAACGGGCAAATTAGTGTTCATACCGAAGGAGGTAATGGAAGTTACGTTTACCAATGGAGCATCGGAGAAACCGGTAACAGTATCAGCAACCTTATTTCAGGTAGCTATACTGTAACTGCAACAGATGCAAAAGGATGTTATGATGAATCCACGTATGAGATTGTTGATCCTGAACAATTAACAGTGGAAATTGGCGATGAAGAAACCTTGTGCGAAGGACAAACCTATCCATTGTTTGCCGAAGGATTTGCCACTTACAACTGGGTTTATAATGGCGAAACCATAAGCTCGGCATCAGAAATTGAAGTGTGGGCAGCAGGGGAGTATACATTATATGTTACTGACGAGAATGGCTGCCAGGCAGATGATTCGTTTATATTATCAATATCAAACGACTTGCTCGAAGCAGAGTTTTTAATGCCAAGCGAAGCCAATGTAAACGATACCGTTGTGGCAATTGATATCTCGTGGCCCGAGCCGGAAAATGTGGTGTGGTCGTTTAGTTCGGGTATCATAAATATAAACTCGGAAGATTATCTGGAAACATTTACCTTCGAAAACCCGGGAACTTATACGGTTAGCATAACATCATACAAAGCCATGTGTGTTGATTCTGTGAGCAAGCAAATTGTTGTTTTAGCTGATACCAGCAGCATGGAAAAATCATTTTTAGGCGCAAATCCGTTAATAAAATATTTTAATGTATTTCCAAATCCGAATGATGGAAAGTTTTCTGTTCAGGTAGAACTGGAATACAACACGGGTATAACAGTTGATTTATTCAACGTGCAACAAAACAGACTGGTGTTCAGGCAAAAAGGAAACGGGCAGAGTTACTATAGCATGGAGTATGGCTTTACTAATCTGCAACAAGGAGTATACCTTGTAATACTTTATGTTGAAAACGAAAAACGAGTTGAACGAATAATTATTTTTTGAAACTTGAAACTTGAAACTTGAACCGAGCGTAGTGAGCTCAACGACTGTAAGGAGTTAAATTTGAAAACTAATAACATAAAACTAATAGCTAAAGGCTAATAGCTAAAAGCTTTTAAAAGAATGACAAAACAAAAAATAACATATTACGGACTATTATTAATACTTGGCTTGTTCGTCAGTTTTCAGGCAAACGCACAAGTTTACCCTGTACAATTAAACACACAACTTATCCCGCCATATTCATTGCGATTATCGGATTATACAGCACCCGGAACCAATCGTATAGGTGTAAATATGTTGCTTACCGACCTGAATGAACCTGAATATTATGTTCGTTTGGAGTTAACCATCGAAGGCAATGGAATAACCATAAAAACCAGTCCTTCATTTAATCCCGGCCCGATTATTTTACAGGGAGGAGTACCGCAATATTTTACATCATCAGATTTAACCGAATGGTTCGAACCCCGAAACCTTGATTTTAGCGGTTACAGCAAATCTGATTACCTCGCAACAGGCCGTTTGCCCGAAGGAGTTTACCGTTTCTCATTCCGTGCTTACGATTATAACAAAGGAGTTCGTGTTTCGAATAATACACCAATTACAGCATGGTTATTATTAAACGACCCGCCAATTATCAATTTACCTTTTCCCGATCATAAAGTAGAGCATATCGATCCGCAAAATATCGTTTTTCAGTGGACACCACGCCATACAGGATCACCTAACTCGGCATTCAGTACCGAGTATGAATTTACCCTGGTTGAAATCTGGCCCGAAGGGCGAAATCCTAACGATGCCATTCTTACCGGAATTCCAATTTACCAGACTACCACCACTCAAACAACACTGGTTTACGGCTTAATGGAACCATTCCTCGAACCCGGCAGGCAATATGCTTACAGGATACAAGCCCGTGATATTGATGAACGCGACATGTTCAAAAACAATGGATACTCCGAAGTACGCATGTTTACTTTTGGCGAAGAATGTAAACTGGTGAATAATGTTGAAGCTAAAGCTGAAAAATATTACGAGGCAGAAATTTCGTGGCAGCCTGCATTTACACAAACAGAATTCAATGTTCGTTACCGGAAAGCCAACTATTCTGGTGCCGAATGGTTCGAAGAAGATACTTATATTGACCATGTTAAAATAACCGATTTGCAGGAGCTCACCGAATACGAATACCAGGTAATGGCTTACTGTGGGACTTACGAGGGCGATTATACCGATATAAAAACCTTTACAACACCTGCGCCAAAAGTTTCAAGTTTCGAGTGTGGAGCTGCTGATGATGTAAGCGGTATTACTAACAGGGAACCTTTACCTGCATTACGCAAAGGAGATTACATCTGGTCGGGGAATTTTAAGTTTAAAATTATCGAGGCAACAGGAAGCAATGGAAACTTTAGCGGGAAAGCTTATGCAATGGTTCCTTACCTTAGTTTCGTTAAGCTGGTGGCAGAGTTCAATAATATTAAAGTAAATACCGATAACCAGGTTTACGATGGTGAAATTACATCGGTATACAATCCCGATAGTCCGTTTTTTATTACCATTGGTGATGGAGATGATGATGATGATGATGATGATGATGGCGATGGAACCGATACTGACACGGAAATTTCAGACACTACATTTACTACCGATATTGATAGTGTTTATATAGATGATGACGTAATTATTATTGTAACGGAAGATGGAACGGACACAATCCATACTACCGACGATATTATAATAATCGACGAAGACGGTGATACATGGACAGTTGAAGACGGCGAAGTAATAGTTGGCGGTGGAGGAGGTCCCGGAGGAGGTGGTGGAGACCCGACTGATGTGCCAATAGTAAATGATGATACTGAAATAAAAATTAAAATAGAGTTTCAGCATTACGACAGTCAGAACTATGGATATGACAAGCTTACTTACGATGTTCATAAACCGATGTATGAACAAATGAGTATTTACGATGAGACACAATACGTTCCGTGGAAATCCTTGGCATCTGCCGGAACCGACCAAATATTGGTAAAATATACCGATTACGATACAATCATAAAGCCTGATCATGTTAAATTCAGGACTGCTGCAGGAATTGAACTTACAGCCACAAAACATGAAGGGAATAACGACCTGCGATTATTAAATATAACCGGTAAAACAAACGAGGAAACCGAAGGAATTGAAGCTTATTTACCGTATAAGGACACTAGCGATACAGAAAAAGAAAAGCTTTTAGGTAAGTTAAATACCATTAGTTACGATAAGCAAAATATTAACCTTGTAATTGTTCCTGTAAATGGCAGTGCAGGTTTCTCAGCTACTGAATTTACGAATGCATTAAACGATATTTACAAACAATCAGTAGTAAACTGGACTGTAACATTAGATAACAAGTTCGATATAGACCAGGAAGATTGGGATAAAGACGATGATAGTAAAATGAACGATGGCGAAAGTACATTACTAAGCAATTATTCTGATGAGCAAAACAAGCTACGCAGGAAATATAAAAATAGCCCGGGTATTGATATTGACAAGAATGCATATTATGTATTCCTGCTAAATGGCATTAAATCGAAATCGGGTTATGCAGGTTATATGCCACTAAAAGAACAATATGCCTTTATTTATGATGGCAATGCCAATGCCAAAACCATTGCGCATGAACTTGGGCACGGTGCATTTCGTTTATGGCACACGTTTAGTTCCGAAAGTAATTATTACATGGCAGAAAAATCATCCGATAACCTGATGGATTATAACAATGGTGATCGCCTACATAAGTACCAGTGGGACTTTATCCACGACCCCGAAGGTGGGTTCTATATGTTTCAGGATGAAAGCGAGGCAGCAATGATAGATATTCTTAGTTTATTAAGTGATATACGGCAAGCAAATCTTGATGAACAAGGAATTTATGAAATAACTAAAGACCAGTGTCCTGAAGTTGGGTATAAAGATGTAACAATTGGAGATGATAAATTAAGTTATTTAGGTATAAAATGTACAGATGATTTTGAACCTACTGAAGAAGAACAACAAAATGTTGATTTTGTGGATTGGCAATTAGAATATGGTGAAAAAATTAAAATAATGCCTGATAAAAAGAATAAAGTTTTATTTGAATCTACACTTGGTAATGCAATTAGGTATAAATTTTATGAAGCCATTGAACATGACCCACCAATGGTTAATGAACAGTCGAACAATAAATTATTTGAATTACTAATTTTAGAAAATGAAGCTCAAAGTTTTGAAAAATATTTATTTCCAACAAGCAGGGATAAAATAATAAGTGATGTATTAGATGAGATGGAAGAATACCTTGAACATAATTATGAACAAGAAAGTGATACTTTAAGAACAGGATCAAGTGAAGAAGCTCTTGAAAATATGGATTGTTCAGAATTCGTTAGTAGATATTTAGAAAAGGTCTGTGGTTTAGATGAAGTACCAGTAATTGTTACTTCAACTCTTTTAGATTACTCAGAAGGAATCCAAAATGAATATCTTGAATATATAGAAGGCAGTGGTGATCTTGACTATAAAGATATTGAAGCTGGAGATGTGTTTTTATGGAGAACTTCATCTGGTGGTCATACAGGTGTTGTAGTGTCCTATGATAAATCAACAGATAAGGTTCTTATAATAGAATCTATTGGAACAAGTGGTGCTCGTTCACCAGAAGAAGGAAATTGTATAAATGACGGATATTGCGATTGTAAAGGTTGTGTACGAAAATCATTATACTCAAGAACTGGTAAGGCTCTGATAGATCATCCTGGATGGGTGGGGTATTTTAGACCAATAGTAAAATAATATAATTTATAAAATTATGAAAAAAGCTAATTTCTTTTTTACTTCAATTTTTGCATTAATTCTTTTTTCTTGTAATGCACAAAAATCAGAAGATAAAATCGTTTCTTCAATTAATTTTTTAGAATATATAAATAAAGAACATGTTCGAACCACTACTTCTATTGTAAATATTGAAGGTAGAAAATATAAAATAGTGTTGCCTTTTTATGAATTTTTAAACGTGAACACTATTAAAATTGGAGAAGCTTGCTTGTTTGCAATGTCGAAGGATTACCCAGAAAAATGGATTGAGGAATCGATAAAAAATCCAAAAAATGAATGTAAAGGTGGAAGTAACTATAATGATCGATATTATATAAACTGTGAGTCTAAACGATTATTTAGTGAGGACACTTCGTTGCTTATAAGAAATTTTTATCTTTTATCTTTTTTTATTGACAGGAAAGATATTGAAGGACCGTTTTATGAACATGCAGAGGGAGGAAAGTTAGAATATTATGAGTTTAAGGATGATTGTACATATATTGTTTACAAATTTTTAAATGGTGAATGGATTGAAATTGATCGCATAAAATTGAAGGAGAAGCTTTCTTTAAGAAATTTTGGACAATCTTATATGAAAGAATTAGGTGCGGAAAAAATAAGAAAATATGCAATTCATTAATTAATAAGCAAGAAATAAATTATAATATGGCTCAGATGAGCGTAGCTTGTAAAAATATAAATGACAAAACAGTTGGGCATAGTTTAACGGAGTGTAACTACGTCCTGTTTATAATTGTAGCTTTCAGCTACATATGAAGAGCGACGTAGGCATAGCCTACGCCGAACAACTAAAAAACAAAAATAAACTAAAAACAATAAAATCCGCGGTAACCGGGCTATAAAGTAAATAAATAAAGGCACGGATCAGTGTCATCTCAGATGAGCGTAGGATGTAAAAATAGAAATGACAAAACAGTTCGGCGTAGCTTTTAGCTACGTCGGAAACATAGCGGTAGCTTATAGCTACTAAATAATTTAAAAGAAATAGTAAATGTCGCAAGGCTATCAAATAAAAGATCAAACAGCAGCACATTATGTTACTCCAGCTAGCGCGGATTTGTAATCCGGGCTAATGTTGTAAGATAGATTGAAAGTAACAATAGAAAGAATTAAAAGACATATTTGAATAAATATAATAAAAAATAAAAGGCACGGAAAACATTTCCGCGCCAGCAATTGCAAGAAAAAGAGATAGAAAAATATTTAATGTCAGACAAATACAAAATACGAGATAACGATAAAGCATACTTTGTAACATTAACGATTGTTGATTGGATTGATGTATTTACAAGAAAAGAGCAAAAGTTAATGATGGTGAACTCGTTAAAGTATTGTCAACAAAATAAGGGATTAGTGATTTTTGCATATTGTTTAATGTCAAGCCATTTACACCAGCTAGCGCGGATTTGCAATCCGGGCTAATGTTGTTAAGATAGATTGAAAGTAACAATAGAAAGAATTAAAAGACATATTTGAATAAATATAATAAAAAATAAAAGGCACGGAAAACATTTCCTGATTTTTCAAAAATGCAAAAAGATGTTAATAACGGACAAGTAATTATTGGAGTTTATAAAAATGTTGGTGGCGGCAGCGGCCATATTGTAATTATGATGCCTGATAAACTTTATGAAGAAAAAGAGAGTGATGATAAAGTAATAGAACTCGGCAATGATAAAAAACTTGATCGTCCTATTAGTCTCGAATGTGGAAGTGCTGATAAAAGAATTAAACCTAGTGATCATTCATCATTAGCCGAATTTAAATGGTTTAAGTATAATCCTTAAAATATAATTTAATATGAAATATATATATCTAAGTTTAATATTAATTCTTGTATTATTTAATTCTGAACATTTAATTTCACAGGATAATTTGATTATAAAAAGTTATAACAAAAAATATTTTGATTTTGTTGGTACGAGAAACAATAAAATATTGTATCAGTATTATCCAACACTGGGTGTAACTTCAGAAGAATGTAAAAATTTTGATTTATATTATTCTATATTATCATCTAATGGAATTATTAATTTTAGATTGTTTACAACATTTGAGAGTAATGTGGATTATATTGATGAAAAGTGTATGATTTATAGAAAAAATAGTCCAAATAAAATTTTCATGAATCGAAATGATAAAGAAATAGAAATAGAAACAGTTGGAAAATTAAATATATTCGAAAAAACCCATCAAATTGAAAAAGGAGATTATTTTTATTTTTCAACAAAAATAAACGAAATCGATTTTCTTGCAAGAATTAACTTAACACAGGAAGACCTAAGTATGGAAGTATTGCCAATTAAAGGGTATAATCCCGTTGTATATAAAAACTGGTTATTTTATAGGATAAATTATGAATCACCTAAGTATTCAGGAAGGGTTGATGCTATTTATAGAGTCAAGATTGGAGATTGGCGTAACCCGGAATTAATAATTAATGATGTGTATTTTGGAGGAGCAGTGTTAAATGAAAATCTTATAAGTTGTAGATTTTTTGATAGAGAAAAAGTTCGAGATGTAACATATAAAATATCTGATAGCACATATATTGAAAAAGATATAGCGCCTTTAATAAAATATGAAGGTGTTTATTATCAGCATACACATTATAAAAATCCAAAAACAGGAAAATATCAAATATGTTATAAGGAAATTCCTGAATTGCCGGAAACGTTTCCGTACAAGTTAATAAGAGAAGTTGATCCAAATCAAAATTATTTACATCTGCCATGTACAGAAAAGCTTTTTACAAATAGTTTTATTACCGACAGCTTATTATTTTTTGCAGGAAAAGAGCAATTAGAAAGATTTACTAATGAACAACTGCGAAAATTACGTAATGCATTTTACGCCAGAGAAGGATATGTTTTTAAATCTGATGATCTAAACAATTTTTTCAAACAATTTGAATGGTATGAAAAGACAATTAAAGCTCGTAAAAGAAAAGGTTTATCTAATGATGATATTTACATTCCTAAAGCAGATAAAGAACGAGTAGAATTAATTTTAGAAATAGAAAACAGCAAATAGAAGTTGTAAAAAGTTCAGATGAGCGTAGCTTGTAAAATTTAAAATGACATAACAGTTCGGCGTAGCTTTTAGCTACGTCGTAAACATAGTGGTAGCTTGTAGCTACTAAATAATTTAAAAGAAATAGTAAATGTCGCAAGGCTATCAAATAAAGGATCAAACAGCAGCACATTATGTTACATTACAAATTGTGCAATGGGTTGATATTTTTACTCGAAAATTATATCGCGATATTGTAATTGATAGTTTAAAGTATTGCCAAAAGGAAAAGGGGCTGGAAGTATATGCATTTGTTATTATGAGCAATCATATTCATTTATTAGTTAGAAGTGGTCAGGAAAATTTAAGTGGTACTTTACGAGATTTTAAAAGTTATACGAGTAAAGAAATTTTAAAAGTAATAATAGAAAAGAATGAAAGTAGAATAGATTGGTTATTAATGGTTTTTAAGTATGCAGCAAACAAACACAAAAGAAATAGTACATATCAGGTATGGACACACGAGAATCATGCAGAAGAAATATATTCGAACAAATTTATTGAGCAAAAATTAGACTATATACATAATAATCCTGTAAGAGCGGGAATAGTTACAAATCCTGAAGATTATCTGTATAGTAGTGCAAGAAATTATGCAAGTTTAGAAAGCGTTTTAGATGTTATTGAAGTTAGTAGAACATGGAAAACTTATTAATTACAGTAGCTAAAAGCTACAAAAAACATGCGACGTAGGCACAGCCTACGCCGAACAGGGGGTATGAAACTAGAAACTTGAACCGAGCGGAGTGAGCTCAACGACTGTAAGGAGTTAAATTTGAAACACATTCTAAAAACAATAAAATCCGCGGTAATCAGCGTTCCGCCGGTTGGCGGATCAGTGTTATCCCTGCGGCAGGCAAGAGCGTTCTATTTAAAGAAACTAGAGATTTGAAATTTGAAAACTAATAACATAAAACTAACAGCTAAAGGCTAATAGCTAAAAGCTTTTAAAAGAATGACAAAACAAAAAATAACATATTACGGACTATTATTAATACTTGGCTTGTTAATTAGCTTTCAGGCAAACGCACAAGACTTATCGAATATAATTAATAATTTGCCTGAAGGTGCAAAGAGCCTGGTTTTATCAGCCGATGTTGATATTGACGGGCTCCCTGATGTTTTTATTGCAGGTGAAACGGTTTCGGACGATTTTGCCGGATTATATCAGAATAAAGGCGACAGTACATTTTTTGATTTAGGTTTAAGTATACCATATCTTTCAGATGCAGCGGCTTGCTTTGCCGACCTGAATAATGATGCTTATGTTGATCTGTTGTACACGGGTATTGACGAATCGCTTAATTACCGGTTTTATATTTACATAAATCAACAAAATAATACTTTTATTGAATTATCTCATACGATACCGGGGATAAGGTATGGTGCAATTCAATGTCAGGACATGGATCATGATGGCTGGCAGGATATTTTTATATCGGGTTATTCAAGCTCAGGTAATATTGCTTCATTATATAAGAATAACGGCGACCAGACATTTTCTGAGGCCGGTTTTACTTTCGATGCTTTACGCAGTTGTGGAGTTGTAATTGCCGATTTCGATCACAATACTTATCCTGATATTATTTATTCAGGATTAAATACATCTTTAACAATTGAGACATATTATTATCAGAACCAAGGGGAAATGCAGTTTGTTAAAAAAACAAATAACCTGCCGGAAGCCCAGTTGGGAGGAGTTGAGGCTTGCGATGTAAATAACGATGGTTTTATGGATGTTGCAATTTTCGGGAAAGATAACGACAACAATCATATTGCAAAGTTTTATCAGAATAACAACGGCTTAAGTTTTACTTATTTAGATGAGCTGCAAGGTATGCGTGAGGGAGCATTAAAAACCTCAGATTTTAATAACGATGGTTATGTTGATGTTATACTTACCGGTTCGGATGAAACAGATACGTACACAACAGAATTATACACAAATGATGCGGGTACGGGATTTTCTCTTGAAACAGATACCATTACTGCTTTAGGTCATTCTGATGCTCTTTGGTTTGATTTTAATCAGGATAACAAAAATGACATGTTAATTTGCGGGACAACAGTTTCTGCATCAAAATCATTGCTTTTATCTTCTAATATTGCAACAGCAAACCAGGTTCCTTCGGAAATAACAGGTATAAGTTCTCAAACATCAGCCGATACGGTTTGGTTGTCATGGAACAAGGGAACCGATAATGAAACAGGCCCGGATGGTTTAACTTATGATTTGTATTTGCAAACTAATGCAACAAATGCTGTTGATTTTTATCCTTCTGCTGATTTGTCATCTGGCATGAGATATATAATTGGTAGAGGAGCTTTTTCTACGAATAATTTTCAGTTAGACAATTTGCCCGATGGAAAATATTGGTGGAGCGTTCAATCTGTTGACGCAGCTTTTGCAGGTTCTCCATTTGCAACAGCCGATACTTTCTACATTTCACGGCCAATCAATTTGGGTAACGATACAACAATTTGTTATGCTGATAGTATAGAATTTTCTTTGCAGGATGTTGAGGGTACAATAGAATGGTATCATTCTGTTAATCCTGCAGCTCCTTTTAGCACCGAAAAAGATATTAAAATCGAAATCACACAGAAAGATACTATCTGGGCTATAGTTACAAAAGATTACGGTGATCAGATAACCGATACAATAATTATAGATATTTTTTCTTTGCCCTATGTTGATTTAGGTGATGATTTAGCAATTTGCTATGGCAGTGAAGTAAACCTGACTCTTGGCACTGAATCTGACACAGTTGACTGGTACACGCTTTCCGGTACTTACCAGGATAATAACACACGTAATTTTGATCATAAATTTTATACAAATGATGAAATATATGCTGAGCTTACAGATTTAAATGGCTGTAAAAATTCAGACACTTTACTGGTAACTGTACGTCCTCTTCCGGTAATAGATTTGGTAAATGATACAGCACTATGTTTAAATGATATTTTACAATTAGATATTGGTTCAGAAACAGATTCTATCAACTGGTATTCATTAACAAGTTCGCTGCAAATTCTAAACTCAAATCTATTTGAATACAATGTTTCAGTAAATGATACTTTTCAGGTTGAGTGGTTCGATGAGTATCGTTGTGTGAATTACGATACCATAAATGTTTTTGCACGATCACTTCCAAATGCTGATGCAGGCGATAATAAATTAATTTGTGAAGGATATGACGTAACTATTGGGCCGGATATTCCTTTAGATGGCTGTTCATATTTATGGACAGGCGACGGCGATATTTCAGGAGAGAATTCAGCAAATCCGGTAGTTCATCCTTCGGTCGATACAAAGTATTTCCTTACAGTAACCGATTTATATGGATGTGCAGGAAATGATTCGATGCTTGTGGAAATTAATCCTGTCGGAATTTTAGATGCAGGGCCAGATAAAGCAATCTGTATTGGTGAAACAATAACTATAGGAGGAGAGCCTACCGCTGAAGGAAGTATATTACCTTATGCTTATCAATGGAGTCCTACAAACACTTTGGATGTATCAACATCAGCAAATCCGGTTGCAAATCCTGCAGAAACTACTACTTATTCGTTAGTTATATTTACAGGCGATTGCCCGGTCGATACACTATATACCACGGTTACTGTTAATCCATTGCCGGAGATTACAATTATGAACGATACTTTGGCAGGATTCCAGGAAGATATTCAGTTGTGGGCCGACGGTGGTGTTGAGTATGAATGGACTCCGGCTGCAAATCTTGATAATGCATACATTCAGGAACCAATAGCCAATCTTGAGCAAACAACTCATTTTACAGTTCAGGTTACCAATGAATTTGGATGTTCCGATACTGCCAGTGTAAATATTTTAATTAAAAACGAAGTATTTATTCCTGAACTTTTTACACCGAACGATGATGGAAACAATGATTACTTTAAAGTTTATGGTTTTGGGATTAAAGAATTAAACCTTGTAATTTATAATGATCTCGGAGTTGTAGTATTTGAAAGTAATAATTTAGATGAGATATTAAATACAGGTTGGAATGGTGAAAATAATGGACACCAGGTTAAAGAAGGAAAATATTTCTGGAAAATTGATGGAGAATTTTATAGTGGACAAAAGGTGCTGTTTAATGGAAAAAACACGGGTGTAATAACAATTTTAAGATAATATGAATGTCCGATAATATACCTAATAATTCCTATAAGACCTGTCATTCCTGCGAAAGCAGGAATCTGCTAATTAACAAGGAGATTCCGCATCAAGTGCGGAATGACAGAGTATTTATTAGCCTACATTGGTATAAAAGCGGATATTCAAATAAGATAATTTGAAGAATGATGGCAAGAAAGTTAATAATATCAATCTATATTTTGTTTCTTACTGCTATTAGCGGGATTGCACAGGATGTAAATTTTATGATGTATTCAAATACCTCACTAAATGTGAATCCTGCAATTATTTCTTCGAGTGATGATTTTAAGGTAGGGGCCAATTATCGAAACAAAAGCTATATCAATAATGTAAATGCGCAATCAGCATATTTAATGTTGTCACGGCCGCTTTATAAAAACAATAACCGGTATGGAGGTTTTGGTTTTTCTGTTTTATCAGATAAAAGTGGCGATGTGCAGCAATTAACCTGTGAAGGAATTACAGGAGCTTATGCACACGAGGTTCAGTTAACATCCTGGTCGCGGTTAAGCCTTGGATTGCAGGTTGCATATTTTATGAAAAGAATTGATACACGGCAATTTTCAACCGGTAGCCAGTGGGTTGATGGTATAGGTTATGATCCTGCAGCAGGAAATGGTGAAGAATTTGAAAGTCTCACAACAGGTAATTTTACATTGAGTAGCGGGTTATTCTGGTATATTCCTAATGATGATAGAACTATTAAGTTTTACCTTGGTTTTGCCATGTATAATTTAACCAAACCGAAGTATTCATTTTTTGGCGCCGAGCAGACCGAACCTTTTAAATATGTTGCTAATGCTGGATATGAAGTTTATCGTAAGGGAAGATTTTCAATAATGCCGCAAGTACTTTATTACAATAGCTATTATCAACATAACTTAACTGTCGGTTCAAAATGGTCATACCAGTTTAATGTAGTTCAGGGCAACTGGTTATTTTCATCAGGAAGTATTGATTTAATTACCGATTATCAAATAAATGAAGGAGTAGCTGTTGGTGTGCAGGTAAATCAACCCGGATTTTCGTTTGGTATTGGCTATGGTTTTGCAGATAATTTCGCTAATAATTATACACCTGAAAAAGGAATTGTTGAGATATCGTTAACCGTTAAAAAATCATTATTCCGCGAACCTGCAAAAAGGACTGTTGTATCTGATGCCGACTATCAAAAGGGAAAGCCTCGCGATTTTGTATTCAATAAACTTGGTACAACTGATGATAAAAAAGTTGTAGAGAAAGATGAGGTTAAGGATATTAGGAAAGATATTAAGCGTGAATCTGATAAAGAAATAAAATTTAAATTGGAAAAAGATTTCCGGTTCGGGTTTAATGATGCAGAACTGAATGATGAAGCAAAGGTTTATATCAATGATATTGTAATCTTGTTATCAGAAAATGAAATGTTAAACATTGAAATTATTGGTCATACTGATAATGTTGGAACACGGGCCGCTAATCAGAAAATTTCGGAACGAAGAGCAGAGGTTGTTAAAAATTATTTAATTGAAAGAGGAATTGATGTTAGCAGAATTAAGACAAGAGGCATGGCAGATAAGCAACCATTATTTGAAAATGATACAAGGGAAAACAGATCGAAAAACAGGCGTGTTGAATTTGTAATTTATTATTAGTTAAGGTTATAGTAGTTAGTATTAACAAAAAGGTTGTAAGTGCTAATAGTGTTGTCATTCCCGTGAACTTTTTTCATGAGCGAAGCGAGTAAAACGGGAATCTCAATAAATCAAAATCAAGATACAGATCAACCTGCATAATGACAGTTAGGAGTTGATGACTCTTTTATGAAATGACAAATAAAAAAAGATAAAGAGAGCTAAGAGCGAATATTTAAAAGCTTAAATTTGAAGTGAAGAGAAGGATAATAAATATAACAATAGTTTTTTTATTCATATTGGGAGGGAAAATTGTTAATGCTCAGGATATGGAAGCTATTGGGCAAAAAGATCAGTTGAAAGTTACAGGTGGAATTTCAACAAATCAGGTTTATTACGATGCTTTCGGATCAGATCAAAGACGCGATCCTTACAGTTATTTCTTATCGGGAAATGTGAATTTTAGCCTTTATGGCTGGAATGTGCCATTTTCGTATACCTATTCAAATCAAAACAGTTCATTCCAACAACCATTTAATCAGTATAGTTTACATCCTTATTATAAATGGATACGAGCACATATTGGCTACATCAGTATGACCTTTTCACCATATACCTTAAGCGGACATTTGTTTTATGGTGGAGGAGTGGAATTAACTCCCGGCGATAAGTTCAAAATAGAAATGATGTACGGGCGATTGAATAAAGCCGTTGATTTTGATTCTATCGTAACAAATAATATTCCATCATATAAAAGAACAGGTTATGGATTAAAAGTAGGATATAAGTTAAAAACAGGATTGGTTGAAACCATGTTTTTCCGGTCAAAGGATGAGACCGGATCAATTGATTCATCTATAATTCCTTCGGATTTAAGTTTAACTCCTGAAGAAAACCTGGTGTTAAGTTTAAAAACAAACCAGAAAATCATTAATGGTTTGAATTTTTCTTTTGAATACTCGGCAAGTGCTTTAACACGTGATGTCAGGTTAAAAGATACCGGTGAACAACCCGATAATATTTTTAATTATGTGGGGCCGTTTTTTAATGCAAACAGCTCTTCCGCGTATTATAATGCATTTAATGCCGGTCTGCAATACAGCTTCGATGTATCATCATTGTCGTTAAGGTATGAGCGTATTGACCCGGAGTATCAAACACACGGAGCGTATTATTTTACTAATGATCTGGAAAATATTACCCTTAATGCATCAACTTCTTTGCTAAAGCAAAAAGTAAACCTTGGTGCAAATGTTGGTATTCAGCGCGATGATATTGACAATCAGAAGATGAGCAGTATGCAACGTGTTGTAAGTTCTTTTAATGTAGGAGTTAATGCCTGGGAAAAGCTAAATATGAGTTTTTCGTATTCTAATTTCCAGAGTTATACCAATATTAAATCGCAGTACGATCGCTTAACAGAGCTAACGCCATATGATAATCTCGACACTCTGGATTTTACACAGATTTCTCAAAATGCAAATGCCAATATCGGGTATAATATCAAAAATAATGAGAATGTGCGTCAGCAAATCAATATGAATGTTTCGTATCAAAAAGCAGCCGACAAACAAGGCGATAATAATACCAATGCAGGTAGCGATTTTATTAATATAAATACGGCTTATAGTCATTCCCTTGTTCCGTTAAACCTTTCTTTAACATTGGCTGCTAATTATAATCGTAGTAACACACAAAGTCTGGTAACGGAAATGTTTGGGCCAACGTTATCTGTAAATAAATCATTTTTTGATAAGCTGTTACGGAGTGGTATATCTGCATCTATGAATAATGCCTATTCGAATAGTGATTTAACATCAAGAGTGATCAGCGTACGTTTAAACAATACATTAAAGTATAAAAAACAGCATAATATTAATTTAAGCATAGTTTGTGTAAACCGGCATAACCCACTGGTAGAAACGGGCGGGAATTATACCGAATTAACAGCAACTTTAGGTTATAATTATAATTTTAGATAAGAGTACAAACAATATAAAAGTAGGTTGTTCTTTTATTTTTTCTTTAAGCTTGATTTTCGTATTATTAAATCCGTATTTAGAATCGTTGTTACAGGGCCATAGTTTTCATCACTTTGCATCCTTTTAAGGAGCATTCTTGCAGCATGTTGCCCCATTTCAAATCCTTTTTGGTCTACTGTGGTAAGTTCCGGATCGGCAATATATGATATAAACGAATTTGTGAATCCTGATATAGCAATATCATCAGGAACCTTTTTATTAATTGATTTTACTGCTTTCATTGCTCCAATCGCTGTCAGGTCATTTACAGCAAAAATGCCATCAATATTATTGTGCCTGCTTAGTATTTCAGGAATTAATTTTAATGCATGGTCGTGTGTGTCGCATATTTGAATTGAATAATCACCAATGCTTATATTCGAGTCATTTAATGCGGCAAGAAAACCTTCTTTACGTTGTATGCCAATATCTAAATTTTGAGGGCCTGCTAAATGGATAATGTTTTTACACCCGTTATCAATTAAATGTTTAGTAGCTTTGTATGCTCCATCAAAATCATCTACTAATACCTTATCAGCAGTTACTTTATCACATGCCCTGTCTACAAAAACCATTGGCACACCAATTTCTTCAACATTCTTAAAATGATCAAAATTTAATGTAGTTTTTGCCATGGTTATAATAAAACCATCAATATTACTTGACAATAATGCCTGAATATTTTCAACTTCTTTATGATAAGATTCGTTTGATTGTGCAATAATAATATGATACCCTGATTCGTTGGCAATTTTTTCAATCCCACTTATAATTGTTGAGAAAAAGTAGTGGATTATTTCCGGTACAATCACGCCAATAAGTTTACTTTCTTTTTGTAAAAGATTAAGGGCAATCTGGTTAGGTTTGTAATGGAGTTTTTTTGCTAATTCCTGAACATTTTTTTTTGTTTGAGGGTTAATATCAGGATGATCCTTCAGTGCCCTGGAAACCGTAGAAGGAGAAATATGCAATATTTTAGCAATATCTTTTATTGTTACCTGATGTCCCCTCATTTTACACTATAATGTTAAGTTTTTGTTATGAAGAAATGAAAACTAATACAAATGTCAAACATTTTATCCAAAATTTAAGGGAAAATTTAATAAAATAAAAAAATATTGGAAAAATAAGTTCGTAACTAAACTCTTTTCGCAAACGTTTGAAATAAGCTGTATAGCTTTTTTATCCGATTGTAAAACTTTGATATTGACATTGTTGTAGTTGACTTTTGATTCATATTTCCATATCTTTATGATATAAAATTTAACCCTAATAAAATATAATTGTATGATGAAAAAAATTCGTTTAACATTAATTTTAATTTTCTTTCAAATTCTTATTCCGGGAATTTTGTTAGCACAATTAAAAGTAACAGGTAATGTTACCGATGCCGAAGAAGGCATTTCATTACCGGGAGTTACTATTTTGGAAAAAAATTCAGGAATTGGTACAATTACTGACATTGACGGGAACTATGAAATAACAGTTCCCAAAGATGCAATTCTTGTATTTTCTTACGTTGGTTATGCTTTCCAGGAAATTGTAGTTGGAACTCAAACGCTTATAAATATTCAATTGCAACAACATACAGAGCTATTGGATGAAATTATTGTAATTGGGTATGGCCAGGTTAGAAAAGGCGATGCAACCGGCGCAATCACAACTGTATCTACTAAAGACTTTAACCAGGGAGCAATTACGTCTCCTCAGGAATTAATATCCGGTAAAATCGCCGGTGTGTCAATTGTATCTGAAGGAGGTGCTCCGGGTAGTAAATCAACAATAAGAATTCGTGGAGGGTCTTCGCTTACAGCAAGTAACGATCCTTTATTTGTTATTGACGGGATACCAGTTGAAAATACTGATATTGCCGGTATGAGCAATGTGTTAAATTCTATTAATCCCGATGATATTGAAACCTTTACTGTTTTAAAAGACGCTTCTGCAACTGCAATTTATGGTTCAAGAGCTTCTAATGGTGTAATATTAATTACGACCAAAAAAGGAAAAGCAGGAGCAAAAATGTCAATAGATTATTCAACTAAATTTTCTATTAGTGATATTAAAGAAACAGTGGATGTTCTTTCGGCTGATCAGTACACACAGTTAGTAACTGAATTGGAGAATGCAGGAACTATTTCGTCTGGAGCAGTTGATAAATTAGGAACTGCAAGTACTGATTGGCAGGATGAAATTTATAAAACTGCATTCGGACAAGATCATAATCTTGGTATTACCGGTTCTTTATATGATATACCATATAGAGTTTCTGGTAGTTATTCAAATAAAGATGGGATTTTAAAAACCAGTAATAACGAAAGAGCAACTGGTAATATAAGATTAAGTCCGTCATTTTTAGATGATCATTTGAAAATTAATGCTGGAATAAAATATTCATATATTGAAAATAGATTTGCTGATAGAGGAGCAATAGGAAGTGCTGTAAGAATGGATCCTACACAATCTATTTATAACCAAACAGGTTTATATGGAGGTTATTATACATGGAAGGGCAGTACTAATCAACCTAATTTTTTAGCTACTACAAATCCTCTTGCTTTATTAGATTTTACTTATGATGAATCAATTGTAAATAGATATATTGGAGACATACAGCTTGAGTATAAATTTCACTTTTTGCCTGAGTTAAAAGCAAATGCTAAATTTGGTTATGATTATTCGGATTCTAAAGGTGATAGAGATATTGACCCAAGGGCATCCTGGTACACTTTTGGTAGAACTGAAATACAAAAACATTACACTCAGGAAAAAAAGAATGAGCTTTTCGACTTTTACTTAAACTATAAAAAAGATATTGAAAGTATTAATAGCAAAATAGATGTTATGGGTGGTTATTCATGGCAACATTTCTGGGATACTAACGAAGATGATATCTTCTTTAAAGATGGTGAAACAAAAAATGTTTTTGGTGAAAAAGAGTATTATTTACTTTCATTTTTCGGGAGATTAAATTATATTTTTATGGATAAATATTTATTAACTTTCACTTTAAGAGAAGATGCTTCTTCAAGATTCTCAAAAGATAACAATAAAAGATGGGGATTATTTCCTTCATTAGCTTTAGCATGGAGAATTTCAGATGAAAGTTTTATGCAGAATATCGATGTTATAAATAACTTAAAATTGAGATTAGGTTATGGAAAAACCGGGCAACAAGATATTGGTGATAATTATTATTCTTATATGCCTCTTTATGTAATAGGTGATCAAAACTGTATGTATTCATTTGGAGATCATGCTTTTTATACAATCAGGCCAAGTGGGTATGATCCGAATATCAAATGGGAAACAACTACGACCTATAATATTGGGTTAGATTTTGGATTATATAAAAATAGGATATATGGATCACTCGAATTTTATAAGAGAGAAACAGAAGATTTATTGAGTGAAATACCTATTGCTATTGGAAGTAATTTTACCGATAAATTAATAACAAATGTAGGTAATCTTGAAAACACTGGTTTTGAAATCGAATTAAACTCCATTATTTATAATAAAAAAGATATATTCTGGGAAATTGGGGCAAATTTCAGTTATAACGATAATGAAATTACAAACTTAACTAAATTTGATGACCCGAATTATAAAGGAGTAGATGTTGGAGGTATTGGTGGAGCTACCGGAAATACTATACAAAAACATGCAGTGGGTTATCCGATTAATACATTCTTTGTTTATGAGCAGGTTTATGATAGTAATGGAAAACCAATTGAAGGGCTTTATGTTGACAGAAACGGAGATGGAATTATTAATGATGATGATAAATACTTTGCTGAGAGTCCTGCAGCTAATATGTTATTTGGTTTTTCTACAAGAGTTGAATATAAAAATTTCGATTTTAGTTTATCTGCAAGAGCAAATTTGAATAATTATATTTATGATAATGTTAATTCAGATATGGCTCGCTATGATAATATTTTTACTAATGATTATCTTGCAAACTTAACTACTAATATTTATAATACTGAATTTAGAGCTATGCAGCCTAATTCAGATTATTATCTGCATAATGCATCATTCTTAAAAATTGATAATATTACCCTTGGTTATACTTTTGATGATTTATTAAAACCAATGCTTAATAATATTGATTTAGGTATAAGGTTATATGCTACTGTTCAAAATGCATTTACTATTACCGAATATGATGGATTAGATCCCGAAATTCATGGTGGAATTGATAATAATATTTATCCAAGGCCAAGAATTTTTCTTTTTGGAATAAGTGCAAGATTTTAATTAATACTAAAAAATAAAAATCATGAAAATAAAAATCAATAAAACAACTTATTTATTATTAGTGTTAATAATGTCCTTATTTGTTGTGTCTTGTATTAACGATCTTGATACTGAGCCAATAGATAAGAAAACATTAACTCCTAATAATGTTTTTACCAGCGACGAAGCTTATCTGCAACTATTAGCAAAATGTTATGCCGGATTCACTGTAACCGGACAACAAGGACCATCTGGAGATCAGGATGTACTTACAGGTGATGAAGGAGAATCACATTATTTAAGACAAGTATGGATGGCTCAGGAATTAACTACTGATGAAGCTGTAGTTGGATGGAATGATAAAACTATTAAAGACTTTCATTATCATACATGGTCTGCAGCTGACTTATTTATTGCAGGCCTTTATAACAGGTTAATGTTTGAAGTTACTATTTGTAATGAATTTGTAAGAGTAACTGAAGGAATGGACCAATATCAGGTTCATGCTGCAGAAGCAAGATTTTTAAGAGCTTTATCTTATTGGTATGCAATGGATTTCTTTGCAAATCCTCCTTTTGTAACTGAGGATGATGAACCGGGTGCTTTTTTCCCGATTCAAACAAATAGAAATGATCTTTTTGCATATTTAGAATCTGAATTACTGGCTATTGAAACAATAATGGCTGAGCCGGGAACAAGTGATTATGGAAGAGCCGACAAGGCTGCTGCATGGATGCTTTTAGCTAAGTTATATTTGAATGCTGATGTTTATATAGGACAAAGTAGATATACTGAATGTATCACTTATTGTAATAAAATAATTGATGCCGGTTATTCTTTAACTCCTGAATATTCACATTTATTTCTTGCGGATAACCATACCCAGACAAATGAAATTATTTTTGCTGTCAGGCATGACGGAGCAGCCACAAAATCATGGGGAGGTACAAATTACTTAATTCATGCCTCAATAGGTGGAACAATGACAAATTTACTTGAGAATTATGGTGTTGCCGGTGGTTGGGGAGGTTTAAGAACTACCAAAAGTTTAATTGAAAAATTCACTTTAAATAACGATGGAAGAGCCAGAACATTTGAAGATGCTAATAATAACAATGCGACTTGGGAATCAATGGTTTATATTGGAGATCATACTTTAGAAATTGAAGATATTGGTAAGTTTGAAGATGGTTATGCACTTGTGAAATTTAAAAACGTTACTTCTACTGGAGCTCAAGCATCAAGTGATGAATGGACAGACACAGATTGGCCATTGTTTAGATTTGCTGATGTTTATTTAATGTATGCCGAAGCTGTATTGAGAGGTGGCACAGGTGGTAATACTGGTACTGCTCTGGGTTATGTTAACGAGTTAAGAGAACGAGCGTATGGTGATGATTCAGGTAATATTAATAGTGCTGAACTTACTTTAGATTTTATTCTTGACGAACGTGCCAGGGAATTGTACTGGGAATCACATAGAAGAACTGATTTAATTCGTTTTGATAAATTTACTGGAAGTAATTATATATGGCCTTGGAAAGGTAAAATCAAAGAAGGTACTTCAACTGATGATAAATATAAATTATTTCCTATTCCATCGTCTGATTTAAGTGCAAATCCTAATTTGGTGCAAAATCCTGGATATTAATAATTTAAAACTAATAAATTATGAAAGTAATAAAATATATAACACTAATTTTGGTCATTGCAGTTACGTTTATGTCTTGCGAAGATGATCAGGATTTAACTAAAATTAACGAAAGTAATTTTGTAGCATCTGTTCTTAGTGGAATTACTGCTGATCAAAATTACGTTTTAGTTAAAGATACTACCAGTGTAGATTCTCTTAAAACAATATGGGTTGATTTAAGTTGGACAGAAGCAGATTTTGGACAAACGCTTGCTACTACATACACAATCCAAATTGATAAAGTTGGTAGTGATTTTTCAAATGTAATTGAATTTAATACTTCAAGTGAAACCGAAATATCAATTTTAGAAGAAGAAATTAATTCCAAAATGTATAATATGGAAGATAATTATTATCCCCCTTTAGTTGAAGCTAATGTTGAAATCCGCGTTAAAGCAGTTGTTTCGGAATATGTTAATCCGGTATATTCTACTGTAACTAGTTTTAGTTTAACACCTTTTGATGCCGGAAAACCTAAGCTTTATGTAACAGGAACGCATCAACCTACACCTTGGGATTTCGCTTCAGCTCAAACCATATATTCCTTGGTAGAGGATGAAAATTATGAAGGATATATATACCTTACTGATTGTGAATATAAATTAAATAAAACTCCTGATATAGCATGGGGTGCAGGCGCTACTGCTGGTACAATAGAAATTGGCGGGACAAACCTCACAAATGCAACAGAAGGTATGTATTGGATTACTGTTGATACTCTTGCTGCTACAATAAGCACAGAAGTACGTAATTGGGGTATAATAGGTTCTGCTGTTCCTCCTTATGACTGGAGTGTAGATGTAGATATGACATATGATTTTGACCTAAAAAAACTAAAAGTTACGTTGGACCTCACTGCTGATGAAATAAAATTCAGGGTAAACGATGATTGGGCTATTAACTTGGGTGATACAGATGCCGATGGAACAATGGAGCCAGGTGGTGATAATATTGTTGTCCCTGAAGCTGGAAATTATACGGTTTACTTAGATTTAAGTAATCCTGAAAAATTCTCATACGAATTAGTTAAAAATTAAAAAATTATTATGATGAATAAAATAAAATATTTATTGATAGTCTTGGTTGCAGTTTTTATTTATTCTTGCCAAGAAGATTTTGAGACTCCCCCTGCACCGCCGAGTTACAACAATGTTGGGCCTGTAGTAACCAATAGTGTTGATGATACAACCGCTGTGTTGCTTAAAGAAAATGAAGATGTAGCATGGGATACTTTAGCATGGAATGCTGCTGTATTATATGAAGGTCAGGGATTAATTACTCACTATGCTATTCAGATAGATGAACAAGGTAATAACTTTGCTTCTTTGTTCGAAATTGAAAGCAGTACAACTTCAGAAACAGAAATTGTTATTACTGTTGGGAATCTTAATACTAAACTTTTAGCAAATGGATATGGTCCTGTACAAACTTATGATCTTGAATTAAGAATTAAGGCTCATGTGCATGATGATTTAGATTCAGTTTATTCTAATATATATCCATTTACTGTAACAACTTATAAGGATGTCCCTGTTCCTGAAACATTATTCTTATTTGGAGATGCTACTACTGTTGGTTGGGGAGCTGATACTTCTCTGACTACATATAAAGAGGAAGGAAAATATACAATTTTTACTTACCTTGAAAATGATAAACAATTTAGATTTCTTGAAACTCAAGAATTAGAAGGCGAAAATGATTTTAAATATAATTTTAACAGCTTTGCTGTATTGCCTGATAATGTTGATGATGCTGGAGATGATGATGATAATAACTTTAAATTTACAGGTGCAACAGGCTGGTATAAAATCGAAGCTGATTATTTAACAAGTACTCTTACAATAGCGGAACATACCGTTGGTTCTGAGACGTATACTTATGATTATGACAATCTTTATATTGTCGGAGATTATAATGATGCCGATCCTTTTTGGGATGCCGGTAATGCTGTAGCCATGACAAAAGTAAGTGAAGGTCTTTTTACTATTGAGAAGCAATTAAAAGATGGTGCTATGTTTAAATTTCTTGGCCAGCAAAGCTGGGGTGATCTTGACTGGGGTAATATAGGTGGAGATGGTAATAGTGGAACTCTTGGGCCAAAAGAATTTAATGGTAATATTACATTCGATGGTGGAGATAAAACATATGAAATTGAGGTAAATATTAAACAAGGTACTTATACTTTTACTGAAGTAGCTACTTTACCAACAAGCTTATATATGATAGGTAATGCTTTAAATCTTGATGATAGTGATTCAAATGGTACTCCTGATGGATGGCAATGGGAACTAACGGATGCTCCAATGATTCCAGTTTACAGTAAACCTCATTTATTTTGGAAGATTGTTTGGTTGAATGCTACTGGCGAATTTAAATTTGCTCCAGAAAAAGCCTGGGGTAATGATTTTGGTTATGATAGCGATCTAGGCGGTGGTGAATACAGCATAGGTGGTACAAATCTGCCTGTTACTGGAACTTCCGGTTACTATATGGTTGTAGTTGATTTGGAAGCTAATAAAATTTCTATTGCTGATCCTGATGTATATTTAATGGGAAATACTGTTGGTAGTTGGGATACTGCAAACCCTGATGCTAAGTTTACTGTTGACAATGTAAATGAAGTAATTACAATTACTAAAGATTTAGCTGCTGATGAAATCAGAATGTATGCTTGGCATCCATATTTTACTGATTGGTGGCAATCAGAATTCATAGTCCTAAGTAATATTATTGAATTCCGTGGAAATGGAGGTGATCAAACAAGAGTGAATGTAACTGCAGGCTCTAATACTGTTGAATTAAACTTCAAAACAGGTGCCGGTTCTATTACTCATAATTAATATTGAATTTAATTTTAAAAAAAGCCCGCAACTGGCGGGCTTTTTTTTCCAGGAAAATCAAGAATTATGAAACTTCCATGTAATTGAAATTACACAAATTAAGGATGATTAAATTAACGCTTTGCAGTTAGAAATTTAAGAATTAAGGCATGGAAGTTCACGAGCAGGTAGTGTGTGGGATTTGTGGGAGCGAGTAACAAAAAAAGATTAATTGCAGGAAAGACAGGCATATAACCAATGAAAAATCAGTAACTTAAAAATATAAATGGATGAAAACAAAATTAGTTTTATTTATTCTGCTTTTTGCAAGTATTGCATTTTCTTGTAATTCAAATAGAAATGACGAGGGAAAAACAAACGACAAAAAAGAAATAAGCTCAGTACCTGAATGGAGCAAAGAAGCGGTTTGGTACCAAATATTTGTTGAACGATTTAGAAATGGTGATATATCAAACGACCCGACTGCTAATGATATTATTGGGACATACCCCGATAGTATTCCCGGGAATTGGAGTATAACAGCCTGGGGAAGCGATTGGTATAAACCTGATGATTATTTTAGTAAATCACCTCTTCCTAATAAATGGGATAATTTACAACTCAGGCGATACGGGGGCGATTTGCAGGGAGTTATCGATAAGCTTGATTATTTGAAATCTCTGGGTATTAATGCTATATATTTTAATCCACTAAACGATTCTCCTTCTTTACACAAGTACGATCCACGCAGTTGGAGGCATATTGACAGAAATTTCGGACCCAACCCACAAGAAGATATCAAAATAATTAATAGTGAGAACCCTGCCGATCCAAGTACATGGAAATGGACTAATGCCGATAAATTATTTCTTGATCTTATTAAAAAATGTCACGAACGAGGCATAAAAGTAATAATGGATTATTCATGGAACCATACAGGTAGTGATTTTTGGGCATTTAATGATATTAAAGAAAAAGGTAAAAATTCTGAATTTGCAGATTGGTACGAAATTGAAAGTTTTGATGACCCTGCTACTGAAGAAAATGAATTTGCATATAATGGTTGGGCAGGTGTGCAAATTATGCCTGAAATGAAAAAAGACATTATCGGGGGGCATGATGATGTACCCTTAAAAGGTAATTTACATAGCGAAGAAGCCAAACAGCATATTTTTAATGTTGCAAAACGCTGGCTTGATCCTGACAATGATGGAGATCCTTCTGATGGAGTCGATGGATACAGGCTTGATGTGGCAGAAAAAATTCCTGCTGGATTTTGGCGCGATTATAGAATTGTAGTAAAGCAAGTAAATCCGGAAGCATATCTGTTAGGTGAAATTTGGTGGAAATCATGGCCCGACGAATTAATGTTACCTCATTACTATTTAGAAGGTGACATGTTCGATGCGGTAATGCATTACCATTGGTATAGGCCCGCGAGACATTTCTTCGCCGATGCACCTGAACCTTTGAAACCCAGTGAATTTGTTGCATCTTTAAAAGAAGAGTTCGAAGAGATTAGTATTGATCATTTACAAGCAATGATGAACTTAACAGCCAGCCATGATGCACCGCGAATTTCTACATCATTATACAATAATGGTAGGTATAAATACATGGCAAAACCCTGGGATAATGAAAATTATAAAATTGATAAACCGGATAAAAAAACACGCATTGTACAAGAAATGTTATTGATGCATCAATATACTTTTATCGGTGCACCACATATTTGGTATGGCGATGAAATTGGAATGTGGGGTTCTGACGATCCTTGCACAAGAAAACCAATGGTTTGGACTGATATTGAGTATGAAGATGAAACGGCTCATCCTTTTAACAAAGAAAGAAAAACAGATAAAGTGGAGCAGGATACTGTTTTACTTAATTTTTATAAGAAACTGATTAGTATTAGAAAAGCCAATCCTGCATTAATTTATGGAGATATTGTTTTTAGCTTGGTTGATGACGAAAATAGAACGCTTGCATACAATCGTAAATATGAATCGAATGAAATAGTAGTAGCTTTTAATAAATCTGAAAGTGTTAAATTATTACATATTCCTGTAAGTAACGATGGTAGTTATAAAGATGCTTTAAACAATAAAAAGATTTATGTTTCTGAAAATGGTTTTTTAAATATTGAGCTTGAATCAACGAAAGCTATAATCTTAATTCATGAAGATTAATAGTGTTTAATTAGTGTATGATATGAATTTAGGATATGCAATATTTCAGGAATATAAGGATTTTTCACGCAAAGACCCCAAAGTACAACGCAAAACCCGCAAAGAATACATTATGAGCTCTTTGCGCTTCCTTTGCGTGAAATATTTTAAAAAAGGAGTTTTAACTTCATTTTTATTAATTACAAGTTTATTGTCTGTATTTTCTCAGGTTGTAACGACCGATCCTGAATTTCCTACAGCTAATGATGCTGTTACTATTTATTTTGATGCAACACAGGGGAATCAGGAATTAAAAGATTATACAGGTGATATTTATGCTCATACCGGATTAATTACTGATGAAAGTGCTGACCCCGGCGACTGGAAATATGTTATAGCCGGATGGACAGAAAATACTGAAAAAGCAAAACTAACAGAAGTATCAACAAATCAATATAAATTAGAAATACAGCCAAACATTAAAGAATTTTACGGGCTTGCTGAAGATGAAGAAGTTTTACAACTAGCCTTTGTGTTCAGGAATTCTGATTGTTCACTAGTTGGTAGAGAAGCGGATGGTGGTAATATCTATGCTGATGTTTATCCTCCCGGTTTAAATGTTAGTATTTCTTCTCCAACAGATGATTTTATAATCTTACCCGGCGAACAGATCAATATTAGCGCATCATCTAACGATGCTGATAGCATGCATTTATGGATTGATGATGTTCTGATCTCGAAATTTGCAGGAACATCAATTGATTCTGCTTATACAGAGAATATTGCAGGATCACATAAAATAATTATTCAGGCAAGAAACACCGATGAAACTGCCACCGATTCTGTTTATTATTTTGCACGAGGGAATAATACTATTGTTGAATTACCTTCCGGCTGGATTAAAGGAATAAATTATTTGTCCACCGATTCGGTTGGCTTAGTTCTTTTTGCTCCACATAAGGAATTTGTATTTGTTATAGGAGATTTTACCGATTGGAGATTGAATGAGAATTATATGATGAATGTTACTCCAAATGATTCGGTATATTGGTTAAGTATTGGTGGTTTAACTGCCGAAAAAGAATATATTTTTCAATATTATATTGATGGAGAGTTAAGAATTGCGGATCCTTATACAGAGAAAATAAGTGATCCTTATAATGACAAATGGATTAATGATGACACATACCCTGGCCTTATTGAATACCCTGATGGTAAAACAACAAATATAGCTTCTGTTTTACAAACAAATCAGAATGAGTATCAGTGGAAAAACACTGATTTTATTGCATCTGCAAAGGAGAATTTAATTATTTACGAATTGCTGATAAGAGATTTTATTGCTAAACACGATTATAAAACGCTAATTGATACGCTTAATTACCTTGATTCTTTAGGTATTAATGCAATTGAACTAATGCCATTTAATGAATTTGAAGGAAATGAGAGCTGGGGTTACAACCCGAGTTTTTATTTTGCTCCTGATAAATATTACGGGCCAAAAGAAGATTTAAAAGAATTTGTAGATTCCTGTCATAGTAGGGGAATAGCAGTTATTATGGATATGGTTTTAAATCATTCATATGGGCAATCGCCTTTGGTTCAAATGTATTTTGACGGAGAAAAACCTACATCAGAAAACCCTTGGTATAATATACAGTCACCTAATTCAACTTATTCGTGGGGATATGATTTTAATCACGAGAGCGATTACACGAAAGAATTTGTTGATAGCGTAAATAGATTTTGGTTAGAGGTTTATAAAATAGATGGTTTTCGTTTTGACTTTACCAAGGGTTTTACTAATACTCCCGGCGATGGTGGGAGTTACGATGCTTCGCGAATAAATATTTTGAAGCGCATGGCAGACAGGATATGGGAAGTAAATGATTATGCTTATGTTATTCTTGAGCATTTTGCAGAAAATACAGAGGAAATAGAATTATCTGATTATGGAATGATGGTCTGGGGGAATATTAATCATGAATACATTGAAGCTTCAAGGGGATATGATTCTGATATTTCGTGGGGATCATATTTAGAGAGGGAATGGAACAATCCTTATCTTATAAGCTATATGGAAAGTCACGATGAAGAGAGGCTAATGTATAAAAATCTTAATAATGGTAATTCATATGGAGATTACGATATTACAGAACTGGCAACTGCACTTAAGCGAATAGAGCTTGCTGCAAACTTTTTTATTCCGATTCCGGGACCTAAAATGATATGGCAATTTGGAGAATTAGGATACGACTATTCTATTGATTATGATTGTCGGGTGTGTAACAAACCAATTCATTGGGAATATTATTCTCAAGAAGATCGTTTTAGATTATTCACAGTATACAAAACTTTAAATGAGTTGAAACAAGAATATGATGTTTTTACCACATCTGATTTTTTAATTACGCAAGACGGGAAAACCAAAGCAATTAATTTGTATGATGATGAAATGAATGTTGTAATCATGGGTAATTTTGATGTTACATCTGTTTTTGTAAATGTAAGCTTTCCAACAATAGGTAACTGGTTTGAACTATATACAGGAGACACACTTTCTGTTTCTCATTCCGAAGAATCAATAATTTTTGAAGCAGGAGAATATAGGTTTTATACAGATGTAAAGCTAAAACAACCTAATCTTCCTACATCGGTATTAAGTCAAATTCAATCACAGAAATTAAACATAAATGTATTTCCAAATCCATCATCGGATAGGTTCTATTTTGAGATAAATGAAAAAATTAATGATCAAAGTGTATTATATCTTTATGATATTCAGGGTCAAATGCAACTTGAAAAGGTAAGTTACGAACAGGATATTATTGAGTTGGAAGCAACAGGATTAGATAACGGTATATATTTCTATAAATTAATAGTTAACAACAATATTTATACAGGGAAAATACTTAAAAATTAGTTTTGATTAATGATAGATTTTAACTTAAATAGTTTATTAATTATATTCATATCGATTTCTATTGGGTTTGTAATGGCTTTCTGGCGATTTAAGGGAAAAATCGCCAGTTTAAAAAGCCTTGCATTTTCGGATGATCTTGGTATATATAATCATCGCGAACTAAAAAGAAAATTAAAATCATTAATCAAAAATCCTTCTATTAATTCTTTAGTATTTATTCTTATCGACATTGATCGATTTAAAAATTATAATGATCATTATGGATATGATAAAGCCGATGTTATATTACAAGAATTTGTAAATATTACAAAAGGATTTATTCGAAAATCAGACATGTTTTTTCGATATAAAAATGGAGATGAATTTGTACTCATTTTTACAAATATTGGCATAGATGAAGCAAAAGAAGTAGGTAATCGTTTACGCAGAGTAATTGCTTACCATCAGTTCAAGATTGACAATCAGCAAATTAATCTGACTATTAGCATGGGAATAACAAGCTCTTATAAAAATGATTCTCCTGATAATATTAGAAAAAGAGCCGAAGTAGCCTTGCAAGAAGCAAAACAATCAAAAAATACTGTTGTACTAATTGAAAAATAAAAAAAGTATTATTTGTACAACGCACATTTCTGTGCGTTGATTTTATAAATTTTTCAAAAACATTATATTCAACCCTCAATAACATGGTTTCATCAGGCAAGAATGCCTGCCTGCGGCTGACAGGCCTGATGTACACTAAAACAAAACATCCGATGTTTTAAAAACACCGGATGTTTAATTATTGGAATCTTCTGATATTATGTTATTCCGTTTTGAAAACTTTATATCCCCAGGCTTCAAATTTATAGTTGTTTGAAAATATTTCATCTGTAAATAATTCTGTTAATCCAGAGTTAATTGGATTTGTAAATTCAAATTCTACTTCCTTTGGTGATAAATTCAAAATTGTAATAACCTGGTTGTCATCTTTTGTACGTGAGAATGCAAAGATCTTATCATCGGCAGTAGTGGTAATTCTCTCCATTGTTCCACCAAAATCTCCATTCCAAAGTGCAGGATTTTCTTTTTTCAATTTCAATAAAGCTGTGTACAAGTCTTTCAGGCAACATTCTTTTTCCCAGTTTATAGTATCTTTTTCAAAGAACAAAAGCATTTTATCTAAACATGCTTCCTGTCCGCTATATATTAAAGGCATTCCCGGAGCTGTAACCGATAAAACAGCAAATACTTTTGTTGCATCTCCTAATCGTTCAAATACAGTTCCTTTCCACGAGTTCTCATCATGGTTGCTGGTAAAGTTCAATCTATAGTCGGATGAGTTATATTTAGTTTTTTCTATTTCGTATTGATTTACTAAATCATCAACTGTTTTTTTCCCTTCAACGATTTCGTTCCATAGAAAATGCATAGTCCATGCATAAGTCATGTCAAAAGCATACTCGTGTAATTCAGGTTCATCAGCTTCGGCAAGCATAAAAACCGGCTTTATTTTATCAAGTTCATATCTTGCATTGTTCCAAAACTCAATAGGAACCATTCCGGCAACATCACAACGATAACCATCAATATTAAAATCCTTAACCCAATATTTTAATGCATCTGTCATATATTCTTGCATTTCAGGTATTTCAAAATTGAAATCCGCTACATCAGTCCAATCCGGTACAGGAGGTACAATTTTACCTTCTTCATTTTTAGTATACCAGTCAGGATGTTGATTTATTAATTCATTATCCCAGGCTGAATGATTTGCAACCCAGTCAATTATAACATACATTTCTAGTTCATGTATTTTATTGATAAGATTTATAAAATCTTCTTCAGTTCCAAATTCAGGATTAATTCCATAATAATCTTTTACTGCATAATAACTACCCATTGTTCCCTTCCTGTTTTTTCCCCCAATCGGGTGAATTGGCATTAACCACAAAATATCTGTTCCTAATTCTTTTAGTCTTGGTAAGTGCTCAGCAAAGGCATTAAAGGTTCCTTCAGAAGTATATTGTCTTATATTAACTTCATAGATACTTAGATTCTTACTCCATTCTACCTGTTTAACCTTTTGATATTCAGTATTTTTCTCTTGATTGTTTGTTGCAGGTTTACATGCTATTAACAAAGTTAAGGTTAAAATGTAGATTATCAACGTTCTGGCTTTAAGTGTCAACTTTTTTGTTTTCATCTGTTTGCAATTTAATAACTAACTGTGTACTTATTAGTTACGGGTTTTACTTTAATTTTTATTTATACCTATTTGAACGATGGAACATCCATGTTGTAATTACTTCCTTGTGTGTACGTTAGTGCATGGATGGTTCATGTTAAATAAATTTGATTTTTTAAAATATTAAGGTCTTAAAATTGTGATAAATCAAGCTTTTTGTTATTTTTACCATTACTTATTTTGCTTTTTAAAGATAATAAATTAAAAGCAAAAAAATGCATGAAATGCAGACTAATTAAAGAGAATAGAGCGTTTTCTTCCCTAGTTAAAAATTAATTAATAATCAAATAAAAAAATTACAATGAAACGTGTTTTAATTGCAACAGCGGGTGGAGATTGCCCTGGATTAAATGCTGTTATAAGAGCAATTGTAAAAAGAGCATCTCAAGAGAGAGACTGGGAGATCATAGGAAGCATTCAGGCTTTTAATGGAATTTTATGGGAACCTACAGAAATTAAGATATTAGATGAAAAAGCTGTAGCAGGAATTCATTTCCGAGGAGGAACTATTATTGAGACTACAAACAAAGGAGGTCCTTTTGCCTGGCCAATAAAAGATAAAGATGGAAAATGGTCAACGGTTGATCGTTCCGAGGAAATGATTCGTAAACTTATGTATATGGGTGTTGATGCCGTGATAAATATAGGAGGTGACGGTTCACAGCAAATATCACAGGCCTTATATGAAAAAGGATTAAATATAATTGGTGTTCCGAAAACTATTGATAATGATTTATCGGCAACTGATACCACTTTTGGATACCAAACTGCTATTCAGATTGCTACCGAAGCTGTTGATAAATTAGTAACAACAGCAGCCAGTCATAATAGAGTTATGGTTCTTGAAGTTATGGGTCGCGATGCAGGCTGGATTGCTATGAATGCTGCTGTTGCAGGTGGTGCTGAGATTTGCCTTATTCCCGAAATACCGTATGATGTTAACAAGGTTCTTGAAAAAATCAATAATAGGTTTAGAAGAGATCGTGGATTTACCATAATTGTTATTGCTGAGGGAGCACATGCAATTGGAAAGGATACATCAAAAGAAAAAAATGATGAAATAGGATATAGGAATGCTAAATTATCTGGTGCTGCTTCCAGACTTGTTGAAGAGTTAAAAGAAGCTGGAATTAAGCATGATATGCGTAAAGCGGTATTAGGGCATATACAACGTGGAGGAGTTCCAATTGCTTACGACCGTGTTTTGGCAACACAGTTTGGAGTACATGCCTTTGAAATGGTGTTGGAAGGTAAGTTTGGTGAAATGGTTTCGTATCGTCATCCTTATATTACATCTGTTCCATTTAAGGAAGCCATTCAAAAACCAAATTTAGTAACTTCGGATACAGCATTAATGATAAATGCACGAGGCGTTGGAATTAGCTTTGGAGATTAAAAATTATTTATAAAAATAAAAACGGCTCTTAAAAATTTAAGGGCCGTTTTCTTTGGTTCAAATTAACTCTCTTCCTAATTGTTGTTTAGAATTTCGTAAGAGAAAGCTTTTAAGTTTATAATTAATTGATTTTCTTTATTTAAAGTATAATTATTTTCGAAGTTAGAATACCAAACATTATAGTTTAAAGATTCCGGCAAATCAATTGTGATATCTTTTTTATGATCGCTTTTATTAAAGGCTATAATACTTACTTCGTCGAAATATTTTCTTGCATAAACTAAACTCTCATTGTCGGAGTACATAATAATGATATCACCATAAATTAACTCCAAATTATTTCTTCGCAACTTAACTATTTTACTTGTATTATCTCTAACAAGTTTTTCAAGTTTTGTTAAGTTGTCAAACTTCATAGGCCTTCTGTTATCTGGATCTCCAGCTCCTGGCATGCCTATTTCATCGCCGTAATATATTACCGGAATGCCTGGAATCGTATTTATAAAAGTAGTTACTTGCAATAGTCTGTAATATCCGGCTGTATCCTTAATCTGAATATCTCTGCTCCATCCTGCTTCTTTATCATCTTCATCAAATCTTAAAGCTCCGCTTGCAAAAGTGATAAATCTTGGTAAATCGTGATTACCTGTAATATTACCCATTAGAGAATGATGTCCATAATATTTTAAACTTTCTTTAAGTGATGCTGTTAGGTTTGATAAAGGTTCTGATTCTTGGGCAAAATTATTTCGCATATCAAAATACAAATTAAAATCAAACTGGCCGTCTAACATATCTGTACCAACATAACTTCTGATTAGTTCTCGACTTCCAAAAGTTTCTCCAATCTGGAAGATGAATTCTTTGTTAGTTCCATCTCTTAGTTTTTTCGTTAGAGATCTCCAGTATGGTTTAGGAATATGCTTGGTGGCATCGTGTCTAAATCCATCAACATTATAATTGTCGATCCAAAATTTAGCCGAATCAGACATTAATTCTTCTACTTCCGGAATATCAAAGTTTAAAGTAGGTAGAAAAGTATCGAACCAGGTTGTTAGCCTATGCTCATCCCAAATTCTGATATTTTTTGTACCATCAGGTAAATCAAGAGTTGTAGCCCATTCAGGATGTGTTTGGTATATCTTGTTTTCCGCATGAACATGATTTGAAACATAGTCCAGGATGATATTCATATCATTTTTGTGTGTAACATCAACTAAAGTATGCAAATCATCAGGGTTGCCGAATCTATGGTCGATAGTTGTTAGTGTTATTGGCCAATATCCATGGTAACCTGAATATTTTCTATGAGGTGCAGGATACTCAACATAACCTTCAAGCGGATTTTGAGTTATAGGAGAGAGCCATATCATACTTATTCCTAAGTCAGAAAAATAGCCATCATTTACTTTTTCTGTAATCCCTTGAATATCTCCTCCCATGTAGTTAGCCCTTTCGGCAATTTCCGGATCATCAACAGGATCGTCTATTTCTTTATTTCCGTTATTAAATCGATCTACAAGCATAAAATAAAGAACTTGTGCATGTTTGTCGGTACGTTTAATTTCGGAGATATCAGAAATTACTTTTCCATAATTCAAGGGAATAAGAATATCGTTAGAATATCCATTTTTATTACATGCCCACACTCTTATAAAAGATCTTTCTTTTGATTTAGCAATATTCGGAATTGTAATGTGAATTTTATTTTCAATAATTTCTGTTGGAATTGAAAAATTATCCCAAAGAGCAATTATTGAGTTAACATTGCCTGATAGATTGATATTAATTTGATCATTAGAAAAACTGTCAGTTAAAAGTTTAGGTGCATTAACATTCGGATCATCAATAGTTAATACGGAATTAAATCCTCCTATATTATTACTTTCGTTTATTGGATTTCCAGGATCTAAAATCCATTCTCCATCAATAACCAGTTGATAATGATATTTACCGGGTGCCAGTTTTAATTTATATTTCCAAATATTGTCTTCGAAAATAAAATTTTCGCCAGGTGTCCATGAATTTATATTTCCAACAACTTGTACCGATTTATATTGTTTCCCTTTTGGATCAAATTGAATTGTATATTCTACTTTTTTATCGAGCAATATTACAAGTGAGTATGGATAATTATCTATCCAAAACGTTAGTTTTTCAATTGCTCTTGCATTTTCTGATGGTGAAATTTTTAACCATTTTTTATCTTCTGTCAGATTAGTAGTATAATTTATTATAGTAACAGAATCTATTAAATCAGTTTTTTTGAAATAACCATCAAGAAATATATCAGTTCCTTCTTCACTTGCATAAACCGGTGATGCAAACTCATACATTTCTGAATTTTCAGGAATTTCAGTGTTATTCTTTATACAGCTTGTAAAAGCTATAACAACAGTTAAAAAAATAAGTGTAATTTTTTTCATTATTTTCTTAATTTAATTACAGTAAAATTCTATTGATTCTCTTTCTTTTATGTTGTATTCGACACCACGGATAAAGACTTTGGCAGGTTTTCCGTTTTGATTCATGACAACAATTTTTTCTTTTGTAACTTCAACTTTTATATGGTTTCCCCTGTATTTTACTATAAACGAATATAATTTCCATTTCTCAGGAATAAACGGATTAAAATGTAGTTCGTCATTTTTTAATCTCATGCCTCCAAAACCTTCAACAATAGATAAGTATGTTCCTGCCATACTTGTTATATGCAAACCCTCATTAACTTCGTCGTTATAATCATCAATATCTAACCGCGCCGTGCGAAGGTATAACTCATAAGCTTTTTCTTTGTATCCTAACTTTGCTGCTAATATATTATGAATACAAGGAGACAATGATGATTCATGAACAGTTTTGGGTTCATAAAAATCGAAGTTTCGCTTTATAGTGTCTAAATCGTAATTCTCCTCGAACAAATAAATTCCTTGTAAAACATCAGCCTGTTTAATAAAACATGAACGTAGTATTCTGTCCCACGACCATTTCTGATTTATTGGACGTTCTTTTGGATCAAGGTCTATAGCATTAATTAATTCCTTATCCATATAGCCGTCTTGTTGTAAGAAAATTCCGAGTTCTTCATTTTCGGGAAGATACGCTTTGTCAAGAATGTTTGTCCAGATTCCGGCTTCTTTTAATTCATTAAAACTGATTTTTTCTTTAAGTATTTTATATTTCTCTGGTGCAAGGGTTTGTATTTTAGTAATCGATTTAAGAGTGTAGTCTAAACACCATAAGGCAATAGTATTCGTGTACCAGTTATTATTTACATTATTTTCGTATTCGTTCGGTCCTGTTACTCCGAGCATTACATATTTATTTTTTTCTCGGGAGAAGTTAAAGCGTTGTGCCCAAAAGCGGCTAATTGCAATTAAAACTTCCAGTCCGTAATCTTCTAAGTATGATTCATCGCCGGTGTATCTTGTATAATTATATATTGCATAAGCAATTGCTCCATTACGATGTATTTCTTCAAAAGTTATTTCCCACTCGTTATGACATTCTTCGCCGTTCATTGTAACCATTGGATATAATGCAGCACCATCGGTAAATCCCAGCTTTTCTGCATTTTCAATTGCTTTGGGTAAATGTCTGTATCGATATAATAAAAGGTTTCGTGAAACTTTTTTATCTGATGTACGCAAATAAAATGGTAAGCAATATGCTTCAGTATCCCAGTATGTGCTACCGCCATATTTTTCGCCGGTAAATCCTTTTGGCCCGATATTTAATCTTTCATCGTTACCTGTATATGTCTGGTATAACTGAAAAATGTTAAACCTGATTGCTTGTTGCGCGGCAATGTCACCTTCTATTACAATATCACTATCGGTCCATTTGTTTTTCCAGACATTTGCATGTTCTGTAAAAAGTTTATCAAATCCTTTTTCGTAAGATTTTTGCAAAACATTATGAGCTGCCATCATTAATGTTTCTTTATCATGATTTTCAGAATTTGTTATAGCAGCATATTTATAAACGGTAATAATATCATCCGGCTTAATATCTAACTGAATGCTCTGAGAAATATATTTCTTTTTTTGTTCTTCTTTTATATCATCATTTATTTCTGTTCCATTTTTTTCAATATTAAATTTCATGCTTGTGCAAACATGAAAATCCAGCTTTTTTGTTTTAGCCGTTATATAAGCTTCTCCCGGTTTACTTTCTATTGATAGTTCTTCCCAGAATTTTTCCTGGTAATTTGAGTCTTCATTAATAACATTTGCATCAATGTATGGAATGATAGTAATTTTATCATTAACACTTATACTTTTTATTTCATATTTAATACAGCCAAGCTCATTTTCTGTTATACTAATAAAACGTTTAGATATAACTTCAATAATATTTTCATTGTCAAATTCTGCTGTAAAAGATCGTTCAAGGTAACCTTCTTTCATATTTAAAACACGGCGGAAATTTTCAACTTTTACTTTAGAAAGGTCTAATTCCTTTTTTCCAACGATGATATTAATTCCAATCCAATTTGGAGCATTAAGAACTTTAGCAAAATATTCAGGATAACCGTTTTTCCACCAACCAACTTTGGTTTTGTCAGGGTAGTAAATTCCGGCAATATAGTTTCCTTGTAGTGAATCACCACTATATTTCTCTTCAAAGTTTGCTCTTTGTCCAATATGTCCGTTACCAAGTGAAAATATACTTTCAGAAGATCGTTGATTATCAGGATTAAATCCTTCTTCAATTATACACCAATCGTTATGTTTTAAATATTCGTTCATTTGAAGGGATTATTTATAATTTGAGATTTATTAATTTGTTAAATTTTCAATCATAAAAACATTGATATCGTTGAAATCAGGAATAACTTTATCAGCATTTGAAAGATTCTCATATTTGCCAACGCCTATAGCCAGCATGCCTGCTTTTTTTGCAGCTTCTATTCCGGCTGCTGCATCTTCAAAGACCAAGCAATTTTCAGGATCAATATTTAATTCATTAGCAGCTTTTAAGAATACTTCAGGATCTGGTTTTGAATTAGTAATTTTCAGGCCATCAATAACAGCATCGAAAAATTCATCAATACCAATTTTTTCTAATATTGTACCAGCATTTTTACTTGAAGATCCTATAGCAATTTTATAGTTTGTATTTTTAAGATCAATAAGAAAATTTTTAACTCCCGGGAGAATATCATCAGGAGTCATTTTTAATATATTCTCTCTGTACCATTCATTCTTTTTATTAGCCACACGATTTTTTTCTTCGTCTGAACTAATTTCAATTCCTCCTATAGAAAGCAAAATTTCTAATGATTCAAGTCTGCTAATTCCTTTTAATCTTTCGTTTTGTTCAGGAGTAAAATCAAATCCATATTCATTAGCTAATCTTTTCCATGCCTGGTAATGAAAAATGGCAGTATCTACTATAACTCCGTCTAAGTCGAAAATAATTGCTTTAATTTTTTGCATAACTAATCTCTATCTTTTACAAATACAACTAAAATTCCTGCTAAAACCATTGAACAACCACCTAGAACCAATGCATAAATCGGTTGGTTACTAAACAGTGATTTAACAAGAAATCCTAATATGCTTGCAGCTAAAATCTGTGGAATTACGATATAGAAATTAAATATTCCCATATATACTCCCATTTTATGTGAAGGGAGAGATCCGGTTAAAATAGCATAAGGCATGGCAAGTATACTGGCCCAGGCTAAACCTATTCCAACAAATGGTAATAATAACATGGTCGGATTATTAATCAAAAATATAGATGCTAAGCTTAAACCACCTATTATTAATGAAATTGAATGTGTGATTTTTCTATTAGTTAGTTTTGCCAATAAAATTAACAAGAAAGCAAAAAGAGCTGCAAAACCATTGTAAATACCAAAACAGATACCTACCCAGTTTGCGCCGTCATTATATAGTTCAGATGTTGGATCGCTTGTGCCATAAACATGACTGGTTACACCTGATGTAGTGTAAATCCACATGGCAAAAAGTGCAAACCACGAAAAGAATTGAACAAGAGCCAATTGCTTCATTGTCGAAGGCATAGTGTTAAAATCTGAAATTACAGCAACAAAGCCATTCTTTATTTTGCCCGATTGTTTTAACAATCCTGATGTTAGCTCAAGTAAACCAAAAAGGCTTAAACCTAAAGATAATATATAAACTTGTTTGTCAACATGAATTCTGCTAAAAATGAGCGTTAAAACTAATCCTGCCAATAGAAATATAATTCCAATTCTAAAATCACTTTTAGAGTTTTTAATATTAGCAAGCTCTTCTTCTTTCATTTTAGCTTCGAGTTCTTTATCCTCAAATTCGGCTAATTCTTCAGGAGAGTATTCTTTAGTTGAAAAAACAGTCCATAGTACTGATACAAGAAAAACGCCACCTCCAATATAAAATGCCAATTTAACCGATAATGGTATTTCTCCGGCTGGGGCAGTATTTGAGATACCTAACCACTCGGTAAAAATGTACGGAAGAAATGAAGCTATAATTGCACCTGTTCCAATAAAAAAACTTTGCATACTAAAACCAATGGTTCTTTGTTTTGATGGAAGCATATCGCCAACAAAAGCCCTGAATGGTTCCATTGATATGTTAATAGATGCATCCATTATCCAGAGCATTCCGGCAGCTATCCAAAGGGCTGGTGAGTTTGGCATTATGAACAAAGCAATTGTGGCAAGAATAGCACCAATTAAAAAGAAAGGCCTTCGTCGTCCCAAACGTGTCCATGTATTATCACTTAGGTGTCCGATAATAGGTTGTACTATTAATCCTGTTATAGGGGCGGCAATCCATAAAATAGGAATGTCATCTATTTTTGCACCTAGTGTTTCGAATATTCTACTAACGTTGGCATTTTGGAGGGCAAACCCAAACTGAATTCCCAAAAAACCGAAACTCATGTTCCATATTTGCCAGAAACTCAGTGATTTTTTTTCTTTTTTCATGGATTATATTTAATGAAAACTTAATGTTTTATTAATTATTTATATAATCTCAAATATAATGAAAAAATATTTAAAAAAGATGTATCTGATTATAGGGCAGTGAATTACAAAGATATTATTTTGTCTGCATACATTGTTTCAAACGTTTGCGACCTGAGAAAAGAGGAGTAAAGAATTTTAAAAAAAATCCTGCATCTTTAATCTGATGCAGGATAAGAATTATTATTAATTTAATGATTTACTATACTTGTTCTAATTTTTTCATTACTGAGAAAATAAATCCGGCAGCAATAAAACTAATATTATGTAAGTTATTTTATTTTATTTAGCAACTCTTTCAAGCCACTTGATCATAAATATGATAGTAAACATAGAAATTGCAGTCGCAATAACAAAAATACTCCAAGTCATCCATATTGGAATAGTCTCATAAAGAATAGCACCAATAAATAATAATCCATTACCTAAAGCTGTTGCACCAAGCCATCCACCTTGCATCATTCCTTGATACTGTGGTGGAGATACTTTTGAAACAAATGAAATACCCATAGGACTTATGAATAACTCAGCAACAGTCAAAATAAAATAGGTTCCTAATAATAAGAAAGGAGTTACCCGAACAGCATCTTCAAGAGGTACTCCTCCAGATTGAGGATTTATAGTTTTAAACAAAGGTAATCCAAAAGAGCCTAAAGCCATTACAACAAATGCTAATGATGCTATACCCATACCAATTGCAATCTTTTTTGGAGTTGAAGGTTCCATACCCTTACTACGTAACCAGCCAAATATTCCAACTAAAATAGGAGTTAAGAATACAACAAAAAATGGATTCATCGATTGGAATATCTCAGCAGAAAATTCCCATGTGCCAATTTTAAGTAAAGTATAATCTTTAGCAAATAGAGTTAATGTTAATCCATTTTGATGGAATGAAAACCAGAAGAAAATTACAACAGCAAATACAGCTAATAACGCATACATACGTTGTTTAACTTCTTTTGCTTCCATTTTAATTTCGTCTTTAGTGTGCTCTGTACCTTTGCCAACTCTTTTTGGATTAGGGAATTTCTTTTTGTTCTTCATATAAATAACAAGAGAAATAGCCATTGCTATAATTGCGGTAGCAAATGCATAATGAAATCCAGTATTAAATACATCTAAATAATTATTTGCAAATGCTGATAAATCAGCAACAGGAGCACCACTTGCTTTATCTGCGTATTCTTGAAATGTTACGATAGATGATTCTGAAATTGAACCGTTAAGAAAACTATGGCAATATTCAGGTAAATTGGCATTATATTCTAAATTATTTTTTCCTAACCACCAATTTCTCATAAGTATAGCTGCAATAGGAGCAAAAATAGCACCTACATTAATAAATGCATAGAATAATGAAAAACCAGAATCTCTTCTCGAATCATATTTTGGTTCATCATACATTTGTCCAACTAAAGCTTGTAAATTACCTTTAAATAATCCATTACCAAAAGCAATAACAAATAATCCCACTAATGAAATTGTTAGAAAAAAAGGTACGCTTGAAACAGGAGTAGGAGTAGGAATAGCTAAGATAACATAACCCCCAGCCATCAATAATAATCCCGCCAAAATGGTTCCTTTGTAATTCTTTAATTTATCAGCAATTACACCTCCTACTAAAGCTAGTATATAAATAGAGAAATAAAAGATTGAGTAAATAATTCCAGCATTTGTTCCAGAAAGGCCAAATTTTGCTTGTAAAAACAGAACAAGTATTGCCATCATAGTGTAAAACCCAAAACGTTCACCCATATTGGCTAGTGCAGCGGGAATTAATCCTTTCGGATGTCCTTTAAACATAATTTATTATTTTTAGTTAATATTAATTTTCAATATCATAAATTTTAGAATGACAAATATAAAAATCTTTTTTTTGAGACCAAGTTTTTAATTAAAGGTTTAAGCATTAAATTTGTTTAAAAGAATTTATAAAATGAAAATACTTAAATCATCTCAAATAAGAGAAGTTGATGCATTTACAATAGAAAATGAACCCATTGTTTCAATTGATTTAATGGAAAGGGCTGCAATGACTATTTCCGGATGGATTTCTGAAAATATTTCAAAAGATAAGATTATTAAAATATTTGTTGGTCCTGGTAATAACGGAGGTGATGCTTTGGCAGTTGCCCGCCAACTTATGGAATTTGATTATGCGGTTGAGGTTTTTTTACTGAAAATTTCCAATAATTTATCAAATGATTGTCAAATCAATTTAGACAGATTCAAAATAATAAAAAACAGTTTAATCAGAGAAATTAGTGAAAAATCGGATTTTCCTGAGATAACACACAATGATATTCTCGTTGATGGATTATTTGGTTCAGGTTTAACAAGAATATTAGAAGGCTTGCCTAAAGACTTAGTTCAGTTCTTAAATAATTCAAGTGCAGATATTATTGCAATTGATATTCCTTCGGGCTTGTTTGGTGAAAATAATTCAGGAAACGATCTTGATGCAATCATTAAAGCTAAATACACTCTTTCCTTTCAATTACCTAAACTATCTTTCTTTTTTCCAGAAAATGAGATATTTGCAGGCAGTTGGGAAGTATTGCCAATAGGATTAAATAGGAATTTTATTGATAATTTATATTCTGAGTTTTGTACAATAGATTCAGAATACGTAAAAAACAAAATTATTTATCGTAAAAAGTTTTCTCATAAAGGAACCTATGGTCATGTTTTATTAATTGCCGGAAGTTATGGAAAAATGGGAGCAGCAATATTAGCTGCAAAAGCTTGTTTGCGTACCGGATCAGGATTAGTTACTGTTCATGTTCCAAAAATAGGATATGAAATTATACAAACCGCTTTACCCGAAGCTATGATTAGTATCGATTGGTCAGATATTATATTTACTAATGTTCCTGATGTCGAAAATTATACTTCGGTTGGAATTGGCCCCGGTATTGGAACCAAACAAAATACTAAAAAAGCTTTATCAAACTTACTTGAAAGAATTTCAACACCAATGGTTATTGATGCCGATGGTTTAAATATTTTATCAGAACAGAAAGAGCTAATTAAGAAAGTTCCTAAGAATAGTATTTTAACACCACACCCAAAAGAATTTGAAAGATTGCTTGGAGAAACATCAGGAGATTATGACAGGATTCAAGCTCAAATCAATTTTTCTGTTGATAACCAGTTGTTTGTTGTATTAAAAGGTGCACATACATCAATAACTTGTCCTGATGGTTCTTGTTATTTTAATAGTAGTGGTAATCCGGGAATGGCAACTGCAGGAAGTGGCGATGTACTAACCGGCATAATTCTTTCGTTATTAGGACAGGGTTATGAGCCCAAAGATGCTGCAATACTTGGTGTATATTTACATGGCTTGGCTGGTGATATTGCCTCTGAGAAAATAGGGCAGGAGGCCTTAATTGCTTCTGATATTGTCGATAATTTAGGTCCTGCTTATTTGAGAATTAAATAAAATAAAATATGAGAAATATAAAAACATTTATTTTTTTAAGTTTGGTGGTTCTTTTTTCATGTAAATCAACCTCAGAAACCAGGGTATCTAAAATTGAGAACTCTAATCTGATATCTGAAAGTGGAATTATTTATGCCTTACCACGAACTAATTTAAAATTTACTATTGAAGCTTCACGAACAGATATTATACCAGGGCCTTACCATGAGTATGCCGAAAAATATATGGGAATAGAGGATGTTCCTGAAGATGAAACTTCAATTTGGCAAATTACTGATATTTCAATTCATTCCTATAATGATATTGATCCGGAACATTATTATATTCTTGAGCCATCAGGTAAAATGAATATTGATTTTAATAAACTTGTTCAAAATGGAAATGTTTTACCTATAAATAAATCTGTCGAAAGTAATTTTTCAAGTGAGTTTTATGGTATAAATAATACAGAAAATGAAATTGTATTTACTGATTTGAGTGTTACTAAATATGTTGGAGAAGAAAAGTTTACGTACTTTAAAAGAGTGCAAAGAGATTCTTTGTTTGCAAAGGTGCCTGTTACTCAAACCAAATCTGTTTATAAATCCTTTGAAGATAAGGCAGAAGAAGCTGCTAACTTTATTTTCATGATTCGCGAAAAAAGATTTGAACTCCTGACCGGAATGGCAGATTTTTATCCGGAAGGTAAATCTCTAGAAGTTGCAATTAATGAATTGAACAGACTGGAAAATGACTATTTAGCTTTGTTTATTGGTAAACGATTTACAAGTAACTATAGTGCAGGATTCGAATTTGTACCAACGGAAACAGAACTTAACCAACCATATATTTTATTCAGATTTAGTGAAGACAGAGGAGTATTACCACCAAACGATTTGCGAGGCCGTCCAATTATAGTTGAATTAGATAAAAAGGAGCAAACTAAAAACCTGTCATATTTAATGTCTGATCAAATTAATAGAGAAGGTACTGTTTATAAAGATAAATTATATTATAGGATTCCTGATGTGGCCCAAGTGAAAGTATTCGATGGAAATACCATATTGGCAACACGTAAAGTAAATATAGAACAGTATGGTATTGTTGTTCTTTTTCCATCCATGTTTTTAATGGAAGACGAAAAATTCATTAAGTTTTATACTAAATAGATATTAGTATCAAGTGTTGAAACGGCTAAATTGAATATTGTATGTTGAATGTTTAATTTCTTGATACTCGATACTCAGTACTAATATATCAATTAATTTGTTTTAGCTCCACTCTTGAAATTCTTTTGATATTCTTCAAAGTGAGTTGTTAAAAACGCATCTTCAGCAAAAAACTTGAGTATTGGTTCTAAAGTTTCGGGGGTTTTATATCCAGGCCATGTATATATGAGATTATTGGTTTCATTTAAATACGCAATGGATGGATAAGACATTTTTCCTTGTAATAATGCAACAGCCAGTTGATGTGGAGACCTGTTTCTTCCACCTTCGTTAATAAATTGTCTTCCTGCAAAATCAATTGTATCGTTAGTTTCAGCATCGAACCTAACAGCATAATATTCTTCATTCAGTATTTTTGCAATTGCAGGATGAGTAAAAGTTGTTGTTTCCATCTTTTTGCACCAGCCGCACCAATCAGTATATACATCAATAAATATTTTACGATGATCGGTTTTATTTAATTCTACTGCTTCTTCGAAAGTGTACCACTTAACATTTGCTTCTTGTGCACTGCTTATTTTAATTAGTCCCAAACTCACTATAGCCAATAAAAAAACTATCCTCTTCATATCTTCCTACTTTCAATTTTTTATCGAGAAAAAATAAAATATATACATATTTGTATATGCTATTTTATTTAAACACAAATAAAACTGTTTTGTTTCAAAAATGCAATGTTTTTTCAAAACAAAAATTATTGTGATAATTAGACGGATAAGAACCAAAAAAGTTTCTTTTTGTTAATCGTTTTTATGTTAAGAATTGTTAAGAAAAAAAATTAAAATTTTGTGATCTTTAGTTAGCCGGTATTTTTTTTCTAAATTTGAGCTTGCTAATTTTTGAAAAAAAATTAAACATTTCTTGAAATAATTAGTCAATGTATAAATATTAATTTAAATAAATAAACGGAGGAATTATAATGAGTGAAATTCGGAATTTAGAACCCAAAGCTGTTTGGGAAATATTTCAACAATTATGCGACATACCACGCCCATCAAAAAAAGAACAAAAAGCAGTTGAATTTGCTAAGAAATTTGGTGAAGATCTTGGATTAGAAACAATTGTCGATGAAATACAAAATGTTATTATTAAAAAGCCGGCAACACCGGGAATGGAAGATCGAAAAACTGTTGTTCTACAAGGGCACTTAGATATGGTTCCTCAAAAAAACAGCCATATCGATCATGATTTCGAAAAAGATCCTATTCAGGCTTATGTTGATGGCGAATGGGTTACCGCAAAAGATACAACTTTAGGTGCTGATAATGGTATTGGAGTTGCAGCAGCAATGGCTGTACTTAAGGCTAAAGACATTCAACATGGACCAATAGAAGCTTTGTTTACAATTGATGAAGAAACCGGAATGACCGGAGCTGAAAATTTAAAAGCAGGAGTTTTAGATGCTGATATTTTAATAAATACAGACTCTGAAGACGAAGGTGAATTATATATTGGCTGTGCCGGTGGTATTGATACTAATGCAAAATTTTATTATAGAGAAGAAGAAGTTCCGGCTGACTCTGCTGCTTTTAGAATTGACGTTAAAGGATTAAAAGGCGGACACTCGGGATTGGATATTCCATTAGGTCGAGGGAATTCTAATAAGCTTTTAAATAGAATCTTATACACAATAAATAAGTCATTGGATATTCGCTTGGCTGATATTCAGTCAGGAAGTTTACGTAATGCAATTCCACGTGAAGGTTTTGCAGTTGTAACAGTTCCTAAAGCTCAGGTTGGTGAATTTAAAACTTTTATTGATGAGCTTGTTCCACAAATTAAAAGTGAACTTTCAGTTACAGAGCCTGGTTTAGATATTACTTATGCTGAAACTGATATGCCAGCGCAAGTTATTGATGAAAAAACACTTAATAATTTAATAAAAGGTATTTATGGAATTCCAAATGGTGTAATTAGAATGAGCGATGCCATGGAAGGTTTGATTGAGACATCTACTAACCTGGCTATTGTTAAAAAGGAGGACGGATTTATTGAACTTGCTTCATTACAACGTAGCTCAGTTGAGAGTGCTAAGGAAGATTTGGCTAATATGATTCGTTGCGTATTAGAATTAGCGGGTGCTGAAGTTGTACATGAAGGTGCCTATCCGGGATGGAATCCAAATATCAATTCTCCAATCCTGAAAACTATGCAGGATGTTTACAATAATAAATGGGGTAAAGTTCCTGAGATTAAAGGTATACACGCAGGTTTAGAATGTGGAATTATAATGGAGAATTATCCAAATTTGGATGCAATTTCATTTGGACCAACAATTCGTTACCCACACTCTCCTGACGAGAAAGTGAATATTAAAACTGTAGGATTGTTCTACGAATTCTTAGTTGAAACTCTTAAGAATATTCCTAAAAAATAATAAATCTTTGATAAAATTCAAGGGTGTCACGGGATGACACCCTTTTTTTATTGTATCATAAAATTTACTTTCTAACGTTTTATTTGTAAATTGGCTAATAATCAATATCATAATGTTATGAAACGAAACGTGATTATATTAATTGTTCTTGCCTTTTTTATTAGCTGTGGGCCATATATTTGGTTTAAAGTACCACAGCCTGAAGGGAGAGAAAATCTGTCAGAATTCCCTGGTGAATTAACAGGTAAATATTCTTCGGTTTATGATACATCTACTATACGAATTGAGTCCGATAAAATAATCAGAGAATACCGGGAAAATTTATTGATGACCAAAGTTGAGTTTCGCGAAGAAACCGGGGATTCAATTTCGGAGGATACATCGTTTACTTTTGCAGATAACTGGGATATTACAGTTAATTCGTTTGGTGATTCAGTTAAAGTATTTTCTCGAAAGGACGAAGAATTATTTAAAATATCTGATCAGCAAATTCTTCGGGAATACAAAGGATATTATTTCCTAAATTATAAAGACACAAATGATTATTGGAAGGTGAAAATCCTGAATCTGGTAAAAGATACGCTGGAATTTGATGATATTCTTTCCGATGATGATATGGAAAATATCAGGAATATTACCGTGGTAGAAATAGTGCAGGATAGTACTGAAGAATCGTCGAAGTATTATTTAAAGCCTACAAAAAGAGAGCTGAAAAAGATTTTAAAAAAACGTTTAGCAGGTGATAAGTATATAAAACTCTAAAAGCTGTTCAACAAGAACAGCTTTTAGAATTTATTTAGAGTTTGTTTTTGATAAACTTATCGTATAAATATTATTTAGTTTTTGGAATTTGCGCCCCAAAATCTGAAACAGCACCAAAAAGTTTAGTGCTTTCCTGCCACGGATACTTGTTTGCGAAAAATGATATTTTTGCTGTACCTGATGCCTGTTGTGGTAATCCAAGAATTGATCTTACCTGGTTCCAGTCAGTATTTGGGTCATATTCCATTGAAACTTCTGCTGCCATATTAATGAATTCACCTGTATAAGCTTTATTTAATGGAAGTTTTTTTGTCATTCGTTTGTTCCCAACCAGACTTGAAACAAAATCAACATCTTCGAATTCTTCAACCGTTATAAATACTCGTTTGTTGTAAATACTGGTATGGATATCATTTTTTCTGTTATTCATAAATAAATTATAATCAAGTTTTAATGTAGATTCACTAACATCAAGATACCTAAGACCGGCATCTGAAGCATATGAGAAAATGTTATGATGTAAATTGTAATTTGCTTTACCTTTTAACCATACGGCACAACCTAAGTTATCATTCAAGAAAGTTGTTCCATAAGTAAATGCAAAGGTATTGTTTGAAATTTCAATTTCTCTTATTTCACCAGGCCCTCTTAAAGGATTGCATTCAATTCCTACCTGAGCAACATTTACAAATACATTATTATCGATTAATATTTTGCCGTCCATGTTCATTCGCTGCATAATGAATATTCCACCATAGCTAATATTAGCAAAAGTGTTGTTCTGGATTTTTACATTATTACCAACAATTTTTATTGCTGATCTTTTAGGTGTTCCTCCTGTATTTGTAAGAGTAAGGTATCCGGTTTCTACTCCTTCAGGAGCATTGTTATCGTAATTATTGTGTCTACCCATGTCAATTGTAAATCCTTCAATTACAACATTGTGTGTTTCGTAAATGATTATAATACTTTGTTTCGATGATGTTGCTTTATCTTTAATGGTTTGAATAACTGATGGAGTATTTATTGGATCTCTTTTTGTAAAATCCGCATTATAACTGCCATAAAGCTCAAGTGGTTTGGTGATTTCAAAATAACCTACATCGAAAGTGCCTGAATAAACCCCTTCCTGAACGTAAATTTTATCGTACTCTTCAGCAACTTGGATTGCTTTATCCAGATTTTTTATAGGAGCTTCTTTTGTTCCGGGATTTTTATTGCTACCTGTTTTGGCAACATAGATTATTTTTCCTTCCGGTTTTACGGTTGTTTCATCTTTTTTCTTTTCTGATGTAACAGTAGTCTCTTCTTTTTCAGAAGTTTGGGGCTCTTCTTTTACAATAGGATTTACTTTTTCAACCTTTTTTTGAGCGGCCTTTTTTATATTTCCTAATTGGCCGTAAGCTTTATTTTGGGTTAAAGTAAAACACAAAATACAAGCAATTAATAAAATTAAGTTTTGTTTTTTCATGATTATTATAATTTATTGGTTAATTAGCCTGCCGTCGCCTGCCTAACGGCAGTCAGGGCAGACAGGTTTACTGGTTATTAGTGTTAATTGCTAACTTTTCTATTTTTTTATGATTTTAAATGATTTCAAAATTTTATTTTGCACATCATAAACTGTCAGAACATAAAGCCCATTTGTATAAGTGCTAAGGTTTATTTGCTTACTTGTTCCTGTTAAATCATCTTCAAGTAAAACCCTGCCCAGCATATCGATTAATGTTACCCTGTAGCTTTCTGAAAATTCAGGAAGCTCAATATTAACAAAACCGCATGCAGGATTAGGATATACCGTGATTTTTGCACCAAAATTATTTTCTGCAATTGAAGTAATAACAATATTGTAGCATGATGAAGTGTCTATACATGAGTTTTGAGTTACTTCCACGGCATAATCGCCTGTTTGTGCAGGAGTAAAACTTTGATTTGTTTCGTCGCTTATTGCCTGATTATTACTGCAATCAATCCATTGATACGTACCTGTTGCATTAGCAGTTAATGTGGATTGGTTAACTGTTACTGATGCATCTACTGTAAATATTGTTAATGTAAGTGTAACAACGGAATCGCAACCTGATACAGTTTCTAATGTTTCAATATATTCTCCTGCTTCGGTATAATTGCTACCTTCCCAGGTATAAACATTACCATTACAGATTTCTGCTGTTTCGGTAATGTTATAAACAGGATTAACCGTAAGTGTAAGTGTTACAAGCGAATCACAACCTGATACACTTTCAAAAATTTCAACATACTCTCCTTCTTCTGTCAGAGTTTGCGTACCGAAAGTATAACTGCTGCCTTCGCAAATTTCTACTACATCAGTTTCGTTGTAAGCAGGGTTAACTGTAAGTGTGAGAGTTACAATCGAATCGCAACCCGAAACACTTTCAAAGGTTTCAACATGCTCTCCTGCTGTTGTCAGGGTTTGAGTACCAAAAGTATAACTATCGCCTTCGCAAATTTCTGCTGCATCAGTTTCGTTATAAACAGGATTAACCGTTAATACAAGTTCCCTGATACTATCGCAACCGTTTACTGTTGCATAAGTTTCGGCATAAGTTCCTGATATGGTATAATCGCTGCCTTCCCAGGTATAAATATTGCCATCGCAAATTTCTGCTGTTTCAGTAATATTATAAACAGGGTTAACTGTTAAATCTGTAACAACAACGCTATCGCTTCCACAGCAGGTTGATAAAGTATCATAATAAGTACCTGCAGAGTAAAGATATTTACCATTAACCAAAATACTATCGCCATCACAGATAGTAAAGTCTTGGCTTGTAAGTTTTGCAGGGCAAATTTCGATTAAAGATGTACGGTATGGTTCACTTCCATTTGTACCGTCAAAATCTAATTTTTTAGTATATATACCTGTTGCCGGTACGTATTCAAAGAGTACTCCTTTGTCTGATGTTCCGCCCGATGTTGTCATCCCGTAAAGTTTCCCGTTAGAGGCTTGCGTTAAGCTTCCATAAGGAGAATCTCCATTAGTACCGTCAAAATCTAATTTTTTAGTGAATATGTCTGTTTCCGGATTGTATTCAAAGAGTACCCCACAGTCATTTGTTCCACCATAGTTTGCCATCCCGTATAAGTTTCCGTTGTTTGCTTGTATTAAACTTCCGTAAGGAAAAGCTCCATTATTAGCACTAAAATCAAATTTTTTAGTGTATATGTTTGTTATCGGGTCGTATTCAAAGATTACTCCCCCGCCTGTTCCTCCACCATATGTTGTTCCGTAAATTTTCCCGTTAGATGCTTGCATTAAACTTCCCCAAGGATAATATCCATTAGTACCGTCAAAATCAATTTTTTTAGTATATATACTTGTTACAGGGTCGTATTCAAAAAGTACTCCTTTGCCTGATGTTCCGCCCTCTTTTGTCATTCCGTAAAGTTTTCCGTTAGAGGCTTGCATTAAGCTTCCGTAAGGTTCATCCCCTGTATTGGAATCGTCAAAATCTAATTTCTTAGTATATGTGCCTGTTATCGGGTCGTATTCAAAAAGCACTCCACAGTAATTTGTTCCGCCCTCGGATGTCATCCCATAAAGTTTCTTGTTAGAAGCTTGCATTAAACTTCCGAGAGGATAACTTCCTGTATTAGAATCGTCAAAATCAAATTTTTTAGTGTATATTCCTGTTGCCGGGTCGTATTCAAAAATTACTCCATAGTCATTTATTCCGCCCCTTTCAGTCATTCCGTAAAATTTCCCGTCAGATGCTTGTATTAAACTTCCGGCAGGAGAACTTCCATTAGTACCGTTAAAATTTATTTTTTTTGTGTATGTGTCTGTGTCAGGTTCGTATTCAAAGAACACCCCATAGCTATCTGCCCCACCAGATTTTGTTGTTCCGTAAATTTTCCCGTTAGAGGCTTGCATTAATCTTCCATTAGGATAACTCCCGTTATTAGTACCGTTAAAATCAAGTTTTTTGATGCATATATCTGTTACATGGTCATATTCAAAAAGTACTCCATAATTATTTGTTCCGCCAGATTTTGTTGTTCCATAAATTTTTCCGTTATCGGCTTGCATTAAGCTTCCAAGAGGATAACGTCCTGTATTAAGATTATTAAAATCAAATTTTTTGATACATATACCTGTTTCTGTGCTATAATCAAATATTACTCCAGAATTATTTGTTCCACCCATGCATGTCATCCCGTAAATTTTCCCGTTATCAGCTTGCATTAAGCTTCCATAAGGATTTTTTCCTGTATTAGTACCATCAAAATCTATTTTTTTGATACATGTATCAATTGCCAGATTGTATTCAAATATTATCCCATAGTCATTTATCCCGCCTTCGGATGTCATCCCATAAATCTTTCCGTTATCGGCCTGTATCAAATTTCCATAAGGATAATTCCCCTTATTAGTACCATCAAAATCAAATTTTTTAGTGTATGTCCCTGTTCCCGGGTCATATTCAAATATTACTCCAAGGTTATTTGCTCCTCCCTCTTTTGTCATTCCGTAAAGTTTCCCGTTATCAGCTTGCATTAAGCTTCCTTGAGGATAACGTCCTGTACCAATGCCGTTAAAATCTATTTTTTTTATACATATATCTGTTGTCAGATCATATTCAAATATTACTCCATAATTATTTATCCCGCCCTCGGATGTCATCCCGTAAAGTTTCCCGTTATCGGCCTGTATTAAACTTCCATGAGGATTTTTACCATCAGTTCCTCCTGTAAAATTCTTTTTTATAGTATATGTATTTGTGTTTGGATTGTATTCAAATATTACTCCAGAATTATTTGTTCCACCCATGGATGTCATCCCGTAAAGTTTCCCGTTACCGGCTTCGCATAGTTCAGTATAATCAGGTATCATGCCTTCAATTTTAAGCAATGAGTGTTCAATACTATAATTGTTACCATTTACATCGGTTTTAAATATGGTACCGTAATTATCTTCTCCTCCTTCGGAAGTCATGCCCCAAAGTTCGAGTTGGGCATTGCTTGTTGTACTTAGCATTAAAAATGCTACTGTTAAAATGAGTATAATTTTTTTCATATTATTCTGGTTAATTGATTTATAAATTTTTCAATTATTCATACTACGAAAGTATGGCCAAAACCAAAAAAGAATTGTCACTTATGTTTCAAGGATTAACACTAATGTTTCAAGGAGTGTAATTGTTTTAATTACAGTAAGTTGCAGAATAGGGAAATATTATATGAGTTTGGTATAAAAAGAATTAATTTGGATTATCAACCCTGCCAGAGTTGTATTAATAGATTGATAACCAATTTTGTGTAACTTGAGATTTTAACAAAATTAACTCTGGCAGGGTTCTTAGACCGGACTCATTATATTTTTTAGAAACAATAATCAATAATCCTTATTTTCCATCATTTCCCTGGGAGTAATATTGAAATGATTTTTAAATGCCCTGCTGAAATAGGATAAATTGTTGAATCCGACATCATAAGCAATTTCGGAGATATTACCTGCATTTTGTTTTATCAGCTGAGCTGCGCGCTTTAATCTTATAGAGTTAATAAATTCGGTTGCCGACTGATTAAGTAATGATTTTAATTTCTTATGAATGTTTGCCCGGCTCATTCCGGCCAAATCGCAAAGAATTTCGACAGAGAAATCTGTGTTAACCATATTTTCTTCAACAATTTTCAGAAGTTTCGATATAAATTGTTCGTCAACGGATGTGGTTGTAATTTCTGAGGGATTAACACTAATTGACCGATGATATTTTTCCTGAAGTTTTTTCCTGATTTTTACCAGATTATTTATTCGTGTTTGTAGTTCTTTAATATTAAAAGGTTTGGTCAGGTAATCATCGGCTTCAGTTTCAAGACCTTCAATCCTGCTTTCCGAAGAGCTTTTTGCCGTAAGCATAACAATTGGGATATGGCTTGTATTTTCGTTAGATTTTAAAGTTTTGGTTAGTTCAATCCCGTCAACTTCCGGCATCATAATATCTGTGATAATAATATCAGGTAAATTTTTAAGAGCCTTCTCGATACCTTCTTTCCCATTCGATGCTTCAATAATATGATAACAATCAGACAAATTACTTGCAATAAATTTTCTTAAATCGGTATGGTCTTCAACAACTAAAATTGTTTCTGAATTTTTATCAGGGCATTCCTGATTACTTGTTTCGGGTTGTTTCTCAGTTAATTCAGTGTTTGTAATTGTAGAATCGGGGCTTGTAATTTTGTCAGTAACAAGTTCATATTCATGTTCTGTGTAATAATCTAAACTAACTGGCAGATTAATTATCAATTGGGTTCCTTTTCCGGGTTCTGATTGTGCAGTAATTTCTCCTTTATAAAGTTTAATTAATTCTTTTGTAAATGAAAGGCCAATCCCTGTGCCGGCAGTTTCTGCTGTTTCGTTATTGTCTGCCTGGTAAAAACGATCAAATATAAATGGAAGCTTTTCTTTTTTTATACCTATTCCGGTATCAGAAACGGTGATTTTTATTTTCCCCGGCTCTGTTGATTTTCTTAAATCTATGCTAATACTTCCTTTTTTAGTGTGTTTAAACGAATTAGATAGCAAATTCATAATGATTTTATCAAACTTTTCTTTATCTACATATCCGTTAAAATCAGAACTGTCAGTTTTGAAATTTATGCATAAGTTTTTTTCATTGGCAAGAGAAGAAAACATCTCAATAATATATTGAACTTCGTTTTTTATATTTCCATGCCGGAATTTTAATTTTACATTGCCCTTCTCGATTTTTGATATTTCGAGCAATTGATTAATTAATTCCAGAAGTTTTTGTGCATTTCTTAACATTAAATTTAACGATTCCTTTATATTCTTATCTTTTACTGTTAAAAGGAGTTGTTCAATTGGGCCAATAATAAGGGTTAAAGGAGTTCTGAATTCGTGTGATATATTGGTGAAAAACCTTGATTTTACCTCATCGAGTTCATGTAATTTTTCTGTTTGTTGTGCTAATTTTGTATTCTGATTCTCAATTTTAGCTTGTTTTTCCTGAATTTCTTTATTCTTGCTACTTAACAGCTTATTAATTCGCTGTTTTTCTTTTATCCTCCTAAAAAGCAAAAAAGTTCCGATGGCAAATATTAAAAGAATAGCTATGATACTGTAGTTAATGGTTTTCTGAACTAACAATTTGTTTTTATCAATCTCCTTTTCTTTATTTAATAATTCAATTTCTTTATCTTTTTTTTCGGTTTCGTACTTGGCTTGCAGTTCAGAAATTTGCTTTTGTTTTTCAATAGTTAAAATGGAGTCTTTGGTTTGAATATATTTTTTCAAATATGATATCTGATCATCTTTATTATTTAGTTTTTGATGAATCATTGCCAGGTAGTAATAATTATCCTGTAACAAATAAATAAATTTCCCTTTATAGGACAGATTAGCAGATTCGAGCAAATAGGAAAGAGCCTGGGAATAATCTGATAAATAATAATGAGAAATTCCTAATGCCGAATATGCATCAGCTAAACCTTTATTATTCTGAATTTCACGGGCAATTTGAGCGGATTTTTCATAATAAGGAAGGCTTTGTTTATATATTTTTTGCGTTTGATATATGTCGCCGATCTTTTTAAGTACGTTTGATTTTCCCTTTTTTTGATCAAGTTGTTCAAAATTATTAAGTGATTTATTAAAGAAAAAAAGAGCCGAATCCAGGTTGTCCAGTTTTTGGTACACATTACCTAATGGGATATATGAGTATGCAACATCAATGGGATTATTTAAATCGTGATAGATTCTGTGTTCTTTCCAATAATATTCTAATGCTTTAGGGTAGTTTTCTTCCTTGAAATACACATTTCCAATGTTTTCGAAATTAGCTGCCATTCCCCTTTTATTGTTGAATTTCTCATTTGTTTTAAGAGATTTTAGAAAATATTCGAGGGCTTTGTTTTGGTTTCCCCATTCCTGGTAAATGTTTCCGATATCGTTTAAACAATCTGCAGTTTCTTCAGGATATTTTTCTTTATCTAATAAATCGTATGAACGTTGAAAGTATTCGATAGATTTTTGGAAATCTCCCATGGCATAATAAGCTGATCCTAAATTAGCAACACAAGTTGCAATTTGTTGCTCATCGCCTAGTTTTTCAAATGCTTCTAATGATTCTTCATAATACTGAAGAGCTTTTTTATAGTCATTTTTATACCAATATACAGAACCAATACTTCTTGTGCTTGATGCAACCGCATGATCATTATTTAATTTTTTTGCAATACCACGTGCTTTTTCAAAATAATTTAAACTACTGTCTAATTTGCTTAATAGAACATAAGATATTCCCAAATCCTGATAGGCTCTTATAAGTGGCTTTATGGCATCTAATTTTTTTGAAAGTTCTATTGCTTCTTTGGCATATTCACAACTTTTTTGGGTATTATTCCGGTATGTATTTATGTGTAATTCGTGAAGTATATCAAATTTTTCTTCATTCTTAGCTTTTCTCAGGGCAAAAACCAGGCTGTCAATCTTTTCAGTTTGACCAAAGCCAGATGTGGAAATTAAAAATAATAGCAACAATGATATAATTCTGCCCGTTATATTCATGGTAAATAATTTAGATTCCCCAATTCGAATTAAATATAGAAAAGATATTTTTATTTAAACAAAGATTTAAAAGTAATTTGATAAATTTATTTATAATTTTTACTGCTAAAGGTTTTTATGAAATATAGGTTTACTTCTTTATTTTAATATTGTAACTTGCTATATTAATTAACAAATAGATTAAGCTATGAAAAAAATTATTTATTTACTTACTTTTTTGCTTTTAATATCTTCATGTTCAGATGATGAAGATGATTCTTCCGATTATGATCTTGATTTTAAACAGGAAATGCGTGATTTTGTAATTGCGCTTAGTCAATATGCAAAAGTTGAAAATTCTAATTTTGTAATTATTCCACAAAATGGTCATGAGTTAGTCTCTTCTAATGGAGATACTGACGGATCTGCTGACATTAATTATAATAGAGCAATAGATGCTTGTGGGCAAGAAGATTTATTTTATGGTTACGATGATGATGATATCGCCACTAACACGGAAGATAATGAATATCTGACTGCCTTATTGGATATTGCAAAATCAGCAGGGAATGTGATTTTAGTTACAGATTATTGTTACACACCTTCCAAAATGGATGATTCGTATTCAAAGAATAACGCAAAAACTTATATTTCTTTTGCTGCCGATGACAGAGAACTTAGCCAAATTCCAGATTATCCTTTAAATCCTTATAACGAAAACACAAATAGTATAGCGAATATTTCAGATGTAGAAAACTTTCTTTATCTAATTAATCCTGAAAACTATGCTTCAAAAACGGAATTTATTAATGATATAAAGGCTACAAACTATGATCTTTTAATTATGGATTATTTCTTCGGTGATGATAACCAGGAATTTAATACTACCGAAGTTGAACAGTTAAAACAAAAAGCCAATGGAGGAACCCGCCTGGTTGTTATTTACATGAGCATTGGTGAAGCAGAAGATTACCGATATTACTGGGATGAGTCATGGACTGTTGGTTCACCTGAGTGGATAGAGGCTGAAAATCCAGACTGGGAAGGGAACTACAAAGTACAATATTGGAATTCAGATTGGCAAGATATTATCTTTGGTAATGAAAATGCATATCTAGATAAAATTATTGATGCCGGTTTTGATGGCGTATATCTCGATATTATTGAAGGTTTTGAGTATTTTGAGTAAAATAAAATAATTAAAATGATAAAATTAATAAAATCGCCATCTATAATAAAGGCTGCAGGAACAAAAGAGAAAATTATTGAAGAATTTTTTGGAAGAGTAAATAGTAATGATTCTGCTATTAGTATAGCTAGAATGAAAAGCTCTGAAGGTTGGGAAGAACCGGGACAGAACCCTGAGTTTGATGAATATACTGTTGTTTTAAAAGGAACAATAAAAGTAAAAACTAAAACAGAAGAGTATAATGTAATTGCTGGTCAGGGAATATTAATAGGGAAGAATGAATGGGTACAATACAGCACTCCATTTGTGGGAGGAGCAGAATACATTGCTATATGTTTGCCGGCTTTTTCGCCGGATATGGTACATAGAGACGAATAAAAATAAACACTAAGAGAGTCATTGCGAACGAAATGAAGCAATCTCATATATTTTATGGATTGCTTCGCTCGTGCCTCACTCGCAATGACAATTTATTAAGGATAATTTATCTAGAATTTTATTCCGATAAAAATGATATCATCAATTTGATGTAATTTCCCTTTCCATTTTTCAAATGTTTCTTCCATTACTTGTTTTTGGTCAGCCATAGGCTTGTCCTGAATCTCCAATAACAGCTTTTTTAAATTTGTACTCTTGAATTTAGTTTCTCCGGGTCCACCGAACTGATCAACAAAACCATCAGAGAATATATATATGATATCACCTTTTTTAATCTTAATTTCGTGGTTTGTAAAACTATCTTTTTCAACATGGTATATTCCAACTGGCATTCTATCTGCTTTATATTCGTGCAATTCACCATCTCTGATTAAGTATAAAGGATTATAAGCCCCGGCATATTCAAGAATATTTTTCCTTTTATGTAAAATACACAGTGCCATATCCATACCATCCTTATTTTCTCCTTCTTTTCCGGTTTGATGTAATGAATATTTTATTTTCTCACGTAACAGATTAAGTATTTTGTTGGCTGTGAGCTTATCACTTTTGCTACCAAAAATTTCGTTTAACGACGATATTCCAAGCATACTCATAAATGCTCCAGGCACACCATGTCCGGTGCAGTCTGCTGCTGTAAAATAGAGTTTATCTTTATCTTCGGCAATCCAGTAGAAATCGCCACTTACAATATCGCGTGGTTTAAAAAGAATAAAATGGTCGCTAAATGCATTATCGAAATGCTCGTTTATTGGTAACACTGCATTCTGAATTCGGCTTGCATAATTTATGCTGGCTGTAATATCTTCTTTTTGCTCAAGAATCATATCACGTTGAATTATAATCTCGTCTCGTTGTGATTCAATTTCTTCTTTTTGTTCCTGAATTTCAATAGTTCGTACTTTAACTTTGTGTTCAAGTATTTTTTTATCGTGCAACAACTTACGTTCTCTAATCTTTGATGTGATGAGGAATAACACAATAATTCCAATTCCTATCAAAACATAAAATAAAGTGCTTTTTGTAAAAGGAGGCTTTATGAAAAATTGTAATGACTTTATTTCACTCATGATGCCCCAAATACTTTTCGCTCTTACATGAAGTGTGTAACTACCCGATTCTACAATTAAGCTGATACTCTGGCTTGTGCTCCATGCAGACCAATCGTTCATATGCCCTTCGACAAAATATTGATATTGTGTAGAGTTCTTCTTAATATAATATGGCGCTATAATATTAACATTAATAGCTTTATTCTCAGGATCAAATCTTAAATTAGTTATATCGAATAAGATTTTATTTTCATTTTTAACTTGATTAAAAAATACATTAAAGTCTGGTTTGCGAATTTTTAATTTGGAATGATTGAGCTTATATAATTGATTATTATTATTAATAATCCACATATTGTGATCTTTATCAGAAATTATCGATGAAATATCATTAAAGAGTTTTAAAATTAAAAACTCTTGTCTAGACCATTCATTTTTTGAATTTAAGCACAGCCACTCATTTCCTTTTTTAACCCAGGGTAGGTTTTGTTGATTTAATAAAAATTTAAACCTGGATTGGTTATTAAAATAATCTGATATGTAAAGTTTAAATGAGTCTGTTTTTATATCATAATAATATTGTCCTGATTCCAGAAACAGAAATAAAGAATCGTTAATAAAATCTAGTTTGTACTGTTCCGGGAAATCAGTTTTTACACTGTAATATTTAAAATCTTTAGGTTCGCCAAGTGAGTCAATTAAAAAGGAGTAAACATAATCGTCTCCACCTAACCATGTACTATTTTTGTTTAAAATATTTATGGTATAAACGGGTTCGGTAAAATCAACAAAACTATATTCGGGCTGCCATTTTTCATCAGTGTAAATAATCGAGAATAGTCCATTAGCAGTAGAAATATAATAACCACCATTACTTGTTTTATTACTTATTTGATTTATATACCTGTTACCAACAATTTCCTTTGATTTATGTTCCTCAATATGATAAAGACCATTATTCGAAGCAACAAGTATGCCATGTTCGGTCGATACCAGCTGGGTACATTTATCATTAAGACCTTCAACCTTTTTATAGATATAATTAATTGCTTTTAATTTACTTACTGTCTTTTTAACATAGCGTGGCTTGGTTCTTGTAGTTTTTTTGGTCGATCCCGGTTTTTTTTCTTCCGGTTCGATTGTTTCAGTTTTTTTACTGAAAAGTTTTGAAAATAATTTTTTAGCTGGTCGCTTTTCTTCTGTCGTTTCGCTTTTTGTACTTTTTGTTGTTTTCCTCCTTGCTGGACTTGTTTTTACCCAAATATCTATTTCGTTATAGTCTTTAACCTCAGAAAGGTAATAAATACCTTCGTTTGTAGCTACATAAAGTTCATTATTATGCCAAACAGATGAGATAAGGTTTCCTTTTAATCCCGGGTAAGTCGTGAAATTTCTTAAAGGTAAATTGAAATCAACCCTGCTTACACCAAATTCATGCGAAATCCATAAACCATTATTATTATCAAGACCTAAAGAATATATTTCATCGTCAGGTAATCCGTTCTGATAATTAATTGTGTAAACTATTTTCCCTGTTCTTTTGTTAACCACCTCAACGCCACCGTATAATGTTCCAAATGCATATAAAGTATCGGATATTATTTGTCCATCGGCTAAAATGCTTTCTTCTAAATAACCATCATCATTAATATCGTAATTGTAATATTTTATTCCGTCGAATGTGTATAATTCACTATTATCTGTACCAACCAATACTCTTTTATCATTATAAGGCAAGCTAAAAAGGATTTCACTATTCTCGGTATAATAGCCAGTTACAATAGGGAAAAGAGTATCACTTTCCAATCGATATAATCCCTCGCCATAAACATTAAAGAAAGTATTTTTATGGGTTATTAACATTCCCGTAAATGGTTTGAAATTTTTCGAATGCCATCTTTTAAATTTTTGGGGATTGTTTGTATAATGGCGTGTTATTGTTTTATCTCCATAAAAGAAAATGGTTGAATCTGTAAATATAATCTTAGAAATAACACCTATATCGGTTGTGTCTGACGATAATGATTTGTACTCAATAAATCCTTTTGAGTTTCTTTCAAGGTAGCCATAGTTATTATTGGCTCCAACATAAACTTTATTATCAAAGGGGTTTTTGTTAAGAGCAAATGGTATGTATGGAAGTTTAATAATATCCCAGTTTTGTCCATCGAATGTAAGAATTCCTCTTCTGTTAGCAAATAACATAACATTCTGGTTATCCTGACTTATTGCCCAGTTTTGTGTCTCAATCTCCTTACATTCTTTAAAATGAGTAATAAACGGAGTCCCATTTTGCGAGTATATATCTGTAATGCAAACTAAAGTAGCAAATACGAAAAGAAAATATTTTATTCGTAATACCATGCGAAAAAGGAATTTGAAGTTTAGATTATAGTTTGATAAGTTACTAAAAAATATTCAATCTGGAGTTTTATTTTTAATAATTATGTATAAAAAACATCTTCAAGAAATAAAAAAAGCTTGAATTTAATCAAGCTTTTTAAATATTAAAATTTGCTAATTACGTCGAGATTTTCACTATTCGTAATTTCTTTGGCGTCTGGAGTGAACAAGTATTCAAATTTCTTATTATGATATTCGACTATTTTACCACGTACCATTTTTAGTGTTGAATTAATCAGTTTGTTTTCTTCAGAGAATGGTTCTCCAATTATAGCAATAGCAGCAGGCAGCCAACGTTCAGGAAATTGTCCTTCAAATTTGCCACCCTTTTTAAACTCGTCTATTTCTTCCTGAATCTTAACTAAAGCTAATTTCTGGCCTTCTTTGGTATTTATGCTTAGGTTATTTTCAATTATGTATTTTTTCAGTGCTTCTTTTCTTGGAACAACCAGCCCAATAGTATATGGATTTTGATTATTATATAACATTACCTGGTCAATATATTTTGTTTGTTCAACCAAGGCTTCTTCTATTGATTCGGGACTGTATTTTTCTCCATCGTCACCAATAAGCAAGCTTTTAAACCGGCCTAAAACATAAAGGAAACCATCTTTATCCATATAACCTAAATCACCTGTATATAACCAGTCATCTTTAAGTGTTTCGTTTGTAGCTTTTTCGTTTTTCCAGTATCCTGCCATGATATTTTCGCCACGTACAATTATCTCACCTTTTTCACCAACAGGTAATTCATTACCGTCATCATCACAAATTTTAAGATCGAGATTTGTAACCAAATAACCTGACGAACCTAGTTTATGTTTTTTCATTGAATTAGAAGAGATAACTGGCGCTGACTCCGAAAGGCCATAACCCTGAAACATTGGCATGCCTATGGCATAAAAAAATCGTTGAAGTTCAATATCAAGTAATGCCCCGCCACCAATAAAAAACTCAAGTTCACCACCAAAGCCTTCACGAATCTTACTAAATAAAATCTTATCGAAAAGGTTAAGAAGTGGTTTCTTCCAGAAATGCATGATGCCTCCTTTATTAAATCCTTCTTTATTATAACTATATGCCAGTTTTAAAGCAAACTTGAATAATTTCTCAGCTGTTGCTCCTTTATCCTGAATACCTTTCTCAATATTCTTTTTAAAATTCTTAGCAAGTGCCGGAACGCTCAATAATAAATTTGGTTTTATTTCCTTAATATTTTGAGGTATATTTTTTATAGTTTCCATGGCCGATTTTCCCGATTGTATAAAAGCCAAACTCGCTCCGTACGCCATAAAGCTGTATATACCTGCTGTATGGGCAAATGAATGATCCAGGGGAAGTATCAGCAAAGTTTTATAAGTGTCGGGGATATCCATTAAACTACATGATTGCTCAACATTGGCAGTATAATTCCGGTGAGTTAACATAATACCTTTCGGATCAGCCGTTGTCCCCGATGTATAACTAATATTTGCAAGATCGTCAGGTTTAATAGTGGATTTGATTTTTTCGAAATCATCTTTAAACGACTTTAAATATTCAGCACCTAAACTAAAAATATCACCTATAAAAATTTCATCTTTTTCATAATTATCCTGAGGATCGAGATATATTATCTTTTCAAGATTTGGTAAGTCATTTTTTATTTGTCTTATTTTATGAGCTTGTGAGTTTGAAACAATTATCATTTTTGTGCCCGAATGTTCGAGTCTGAAACGAAGATCAGTACCGGCATCTAATTTTACTGATAAAGGAACATTAATTGCTCCTGTATATAAAATGGCCAGCTCACTCATCACCCAGTAATTCCTACCTTCAGACAAAAGAGCTATTCTGTCTTCTTTTTTTATTTTAAGACTAATTAAACCGGCAGCTAATATTTTAGTTTGCTCAAGAACTTTTCCATAAGTTAAGGATTCATATTTATCCGTTTTCTTCTCCCACAGAAACGGATTATTAGAATATTTACTAACACTTTTTTCGAAAATATCAATAATAGTTGTCATGTTATTTGGCGTTTGTTTTAATCTACCAAGTTAAAAAAAATCATTAAAATTTGGAGATATTTCATTTTATATTATAGTTTAACAACCCTATTCACTAGTAAGCCAGGCTGTTATAATTGATTGATTTAGTTGTAATTTTTATATTTATGCTTAAATATTTAAATTTCAGATTTTTATGTCAATATTTTTGATTGTCATTGCAATTTTTATATATATTTGCATTATAACTCAAAATCAATATTTAAACGGAATAGTATGAGAAATTTAGTTATTGTATTAAGTTTATTAGTTGTTCTTAGTTCAGGTTGTGAAATGTTTGGCAAGAAAAAGCGTGCCGAACAAGCAGCTATTGAACTAAAAGCAAAAAATGATAGTATTGCAAAAGCTCAAAAAGCAGCTAAAGCATTAAAGCTTAAAAAGCAAAAAGAAGCGAAAGCAAAACAAGACGCTATCAAAAAAGCTGAAGAAGAAAGGAAAAAATTATATAAGTTTCATATCATAGTTGGAAGTTTTAAAACTCCGCAATATGCAACTGCTTATAATGATTTTATAGGTAAGAAAGGTTATCAAACAGAAATGCATACCAATAGATACAATTTTCAGATGGTTAGTATTGGAGCTTATAAATCGTGGAGAGAAGCCGTAATTGAACTTAAAAAGGCCAGAGAAGCAATTGAACCAACTGCTTGGATATATATTCGACAATAATTCAAAAATGATATAAAATTAGAGCCGGTCCCGATTGTTATCAGGACTGGTTTTTTTGTTTACAAAGGTTATTAACAAAACCTTGAAAACATTTTGATGTTTTATGCTCATTATTAGATTAAATCATTTTTTAAAACAACGAATTATTTTATATTCGCAAGATGTTTTTTAAAAAATAATTAACAAACTAATATAATTATGACTGAAAAAATAGTGCAATCTCTAAGAGATTCTAAAGGTGCAAGATGGGGAGCCTTAGCCGTTGTATCATTTACAATGATGACTGGTTATTACATCAATTATGTAATATCTCCTTTAAAACCTCTTTTCGAAGAATATTTTGGTTGGAATAGTGCCGATTTTGGTATATGGAATAGTGCTTACGGCTGGTTTAACGTTTTCTTCTTAATGTTAATTTTTGGAGGAATTATCTTAGACAAAGTAGGTGTTAGGTTCACAGGACTTGGTGCTGCACTTACAATGATTGTAGGAACACTTATACAATATGCTGCTATTGAAGGATTAGTTCCAATGGAAGGAACTATTTTTGGTATTAAATCTCAGATTGCTTATGGAGCCTTGGGATTTGCTATTTTCGGAGTAGGTGTTGAAATTGCCGGAATTACAGTCTCGAAAATTATTGTAAAATGGTTTAAGGGTAAAGAGTTAGCTCTTGCAATGGGATTAGAAATGGCAACTGCCCGTATGGGAACAGCTCTTGCATTAGCATTACCTTATCCTATGGCTACAGTATGGTTTGGAACAAAAACTGCTCCTGCTCTTTCTGCTCCAGTGATGCTTGGTCTGGGTCTTTTAGTTGCTGGTTTTGTAGCTTTTATCTGGTATACATTTATGGATAAAAAATTAGAAGCTTCAGAAGGTGCTGACAAGGCTTCCGAAGAAGATGAATTTAAAGTTAGTGATATTTTCACTATCTTAGTAAATAAAGGCTTTTGGTTAATTGCATTACTATGTGTGTTATTCTATTCAGGTGTTTTTCCATTTTTATATTACGCTACAGATTTAATGATTAATAAGTATGGTGTTAATCCTGATTTTGCAGGAACTATTCCTGGCCTTTTGCCATTTGGAACTATTTTGTTGACTCCAATATTTGGTAGTATTTACGATAGAAAAGGAAAAGGTGCTACAATTATGTTAATTGGTTCTGTTATGCTATTAATAGCTCATACAATCTTTGCAATTCCATTTATCGATAATTATATTGTTGCAATTGGCCTGATATTATTCTTAGGTGTTACATTCTCGTTAGTGCCTTCAGCAATGTGGCCTTCAGTTCCAAAAATCATTCCTGAAAAACAATTAGGAACAGCATATGCTCTTATTTTCTGGGTTCAAAATTGGGGACTAATGGGAACGCCTTTATTAATTGGATGGGCATTAGAAAAATACGGACGTGTAGCAGATGAGTCAATAAAAGGATATCATTATGACTATACTGTTCCTATGATGATATTTGCGGCTACAGGTTTTTTAGCTATTATCATTGCTATTATGCTTAAAGCAGAAAATAAGAAAAAAGGATATGGTCTTGAGTTACCAAATATTCAAAAATAATTGTCAATAAATATATTAATTTAAAGGCTGCTTTTTAGCAGCCTTTTTTGTAATTTTAAGCTTTTGAAATAAAAAAATATAAAAGTTTATGTTGTAATGGTTTATATCATAGCAATGTATTAGAATGGTTGAAATTTTTAAAGAAAACTTAATAATTATGACAGAGACAATAAAAAGAACAATTAAAGATTCGGCAGGAATACGTTGGATAGTATTAATTCTTATTAGTGGATTAACATTTGGAACATACTGGTTTCAGGATTTCTTCTCAGGAATAAAACCATTAATGATTACTGAAATGGGTATTACGAGTAGTCAGTTTGGTACATTAATTCAGTGGACTACCTGGGCAAATGTATTTGGGATGATTATTATTGGTGGAATTATTCTCGATAAATGGGGAATAAGACGAACAGGGATTGTATTTGGTTTATTAGCAACTATTGGAGCAGCATTAACTGCTTTAGGTGCTGCTGGTACATTTACAACTGAAACATCCGGCCAGTTATGGGTGATGATGATCGGAAGATTATTATTTGGTTCCGGTTTAGAAATAGTATGTGTTATAGTAATGCGTACCGTAGTAAAATGGTTTAAAGGTTACGAACTGGCATTGGCAATGGCTATTAACATGGGATTTGGCCGGTTAGGGTCTACATTAGGCCAGGCTTTATCAATTGATATTGGCCATGGAGTTGTATCTCCGGCAGTGAATTTTGCTGCAACCCTTATTGGAATAGGGTTAATAATGTTTTTTATCTATATTATTTTTGATGTTAAGCTTGATAATCAACGTAGAGGCCAAACTGAAGATAATGAAGATGAAAAATTTAAATTTTCTGATTTAATTAAGCTGGTTACGAACAGGTCATTTCTTTTAATTGCATTACTTTGCGTAACATTTTATTCTGCAGTATTTCCATTTATGCAATATGCTCCGGATCTTTTAATTAATAAATTCAATTTTACATACGATATGCCCGAAAGTGCTGCTATAGTTTTATTTGGTAGCAAGGTGCTGGGCAATCTATCAGTATTTTTAGGATTATTCTTTTTTGCATTAGCTATTACTTTAGTACCATCAAATATTGAGAAAAAAAGGAATAAATTGATAGCTGTATCTATTATCTTATTGTTGTTTGTTGGCTTTATTTATTCATTGTCTGATACATTATTAGTATGGTTGAAAAATGGCCCAAAAACCGCCAGCTTAATACCATTAGGTTCAATTTTATTTACCCCAATTTTTGGGAATATTGTTGATAAAAAAGGTAAAGCTGCGTCATTAATGATATTGGGAGCATTATTGTTGATTTTTGCTCATTTAGCTCTATCTGTATTTAATAGTATTACTCTTGGTTATTTGGGATTATTAGCTCTTGGGATTGCATTTTCTCTTGTTCCTGCTGCCATGTGGCCTTCTGTTGCAAAAATTGTTGCCGAAAACAGGTTGGGAACAGCTTATGCTGTAATGTTTACAATCCAGAACTGGGGATTAAATGTTTTCTTTAAAGGAATAGGCTGGGTACTTGATAAAGCAAATCCGGAAGTTGTTGAAAAAATTGAAACAACAAGGCAAGCTTTAGAAGCAAAAGGTTTAAGTAATGTTGAGATTAGTGGAATTATGCAAGAAATGCAGCAGGTAACACATGAAATTCCTGCTTTTAATTATACTACACCTATATTAATGTTAGTAGGTTTAGGAGTTGTTGCCATATTCTTAGCTTTCTTACTAAAAAAAGCTGATGCTAAACAAGGATATGGATTAGAATTACCATCTGGTGCAATAGCTCCAAATGGAGGAAATAACGAATAATATTTTCTAGAATCTATATAACTTAAAAGCTGTCTGCAAAGACAGCTTTTCTCATTTTTATTTGTATAATTGTGTTTCAATTAAATAATATGGAAACTTTAAAGAAAAACCTTAACGATTCAAAATATTTAAAATGGATTGTACTTGTGCTTGTAGGCTTTGTTTTATTTACTAACTATTATTTTTATGATGCATTTTCACCTCTGTTTTCACTTTTGAGAAGTGAGTTCGGGTTTACAAATACTCAATATGGTTTTTTCAGTTCGGCGTATAGCATACCTAATACTTTTCTTGCTATGGCTGTTATTGGTGGTATAATACTTGATAGATTTGGTGTAAGACCAACAGGTTTTATGTTTATTTCATTTATGACATTTGGTGCTTTGCTAACGGCCTATGGAGCTTCCGATATGTACAGAGCCGGTGGTTTTGGATATACTGCATTAAGTAATATTTTTCCACAATACTCGCCAGAATTAAAGATGATGCTTATTGGAAGATTCTTTTATGGATTAGGAGCTGAAACAAGTATAGTTGTTATTAGTAAAATTTTAGTAAAATGGTTTAAAGGAAAAAATTTAGCACTTGCTTTTGGTCTAAAAGTAGGGTTTGGACGTTTAGGTACATTTTTAGCATTACGTATTCAGCCTTCTTTAGTTAATGCAGAGAATGGACTTAATGTAGCCATATGGTTTGCAGGAATGCTGGTTTTGATTGGGCTATTAGTATTTATTGTTTATATGGTTCTTGATATAAAACTCGATAAACAGATTTTACAAAAAAATAAAATCTCAGAAAAAGATAAATTCAAATTCTCAGATATAGTTGGATTGCTTTCAAATAAAGGATATTTATATATAGCACTCATATGTGTCACATTTTATTCAGCGGTGTTTCCTTTTAATCAATTTGCACCTGATTTTTTTCTAAATAAATTTGGTGTATCACTTGAGAATAGTGGCAAGATAGCTTCATGGATGCCCGCTGCGACAGCAGCCATGACACCTTTGATTGGAATTTTTATTGATAGGATAGGGAAAGGAGTTACATTAATGATTTATGGTTCGTTAATATTGTTAGTTGTACATTTATCTTTTGCATTTACAATGTTTTCCCCTTATGTACTTATGATCTTATTAGGAATTGCATTCTCACTAGTTCCTGCTTCAATGTGGCCAACAATGGTAAGTATGGTAAAAGATTCTCAAATAGGAACAGCATATGGTTTAATGTATTCTATTCAGAATTTAGGATTATGGGGATTCCCTATTTTAGCAGGAGTAATTCTTGATGCAACAAACCCAGGAGACCCTGAAGTATTAAATTACACTTATGTAATATTAATGTTTGCATCTTTAGGTTTGCTAGGCCTTTTCTTTAGTCTTATGCTCAAACGAAATGATAAAAAATATGGTCTGGGTGTTGACCAACCATTAAATAAAAAATAAATACCAGATACGAGTAATACCGTTTATTATTCAAGATGCCATATTTGCGAAAAACAAATATGGATTGAATATATAATGGCATTAACCATTCTAAACTTCAAAACCTGTTCGTTTGGCAGGCGGGTAATTAATGATACGACATTTTGAAGAAGAATTGGTATAATAAAAAAGGCACGTTTTTCACGTGCCTTTCCAGTATGTGTTAAAAGAAAAGT
>JAIORB010000110.1 GCA_021108325.1 Bacteroidales bacterium | reverse complement strand
TCCATGTCAATGACAAAAAATAAAGGCTGTTGAAATTTACTTTTTCAACAGCCCCTTTTTTTGATTATTGACTAATTTTTATCTATAATGCTTAAGTCGAACTCATGTTATTTATTAATGAGTATGGTATAAAAAGAATGAATTCAGATTATCAACCCTGCCAGGGTGTGTTAATGGGCTTATAACCAGTTTTGTGTAATTTAGAATTTTAACAAAATTAACCCTGTCAGAGTTTTTAGACTAGACTCATTAATATTTTGAAAACATTTATTTCTTTTATAAATTTACTGGATTGATAAATGTTAAATTTATTGATTCAAAATAATTGAAAAATAAACGTCTAACTAAGCTTTATTCTAATGAAACAAAAATTTCTTCTCATTTTTCTGGTATTTTCAATTTGGTTTTCTTCATGTACTGATTCAAAAATTGATTATCCGGAAACAAAAAAAGTCGATCAGCTTGATGAGTATTTCGGTGTTAAGGTTGAAGATTCTTATCGTTGGTTAGAGGATGATAGATCTGAAGAGACTGAAAATTGGGTTATTGCTCAAAACAAAGTTACTTTTGATTATCTGGCAAAAATTCCTTTTAGAGAGAAAATAAAAAACAGATTAACAGAATTATATGATTTTGAAACTATGGGATCCCCGGTAAAAAAAGGAGATGCATATTTCTTTTTTAAAAATACCGGTTTGCAGGATCAGCCTGTTTTATTTAAACAGAATTTGCTGGAAGAAGCTACGATTCTTATTGATCCAAATAAATTGTCAGAAGATGGTACGGTTGCAATGAGTAAGGATTTTGCAATTTCAAAAGATGGTAAATATATAGCATATCAAATTTCAAGAGGTGGTTCAGACTGGCACGAAATTTTTGTAAGAAATATTGAAACCGGAGAAGACCTGGATGATTGTGTTAAATGGGTAAAGTTTTCAAATATAGCATGGTATAAAAACGGATTTTTTTATAGTCGTTATCCTACACAAAAGGAAGGCGAAGAATTATCAGGAATAAACAAATTTCATAAAATATTTTATCACAAATTGGGAATTCCGGCAATCGACGACAAAATTATATTTGAAAATAAAAATTATCCATTGAGGAATTATTCTGCTGATGTATCCGGAGATGAAAAATATTTATTTGTTTATGAAACAGAATCTACAAGTGGTAATAATTTATATGTTAAAAATTTACAAAAAAAAGATGCTTTTGTAAAGTTAACCACAGGATTTAATTATGATTATGAGGTGCTCGATCAGGTTGGTGACAATCTTATTGTTTTAACAAACTATAATGCACCAAAATATAAGCTAGTACGTATTAATGTTAATACATTAAATATAGGTAATTGGATTGATGTATTACCGGAAAAGAAAGATGTACTGAAAGAGTGTGCTCTTGCAGGCGATAATATTATTGCATTATATATGCAGGATGCTAAAACGAAATTGGAAGTATATAATATAAAAGGCGATTATTTATATGATATTGAACTGCCAATATTAGGTAGTGTAAGTGATATAAATAGTTCTGTTAATAGTAATGAAGTGTTTTATAAATTCAAATCATTTACTGTTGCTCCAACAATTTTTAAGTACGATGTGGAAAATAATTCCGGAGAGGTTTATTTTGAACCAGCTTTAGATTTTGATGCATCGGAATATGAAACCAAACAGGTGTTCTTTGAAGGAAAAGATGGAATTAAAGTTCCAATGTTTATAGTTCACAAAAAAGGATTGAAATTAGATGGAAATAATCCAACATTACTTTATGCTTATGGAGGATTTAATGCCAGTTTATTACCATCATTTAAAACAGACAGACTTATTTGGCTGGAAAATAACGGAGTATATGCCTTAGCTAATATTCGTGGAGGAGGTGAGTATGGCGAAAACTGGCATAAAGCAGGAATTCGTTTAAATAAGCAAAATGTATTTGATGATTTTATTGCAGCATCAGAATATTTAATTAATGAACAATACACTTCGCCTAAAAAACTTACTATTCGTGGAGGTTCAAATGGAGGATTATTAATTGGAGCAGTAATAAATCAACGTCCTGATTTATATGCCGTGGCATTCCCTGAAGTAGGAGTGATGGATATGCTTCGATTCCATTTGTTTACAATAGGTTGGGCGTGGGTAAACGAATATGGTTCCAGTGAAAACTCAATACAATTTGAGAACCTTTATAATTATTCTCCATTGCACAATATTAAAGATGATATTGACTATCCTGCCGTAATGGTGATTACTGCTGATCATGACGATAGAGTTGTTCCAGCACATTCATTTAAATATATTGCAACATTGCAGGAAAAATATGATGGAAGAAACCCTGTTCTAATAAGGATTCAAACAAAGGCAGGTCATAGTGCAGGGAAACCAACAAGTGTTAGAATTGAGGAAGCTGCTGATAAATGGTCTTTTGCTTTTTATAATATGGGTGAAACACCAATTTATAAAGATTAATTAAAAATTGTTTATAAAAAAATATCACTTTTATAAATTAGAACTGCTTTGAAGTTTATCTTTGAAGCAGTTTTTTTACAACAATTATAAGTGGATTTAAATTATATAGTAATAGAGGGAAATATTGGAGCAGGTAAAACTACTTTGTCAAAAATGATTGCCAAAGAGTTTAATGCCAAACTTATATTAGAGCAGTTTGCTGACAATCCTTTTCTTCCAAAATTTTATAAAGAACCGGATAAATATTCCTTTCAGCTTGAACTATCTTTTCTCGCGGAACGTTATCAGCAATTAAATAAGGAATTAACCTCTAGAGATTTATTCAGACCTTTTACCGTTGCCGATTACTATTTTATGAAATCTCTAATTTTTGCACGTGCAACTTTAAAAGAAGATGAATATAATCTTTATCGTCAGATATTTAATATAATTTACAAGACAATTCCAAAGCCTGATTTATATGTTTATTTGCATATAGACGTTAAAAATCTTACAAAAAACATAGCAAAGCGAGGTAGAGATTATGAAAAAGGCATTAGCGAAGATTATTTAGTTAAGTTACAGGAAGGTTATTTCGACTTCTTTAAGCAGCAAAACGATATTTCCTATTTGGTAATAGACTCAAACAATATGGATTTTGTTGAAAATCAGGAAGATTACACGAAAGTAAAAGAGCTGATTTTTAAGAATGATTATCCGATAGGAATAAATAGAATAACGATATAAGTCCTTATATAATAAATATTTTGCAGCTTTTTTTTTTTTATTACCAAAACATTATATAAGTTTGTAGTTCAAGAGAAATTTGAACTAGCAATTTTAAAAACAAATAACTTAATCAAACTATGAAAAGAATTAATTATTTAGCGTCTTTCTTATTTTCTGCAGTAATTTTAAGTAGCTGCGGTGGATTAGATAAAATGAAAGAAGAAGCTTCAAATCTTCAGTACAGTGTTACTCCTAAAGTTCTTGAAATGCATGCTGGCAAAGTAAAGTATGAAATTAAAGGAGATGTTCCTGCCGAATGGTTCAACAAAAAAGCTATTGTTGAATTTACTCCGGTTTACAAATACGAAGGTGGAGAAGAAGTTCTTGAATCAAAAACATATCAAGGAGAAAGTGTAGAAGCAAATAATAAGGTAATTGGTTTTGAAACTGGTGGCCCTATAGAATTCGCCGGTGAATTTGATTATCAGGAAGCAATGAGAGTTGGTGAACTTGAAATTAGAGGTGCAGCTACAATTAAGGACAAATCTTTAGATTTAGTTGCTTACAAATTAGCTGATGGTGTAATTTCTACTCCATTATTAGTAATGGTAGATCCAATGGCAATTGCTGCTAAAGACAATTTCCAAAGAATTGTTTCAGAAACTAAAGAAGCAGATATCCATTATGTAATACAGCAGTCAAGTATTCGTAAATCTGAATTAAAGGCAGAAGATGTTGCTGCTCTTGAGGAGTTTGTAAAAGCTGCTAACGAAGCTGCTAACGAAGAATTCAAAGGAATTGAAATTTCTTCATATGCTTCACCTGACGGACCAGAAAAATTAAATGAAAGATTATCAGAACAAAGACAAAAGACTGCTGATAAGTATTTAGCAAAAGTAATTGGAAAAGCAAAAGTTAGCAAAGAAGATGCTGAAACATTATACAGCTTAAAATCTACTTCTGAAGACTGGGATGGATTTAAAGGTTTAGTTGAAGCTTCAACTATTGAAGACAAAGATTTAATCTTACGTGTTCTTTCTATGTATTCAGATCCTGTTGTTCGTGAAAAAGAAATTAAAAATATCTCTGCCACTTACAAAGTATTAGCTGATGATATTTTACCTCAGTTAAGAAGATCTGAAATTTTAGTTAAAGTTGATAGAGTAGGTTATTCTGACTCGATAATTCTTGATTACGCAGTTAACAATCCTGATACATTAAATATAGAAGAATTATTATATGCTGGTAAATTAGTTGAAGATTTAGAAACTAAAGTTGCTATTTATAAGGCTATAGCTGAAAAAGATTCAAGTTGTTACAGAGCATTTAATAACTTAGGTTATGTTAATATTCTACAAGGAAACTTAGCTGATGCCAAAGTAGTTTTGGAAAAAGCTCTTGAACTTAAAGAAGGTGATGCTATTATTACTAATAACTTAGGAGTTATAGCTCTTATGGAAGGTGATAAAGAAACAGCTAAAACTCATTTCTTAAATGCAACTGATGCAGGTAATGCTGTTGATTACAACTTAGGTATTATTAATATTATGGATGGTGAGTACGAAGCTGCTGTTAACTACTTCCAGAACCATAAAGCTTTCAATACTGCATTAGCAATGTTATTAGCTGGCAAAAACGATTCAGCTAACAAAACTATTGATGTAGTTGAAAAAGAAAGTCCTTTGAATTATTACTTAAAAGCAGTTATCAATGCAAGAATTGGTGACGAAGGTGCTGTTATGAATAATTTAACAACAGCTGTTGAAAAAGACGCCGATCTTAAACAAATGGCAAAAACTGACTTAGAATTCAGAATGTATTTTGAAAACGAAACTTTCAAAACTATCGTTGAATAAATAATTAGATATAATAAAATTAAAAGCGATCCTAATTTAGGGTCGCTTTTTTTGTTTCCCTTAAAGAGAAATTATAGTTTAAATTTAACCCCAAAAGAAAAGTGAAGATTTATTAAATTCTTGTTTAGAAATAATCCATACATGAATAAATCGCCAAATTCTAGTGGTGCTTTATAAGAAGCACCCTTGTATAATTCTATATCTCCGTATATAATAGTTCTATAGTTGTTAAAAGAATATTGTGCTCCTAATCCCTGATAAGTCCCAAAGTCATTTGCACTATAATCATTTTCATCCATGTAATTTTGATACTGAGCATTTAATTCTAATGCGAAATAAGGGCCTCCAAATAAGTATCCTGTAAACTTTTTCTTTCCAAATTGCCATTTGTAAAAAACAGGAACAGCCAGCATATCAGATTCGTATTGTGTAATAAAGTTCTCGCTTGCATACATCCAACCTGAAATATATGAAGATTTTGCTGCATGAAAATACTTAACTTTCATACGAAAACTTCTTCTTGGTGAAATATAATATTCATATGATATTCCGGCATGTAATTTCAGGTTATTATTTTGGTAAGTATTCCCGATGATATAATTTAATCCCGATTCAATACCCAAAATTCCAAGATTTTTATCAGTTGCAGGTGTATTATATTGAGCAAGTAAACAGAAGGAACTTAAAAATAGTAAAGGAAAAAGAAGAGTTAACTTTTTTATTTTCATACTTTAGGTTAATAAATAAAGTTTAAGCAGTAATAAATTTAAAAATAAAATACTGGAAGGTCTCGTGTGTACTATAGAACCCTGCAAAAGTTTTAAACTTTTGCAGGGTTATGTAATTATTGGTACGCCTCAAAACAATATGCATACATATGTGTTAAGGCTATAATTTTTCCTTTATTGCCATTTTCGCCAAGGATAACATACACGGCGTTTGTTTTAAACATGCCATCGTAACCTTCGAGTTTTTCGGCATCGAGCCGCCAAACCGTTTGCCCTGTTTCTATATCTACTGCATGAAACCTGCTGTCGCTGCCACCAACAAAATACACTATACCGTTAAGGTACGACATGTGGCTGCTTGTGCCTGCACCTTCGCCTGTCCAAATATCATAGCCTGTTTCAAGGTCGAGGCAATACAAAGTTAAATTCTCGTTATTGGCAATTATTTTGTCTTCTTCGATAATAAAACCGGAAAAAAAGAAATCGTTATTGAATTCTCTTCTCCATATTTGTTCCCCTGTATATAAATCATGACAAACCAGGTTATTGCCAACCGATGCATAAACTTTATTATCATAAATTTGTGGCCAATACACACTGGTATTCCATAAAGGAGGCGCCATTAGTTTACGCTCATATACCCATTCCTGTATTTCTGTATTGTATAACCCCAAAAATGAATTAACACACCATTCAGGCAAAGGTTCTGCGTAACATACTAGTAGCAAGTTGTTATTTGATAGTACTTCAATAATTTCATTTATACTACCTACACGACCGTTTACACTTGCTGGAGAAACATAACCTCCGGATAAATTAGCGCTTAAAAATTCCGTCAAATCACCTGTTTGTATATCACCAACATAAGCAATTTGTTCATCATAACCATCAGTATTCGTTATATCGCTATATGTAAAATAACTGCTATTATATGAATTAATTGTAATATCAAAATTCTTATCTCGTCGAAATTTCCAATACGTAGCTCCATTTTCTAAATTAATACAATAACTGCAAGCACCTTCTTGATAAGTTAATAGATTTCCATTTATATAAGGATAATCAATCATTATTCTTTCAGTTGGTGCATTGTATATATCATTCCACTGCCAAATAGTTTCACCGTTATCTGGATTAATCATAGTCAGATAACGGACTCCTTCACTTACCGTGGTAGGAATAGCAATATTTCCATTATAAATTATTGCATTCTTAACTCTACTATTACTATGGAAAATACCATCTTCATGTAACGATTTTTTCCACTGGTAAGGTAATAAAATAATTACTCCGTTACTGTCGGTCTGGTATTCAACAGGTTCATCCTTGCTACATGCAGCAGCAAGGATGAAAATAACGGATAACAAAACTATAAACTGTTTCATAACTTATGGCTGTCTTAGATCAGTATGGAAAAAATCATCTGGACGTCTATTCCAAATATCCCTAAAAGTATTGTATGTTCCATCCACTGGACAATTCGACATATCCGTAACTTCGAGATGGTTTGCTCCATCAACTTTATAAATATTACCACCGGGTATTCCCTCTAACTTCTGGGTATATTCGGGCAATAAACCATCGCTGGGGTAATTAACCGAAACCCTGGTTGTTTTTGTTACATATACCCACTGCCACGTGCATTCTTCGGGTGGCGGAGCAGGTTTTTTCATCAGGTCCCCGTCATCCCAAACATAAATACACTGGTAATCCCAGTACGAGTACGTATGTGTTTCTATGCGCGTGGTTTTAATTAAACTACACCATATAGATTCACTGTTATCAATCCAGTCCCTACCTTTTTTCCATTGGGCTGCCCTGTTAAAATATAATGCGTTAAAAGGGAAAGGTGAGGATAATCCCAATGCCATATTTTGGGCATAATGTGCATTAAAAATATCTCTTGCAGTATTAACTACATCAATTATTTCTGTATCATTTTCTCTTTCCGTATAATAAGAACTAGCTATACGCCAGTGCACAGGGCTATCCTCATGTGACCAAATAGAGATTCGAGGTGTATTTGTAGAGTAATTATTAATTCTATTTATAGCCACACTGCCCACACTAAGATCTTCTCGGGTTCTACTACTGCCTGCTAAATCCTGAACAATATCTATATCATTTAAATAGTTGCATAAAACATCGTTAGTAACACTACCCAGGATAACCCAGGGAATTGGGAATCCTTGGTTCAACGGGCCTGCAGTTAGTTTGTTGCATGCATCAGAAATTATACCATCAAGGCTGCCATCTGAAATTGAATTTGCTATCGGAGCACCATAATTAGGTGAGTTAATGGTAATTATACCGCCAAACATTCCGTTACCATCTGGTAACCGTTCTACATTCCTAATCATTAAACCTCCCATACTGTGTCCAATAGCAATGTTTTGGGAATTAGCCCCAATTGTGCTAGTTACATCACTAATAACCATGTTTGCCGCATTGTCTATCCCATCGCCTGTATCATACTCACCCCTGTGTCCGTCCATTTGTCTTTCTTTTGTGAAAATGGTTTCGTAATACTCCCATACACTTTGGTTAGCACCTCCCATACCATGAACCCAAACAACATTTCGGTCTTGTGCATTCAATCCAAAAACAGGAAGAAATGCCAGAACAATTACCAGATATATATTTATTTTTTTCATTTTTTTCGAATTACAAGTTAAGTCTAAAATTTATATTATCAATTTTGCTAAGTGATTCAACGGTTACTTCAGCACCCGATGGAAGAGTTTCTTTTACCTGTTGTTTAATTGCTGTTAAAAAAGGTTTCTTGGGATGTCCATACCCGAATAGAGTAGTCGACAATAAATCCCCTTCTACGTTATAAACACGCGTACCTCCCAGCCTTTTCAATTTTTTATCGATTAAGATAACTGCTTCGTTTGTTGAACCAGGGTCAATCATTCCTAATGGCATTCGAAGAACTATAAACCGTTCATCTTCTTCGACAACTTGTATTCCATTATTTTTGGCATCGGTAATGTATTTATCCAAATTGTTTATTTGATTGCTTTGTAATTGTGCAACAACCTGAGTTATATCCTCCTGCGTGTGACAGTTATCAGTTATTTCTATCAGCCTGTTTACAGTTTCAGAATAATCGGGCAATTCCATAGAAACAGTATTTAATAACTCACCAGATTCACTGTAAAAGCTGGCAATATTATTTTCAATAACTGTTTCATATAATTCATTGCTATTATCTGAACGTATTTTATGCGGAATTTTTATTGCTACTTCTGGTGTCAATCTTTTTATATTCATTGATATTTGCCCGTTCTCATGAAGTTTGACATTTATTTCCTCTTTATCATTTTTAGGAGTCATCATGGCAATATCCATATCCGAAAGTTTTTTGTTTTTCGATATATAGCGAGTTGATGTTTCAATAACATAATTCAGTTCAAGAATCTCATCGCATATATTACTATTGTTTATAGATTCTTCCTGCTCATTTTCTGAGGTTAGAACCTCTTGTTCTAAATCGCAGGTTATCAGGAATACAGTTAATGCAACTAGCATTCCTATTAGCAGAGTTCGTTTTAACTTAAATCGATGTTTTTTCATTTTCTTTTAATTTTTTGGTTAATAAATATTAAATAGGTTACAATCAAGGTGATTTTTATTTTGCTAAATTAAATATACAAATAAAAGTATTAGAAAAAAAGTTTTGATGCTAAGGTTTTGGCAAGCAAATGTGCATTTGTCCATGCCTTTGTTTTCATTCCTGCGTCCCAATAACCAGGAGCACGAATCTGGTTTTACAACAATAAGATAGCAGTTTTTAGAACGTGTTTGTAATATTATAAACACTTTTAGCGTTAACTGTTTAAAGATTTCATTTTTCTGAAAAACTCCCAGAGAACAATTCCCGTACTTACTGAAATGTTGAATGAATGTTTTGTTCCGTATTGTGGTATTTCAATGGAGAAATTGCTTAAATTAACAATTTCTTGTTGAACCCCTTTTACTTCATTCCCAAAAATAACAGCATATTTCTTATCTTTTTCAATTTTGAAGTTTTGAAGCATTATTGCTTTTTCGGTTTGCTCTATAGATACAATAATATACCCTTCATTTTTTAATTTAGTTACCGCATCAATTGTACTTTCTGTATATTCCCAATTAACCGATTCTGTAGCGCCTAAGGCTGTCTTATGAATATCTTTATGAGGAGGTTTGGCTGTTATACCACATAAAATTATTTTCTCTGTTAAAAATGCATCTGATGTTCTGAAAACACTCCCAATATTATTTAAACTTCGAATATTGTCAAGCACTACTACAAGAGGAGTTTTTCCAGTTTTTTTGAATTCTTCAATGCTTAATCTGTTTAATTCACTATTCTTTAATTTTCGCATTTTTGTTACAAATTAATTTATAATCGAAAAATTGGTTAAATGTATAAAAAAACAATAATTTCGTGGTATTAATTTTCAATGTAAAATATTTTATATGAACATACACGAATATCAGGCAAAAAGCATATTAAAACAATTTGGTGTTGCAGTTCCGGAAGGAGTTGTTATTGAAAATGCCGAAAAGGCAACTGAAGCTGCAAAGCAAATACAAGAAAAAACAGGTATGGATACCTGGGCAGTTAAGGCTCAGATTCATGCAGGTGGAAGAGGTAAAGGCGGAGGAGTAAAAATTGCAAAATCATTAGATGAGGTTAAAAAGTATGCTTCTGATATTATCGGAATGAATCTGGTAACACACCAAACAGGTCCTGAAGGAAAAAAAGTGAGCAAGGTACTTGTAGAGCAGGGAATTTATTATCCCGGAGAAAGTGAAGTTGAGGAATTTTATATAAGCGTATTGTTAAACAGAGACACAAGTAGAAATATTATTATGTATTCGACCGAAGGAGGTATGGATATTGAAACTGTTGCTGAAAAAACGCCACATTTAATTTATAAAGAGGAAATAGATCCCAAAGTGGGAATTCAGGCGTATCAGGCACGAAAAGTTGCATTCAATTTAGGATTAAGCGGGAATGCTTTTAAACAAATGGTAAAGTTTGTTATGGCTTTATATTCTGCCTATGAAAAAAGTGATGCTTCTATGTTTGAGATTAATCCGGTATTTAAAACATCGGATAATAAAATTTTTGCAGCAGATGCAAAAGTTAATATCGATAATAATGCATTATACCGGCATCCGGAATATGAAGCAATGAGAGATATTTCAGAAGAAGATCCGAATGAACTGGAAGCAGGAAAATATAATCTTAATTTTGTTAAACTTGATGGAAATGTAGGTTGTATGGTTAATGGCGCTGGTTTAGCAATGGCAACTATGGACATTATAAAACTAGCGGGTGGCGATCCTGCAAATTTTCTTGATGTTGGAGGTTCTGCTAATGCTGAAACAGTTGAAGCAGGTTTTAGAATTATTTTAAAAGATCCAAATGTGAAAGCTATTCTAATAAATATATTTGGCGGAATAGTTCGTTGCGATAGGGTTGCCCAAGGTGTTGTAGATGCTTATAAGGCCATTGGATCAATTAACATTCCGGTTATTGTACGACTTCAAGGAACAAATGCCGAAGAGGGTAAACAACTTATTGATGCTTCGGAATTAAAAGTATATTCTGCTATTACACTTCAGGAAGCTGCTGATTTAGTAAAGGATTTAGTTTAGCGTTATATTTTTTACCATTTTACAGGCTTTCTTTGTATTGGCATGGTCATGCATCGTGCCCCACCACCACCACGTGGTAATTCTGATCCTTCAAGCGTAATAACGTACTTTTTATATGTCATTGGATCAATCTTACCTTTTATTATATCTTTGGCTCTTAAAATTTCAAAACCATTTTTATTCATTTCCTCAATTGTATAAACATTTCGCTCGTATCCAATTACTTTACCGGGACCAACAGCAAAAAAGTTAGCTCCACTATGCCATTGTTCACGTTCCTGTACCCAAGGGTCTTTACTCCCTCCGCATAATACAGGGTTCAAATCCATTCCTAAATTTTTTAGTGATTTTAAAAGATTTTCTTCCTCTTTAATTGAAGTTACTTTGCCGTTTTCAATAGTAACATGGATGGTCTGGAATCTATTGGTTTGTAAAATTAATGGTTCATAAACCATACAGGTATCAACATCGAGAAAAGTAAATACCATATCGAGATGTATAAATGATTCTGGTTTATATGGTAATTCCTGGATTAAAATATGACGGCTTTTTTCTTTTTGTTCTAATAGCCTTTCTAATATAAAGTCAATCCCTTGTGGAGTTGTTCGTGTACCTGTTCCAATACATAAAATATCATCACGTGCAACTAAAACATCACCTCCTTCAATTGAGGTATTTGAATTGTAATTCTGGCTATTTAACGGATTAACAGTTTTGGTAACAAATAATTCATGATAATCGAAAATAGCTTCCATAATCAACGATTCGCGTTCACGTACATTACTTGCCATTCGCCCTATTAATACATCATCAAGTACCGACATTGCTGCATCACGCGTAAAAAAGAAATTATGTAAAGGTCTTAATGAATATCTTTCTTTATTAAGGTATTTAGTTAAGGTATTTTTTTCTTCAATAACTCCTTCGATAAGTTGTCTGGCAAGTTCTTTTGAATCCAGTAATTTAAGGTATTCACTCAAATTGCATTTTTGTTCGTATTGACAGATTTTATGTAAAAGAGTATCTTTTACTTTCTTATTGGTAAGGATATCAGCAAGTAAGTCTTTAACCTGGAAGGTTCTCGTTAATTTATCCAAAACTCCGATAAACTGAGAATATTCTTTTTTTGCTACAGAAAGATTTAAAATATCGCTATAAAGAGCTCTTTCTGCATTTTTCGGAGTCATATTTTCTACTTCGCTTCCGGGGGTATGAAGTATAACACCTTCTAATTCACCAATCTCAGATCTTACGTTAATATTAATTTTTCCTGCCATTTTATATATTTTTTAAAGAGCATGTAAAATTATGAATTGTTATTCAAATTATTCAACAAAAGCAAGTTAATAATTTCTTAAATGTTATTAAGCATTTACAATATTATTGCAATTAGAAACGGGACAAGAATAGTTAAAACAACTCCGCTAAAGACTGAAATTATTGCATAATCAGACCCAATATATTTTGTAATTACGGGAAGTGTTGTGTCCATAGCAGTAGCGCCACCTGATGAGATAGGTGCAAGTTTTCCAAAATATCGTGCAAATACAGGAGTTAGTAACAAAGTGATAATTTCACGCGTTATATTCGACAACAATGCAATAACCCCCAACATATCACCGGAAACTTCCGAAATCAGAACACTTGATAAACTGTAATATCCGAATCCTGAGCCAACTGCAAGTGAGTCAATCAGGCTTAAATTATCTTGTAATAAGGAAAAAACAGATACCCCAATATATGTTCCTGTGATTACTGATAACGGTACAAGTATTATTTTAAAGTTAACCGACCTTATTAAAATTAATGATTTTTTATTGCTGCCAATTCCAATTCCAACTAAAAACATTAGTAAATATAAAGCATACAAACTATAATCATTTTGTAAAAAATGCTCAGGTAAAAGATCATATATGCCAGTAAACAATCCAATAACAAAGAAGAATAATATGATTATGCTACCTTTCATTCTTTTTAAAAAATAATATATAAGTTAACCACGAAACTAAAACACTTCCAATTACAGCAAAAACTGTGATCAGAATAGATTGATAACCAATTTTGTCGAAATTATTCAGGATTTCTTCGTTAGTGCCTACTGATAATCCTAATAAAAACAAAAGTAAGTATATTGCCCAATTTGTTAATTCAGATGATATTTTTAAGATTTTATCCTTTTTATGTAAAAACCATCCGATCAGAATTCCAAAAGTCATTAGGACTAATACTGTTATCATTTTTCTTTATTTGATTTAAAAGATAAGATATGAATTGTTACAGCAATTGCTATTACCAAAAGTAATATTTTGATAATTAAGTTATCAATAATCATAATTATAGTAGCTAAAATAGCTATCCATAATAATGATAATGCGGATATTTTGGATTTTTTCGATATTGTTTTATGAAGTAAATAGTTTTGCAAATGTTCACCGAGATATTTATGATTCATTAGCCAGTTATAAAGCCTTTTAGAACTTTTCATAAATAAAGCTGCTGATAAAATAAGAAACGGAGTAGTTGGCAGTAATGGTAGAAATATTCCTACAATCCCCAGAGATAAGGAAATTAAACCAAGCGAAGCCAGAAGGTATTTAACAAGTCGGTTTGAAGGTTGTTTTATTACTTTATTCACTTATTCTCTGTTTTGCATGTAATTATAATTTTATGCGAAAATAGATAACTACTTACTATTTACAATGAAAGATGATGGAATATTTAATCTAATTTGAAAATCCGCATCCTTTGGGTGTGGTTATGTTTGTTTGGCTACGCTTTAATCTTCTGGAACGCTGGAATAATGGAATGATGTTCTTATTAAGGAAGTTTACAAACTCCAATATTCCATAAATCCGGTATCGTTTTTTTAGAGCCCTTTGGACTCATATTAAAGCCAACTTCTTAGAGGGTAGATTCTTTACTTATTTGTTAAGATAATGATCTAATTTCCCAAGTAGTTTGTCTTTTTTAATAGGCTTAGCAATAAAGTCGGTACACCCTGCTTTCTTAGCTTTTTGTTGATCAGCAGGCATTGCATAAGCTGTAAATGCAATTATTGGAATTTTTTTATTGAATTTGCGGATTTCACGGGTTGCATCTAAACCATTAAGTTTAGGCATTTTAATATCTAATAATATCAGGTCAATTTCTTTTAGTTCTTTGCATTTATTAATTGCATCTTTCCCGTTTTGAACATGAATAATATTTACATTGGTTTTTTGTAGAACCAGCTTAATCATCTCAATATTACTTTTTTCATCTTCAGCAATTAAAATAGTTTTATTTTCCCAATTATAATTTTTATTTTCCGGCTCAAGCTGTTTATATTTTTTGTTTGTTTTTACATAGGGGAGAGTAAAATAAAAAGTAGATCCTATTCCGGATTCAGATGTAATCCAGATTTCGCCACCCAACTCATTAATCAGATTTTTAGATATTGCTAACCCCAATCCGGCTCCACGGTACAATTTGTTATTTGCTTCTGAATCTACCTTTCTGAACTGTTCAAAAATTTCTTTTTGTTCTTTTTTATTCAAACCAATTCCTGTGTCCTTAACAAAAAACCTGATATAGTTTTCAAATCCTTTAGGCGAAATATGATATCCAAATTTAATATATCCCTGATCGGTAAATTTAATAGCATTACCTATTAAATTATTCATTACCTGTCTGAACCGATAAGGATCAGTAAATATTGATAAGTTTTCGTCGGTATTTTCCATTTCAACAATCAGCTCGACATTTTTAATTTGTTTTAAATTAGTTTCGCTAAACAATTCGTAAAGTTCAATGATCGTTTGGTTAATAAAACAATCTTGTTTAAAAATTCGCAATTGCCCGGCTTCGATTCTAGCAATATCAATTATATCATCAATTAAATGTAGTAATGAATTACAATTACTATTCAAGTGAGAAACCAATTCTTTTCGTTGATTTTGATCAATATCCGAATCAGAGATCAGTTCAGAGAACCCAATGATTGCATTCATCGGTGTTCGAATTTCATGAGACATGTTTGCCAGAAACGAAGATTTCAGACGATCGGATTCTTCTGCTTTTACTTTTGCTATTTTTAATTGCGCCGTTCTTTCTTCTACTATCTTTTCAAGTTGCGTTTGGTGATTTTCAAGTTCAATATTTTGTAGTTGTATTTGTCTTTTTTGTTCGTTAGCAAAATCTCTTTGAGCTTCGATTTCTTCTTTTTGTTTTACAATCTCTTCCTCAGCTTCTTTTATTTTGGTAATATCTGAATCGATTGCTACTAGCTTGTAAATTGCTCCTTCTTCATCCAAAATAGGAGTTACGGTAGTACGCATCCAAATTGATTTATTCGATTTGTTATTTCCCCGGGTATTATAACTAATAGATTTTTTTGTTTTGATTATCTCATTAATTGTTTCTTCAATTTGGGGATATGAACTTGCTGATATTAGAGTTAATCCTTTCTCTTCAATAAATTCTGGTAAGGAATAACCATACATTCTGCTAAATCCTTCATTAACCCATTCAATTTCTCCATTTGCATCTGCTATTACAATGGAATTATCTGTTTTTTGAGTTGAAATAAATAGTTTCTCTAATTCCTTATTTTTAATCTCAAGTTGTCTGGCCTGTTCTTGTATTTCTCTTTTTTGTTGATTTATCTTTACGTTTTTTTCTTCTAAATCTCTGTTTATTAGTTTTAAATGTTCGGTTTGAACAGCGATTTCTTCTAATTGTTGTTCTGTTTCGTCTGTTCTGTCAATAAGCCTTTTTTCCATCTGCGAATAAAAAATAACATTCTTTAATGAAATGGAAATTTGACCCATTAAAATCTCAATTATTTCAAGTTTTAAAGGAGAAAATGTGTTTTCAACAACATTATTTTCTAAGTATAATATTCCCAAAAGTTTTTTTCGGTAAATAACCGGATAACACAATAAGGATTTTACATTATTGTGTTTAATATAATTAGTATGAGCTACTGATTCTTTACTTAGGGCATTATTAAAAACAATAAAAGTATTAGATTTTATTACTGATTCAATTATATCATGGGAAAGATCTTTTGAATTTTCATAAGGCATAGAATCGACTATAATAGGCTCATGAATAATTTCATTCTTAATTGCTCTTATTTTCAAGGAGTTATCTTTATAAAGCAATAATATTGCTTTTGTTGCATTTAATAATTTTGTAGAAAGAGTTAGAATTTTTGCAAAAAGATTTTCTTTAAATATTTCAGCAGATAATTCTTGTGTAGCCTTTAATAATAATTTGGTATCAAATTTTTCGGATTGTAATTCTGTATTCGATTTTTTTGTTTGGTTTTCCATTGAATATAAAAGAAAATATCATAAAAACGGTACAATGTAAAAATGCAAATTGAACATTGCTAAAATTTTAAGACATATTTATTAACAATTGCTTAACTTATTGAAAAATTACATGTTTAATTTGATTCCCTCACAACAATTTAAGTTTTCGTTCGTATTATTGTTGAAAATTTAAGATGTGAATGAAACCATATTGGATTAATATATTGATAATTTTTGTATTTCTCACGAATTATAGCTCAGGGCAAAATAATTCTGATAAGGATACTTTAATTATTACCAGAACTGTAATTGTTGATGGCGACACTATTCCTAATGTAAGTATTGAAGAAGTGGTTATTTTTCCACGTTTGATTTTTAAGAATAGATATAGGGCCAGACGATACAGGAAGTTAATAAGGGATGTGAAAAGGGCATATCCTTATGCAATATATGCCAAAAACAAGCTTGATCAAATGGAACATGAGTTTCAAAATCTTACTACGGAAAAAGAGAGAAAAAAGTATGTTAAGACTATTGAAAAGCAATTGATGGACGAGTTTGGAAAAGAACTAAAGAAACTTACTATTACACAAGGAAGAATTTTACTAAAACTTATTGATAGAGAAACAGGAAATACTTCCTATGCATTATTAAAAGATTTACGAGGGACAGTTTCAGCCGTATTTTGGCAAACCATAGCTCGTCTTTTTGGATCTGATTTAAAATCGCAGTATGATCCGCAAGGGGATGATTTTCTGGTTGAGCGTGTTGTAAGACTTATTGAAACAGGACAAATAAAGTTGGATCATAAAGTAATGGAAAGACTAAAAATGTCATACTGATACTTTCCAATATGACATTTTATGTTTGAATTTTTAGAGGCAACCTTAAAATTCTCTTAGGCTAAATCCAAAATAGCTTTTACAATATTATTTGCACCATCGCCAATTTGACTAATATTTGCATCTAGCATATAACAAGGTGTAGTAACAATTTTGTGATTCTCATCAATTATAATTTCTCCATGTGTGGTGTCCTTATGCTTTGCACCCATACTTTTTATTGCATCTGCTGTATTTTTATCCTGACCAATAGTAAGTTCAACATTGCCTAATATTTTTGCTAACAGAACCGGTGCTATACAAAGGGCACCTACAGGTTTTTTCTGTTCAATCATACTTCTGATTGCTTTTTCAACATCCAGGTTAACGGTACAGTCTATTCCATCAAAAGCAAAAGAACAAAGATTTTTAGCCACACCAAAACCTCCGGGAAAAATTAAAGCATCAAAATCTTTAGCTTTAAACTTTGCTAAATCGGTTATTTTACCACGGGCAATTCGAGCAGCTTCGATCATAACATTCCTTTTTTCAGGCATTTCTTCTCCTGTAATATGATTTATTACATGATGCTGATCGATATTTGGAGCAAAAATTTCATAAGTGGCTCCATTTTTTTCAATTGAATATAATGTAAGTGTTGCCTCGTGGATTTCGGCTCCATCAAAGACTCCATTTCCGGCTAAAACAACGGCAATTTTTTTCATGATATGGTTGTTTTTAGTTTATAAATATAATTCCGATATTTTATTGATTTATTGTAAATATAAATCTATTTTGCATTGATTTCAAGTCAGAAACACAATGAAAAGAACATTTATAGCTATAAGAACTCCAATATCAAAGCAAACAGCTGAGTTTATTCAAGATATTAAATTTGCTCTAAAAGATGAAAAAATAAAGTGGGTAGAAGATTGGAATTTACATATTACGTTATTTTTTATTGGCAATATCGATGAAAACATTATTGATGAAATTGGCAATAAATTGACCGATAATCTTGGAAAAATTAAATCGTTTACTTTGAGCAGTGAAGGAGTAGGTGTTTTTAAAAATGTTTATAAACCTAAAATTTTATGGTTTGGAATCAGACAATCAGAAAATCTTACAAACCTTAAATTAGCAGTTGATAAAGTCATAAGTTCGTTTGGATTTACGATTGAAGAAAGAGATTTTAAGCCTCATCTAACTATTGGTAGGGTAAAATTCATTAAGAACAAGGATAAAATCAAAAATGCACTTGAAAAATACAAGGAAGTTGAGATTCAGGATTTTAGTATTAATGAAGTAATATTTTATGAAAGCAAACTTACACCTAAAGGGCCTGTATATGAAGTATTAAAAAAGGTTCCTTTAATCTAAATATGTTTTCCCTTAAGTATTTTTAGAATGGTGTAAATCATTATTTTAAAATCAACGTACACCGACATGTTTTCAATGTAAAGAATATCATACTTAAGACGGTTTATCATTTGTTCAACATTTTCAGCATATCCATATTTAACCTGGCCCCAGGAAGTAATGCCCGGTTTAATTTTCTGTAGATGTAAGTAATGAGGAGCTTTTTCTATGATTTGATCAATGTAATATTTTCTTTCGGGTCTCGGTCCAACCAGCGACATATCACCTTTTAGAACGTTATAAAAATTTGGTAATTCATCAAGTTTGGCTTTTCGCATAAACTTACCAAAAGGAGTAATCCTGTTATCATTTTTTGAAGATAGAGCAGGACCATTTTTTTCGGCATCGGTATACATTGACCTGAATTTGTACAATGTAAAAGGTTTTCCAAATTGTCCAATTCGTTCATGACTGTAAAATACAGGCCCTTTTGATGTAAGTTTTATACCTATTGCAAGAAATATAAATATAGGAGAAAAAACGATTAGTGAAAAAAGAGAAAGACTAATATCGATTAATTGTTTAGCTTGTTGTTGCCATGTGGGTATTAGGCTATGCGAAATTTGAATAAGCGGAGTACTGTAAATATGTGCCATTTTTACTTTACCTGTTAATATATCGTACATACTTGCAATGACTTTAATCTCAACATTTTTATCATCTAAAAAATTAATTATTTTCTCAATTTCTTTGTGTTCGGTATATTCTAAAGCAATAATAACTTCTTCTATCTTAAACTTGTCGATAATTTCCCTAATATCCTTTAAATTGCCTAGCTTATTTAAATGTTTTTCTAATAAGTGTTTTTCTTTTTCAACAATACTTATAAATCCAACAAATTTATTTCCAACTGATCGTGGCTGGCTTTCAATGTTATGGTAGATCTCTACAGCTTTCCTATTCCCTCCAAGTATAATAGTATTAAACCCGATTTTACGACTATGAACCTTATAATTTGTTATAGAAGTAATTATTAATCTGGGAATATACGTGGCTACAAATTGTATTAATATAAGCGATGCAAATAACTTATAATAATGTTTGTAGTTAAGTACTTCGTCATCAAGCAACAGGGTGAAAAATATAATTATTGATCCCAATAAAATTGTAAAAATTGTTTGGGCAAGTTCTTTTAATCTGGATTTTCTATAAATATCTTTATAATATCCACTTAAATAATATAGAAAAATCCAAAATAGAGGAATAATAAGTATGCCCAGATAATATTTGTGTGTAAGCTCGATAGGTATTTCATATCCCAATTTTAAAGGCTCTATATATGTTTTTCTGTAAATATAAAATAAGGTCCAACTAATAATTGCCGTTAGAAAATCGAAAAAAAGATATTTAAAAATGTGTAAACGTTTATTCATCCAATGTATAGTTGGCTAACAAAAAGAGTAATATTTAAAACGTAAAAGAAATGAATTTGTTGTAAAGGTAATCTCTAATAATTCGTTTTTTTCAAAAAATAAAGATAATGAATGAGATGCAAGACATATTTTTTTTGAATAGCCATAGCTATTGAAAATAAAATATAACGCAGTCAAATCGTTTATTATCTTTATTCCCGTATGGTTTCCATAGCTTTCCAAATTCTTTGTCAAAACTTTTCGCATTATCCCGATAGTCCTTCAAAGTTTTTTCTTGCCTTTGAAAAGCTATGGAAATTTTGATGCGAACCAATTAATAGAGGTTACCTTAATAAAAAAGCAATTTAATTACTATCCACTGATAATGTGTTGTAGCTTAAACTGGTTGGGATGATTGAATTAATCGTTCTTTAATAATGTGAGTCAACTCAACAATTTTAAGTACGGTTGGCGATTCTGATATATTTTGAATATCCGGATCTTTGCATGTATTAATAAAATTTACTATTTCAAGACTAAAAGCCGTTTCATTAGGTATGTTAAACTCTTGCCTGGTTATTTGCCCTTCAACAAATTTATGTGCTGTTGCAGAATGTTTACCAAAATTAATATGAACCATCCTGTCTTTTTCATGAAAAGTTACTGAACTTTCATCCTCGTTGGCTATATTATTAAATTTCATATTTACGATTGCTCCATTATCATAATCTAACCGAACATTTACTAAACTAAAATGATTATTGTCGATAGGTAAAGCTAATGATGAGAATTTTTTTACTGCGGAATGAATACTTTGATTTGCAAAATAAAGGTTGTTTAAAATTTCAGAGAAATAATCATCATACCTGAGAAACTTTGAAAAGTTATTGTTTATTTCAATAAACTTCGGTTCTGACAAATAATCTTTTACCTCGATATATTCAGGGGAGAAAGATTTTGTGAGTTTTAACTGGACTTTTGTTCTTGCTTCGAAAGCAACTTTATATAGCAGTTTTACCTCATCAAAAGTAAGCATTGATACATCTTCTATAAATAGATGACAAGATTTTTTAAGAGCATTTATCGCAAAATCGAAATTTGGTTTTAAAGAGTTGGCAAAATAAACAGCATCAACCTTTTCAAATAATTCATTTGTTGATTGAAAAAGTTTAATATTATATTTCGCACTAATTGGCATAATTTCTTCAGAATGCGAGAAAATTCCATATAGATTTTTGTGTAATGTCTCGTGTATTAATTTGAAATGTTCCTCTTGATTTAAAGTATTGATTCCAATCAGTCCTATTTTCATAATATATTTATTGTTTATACAAACTTAATTCTTTTAAGAAATTACAATACAGTTCACTAGGCCTATTTATTAACCAAATTATGTTGATAACCTGAAAAGCGAAGAACCATTATCAAATTGAAAATGATAAAAGGTTAATAACTAATGTATTTTGTGTATTATTTTATCTTGCTGCAGTAAAAAAAATATTATTTTGTCTTCTTTGATAATTGTGAATTGTTCTGTTATATTTGCGAGAACTATTTTATTATTGACCAATTTCGTAAATGACTGATTCATACCGACACAAAGGATTGCGGAAAAAGCTTGTTAATACAATCTCGGAAAAGGGTATAAAAGATAAAAGAATACTTGAAGCAATAGGAAAAGTTCCTCGTCATAATTTTATGGACAGTGGATTTATTGAGTTTGCTTATCGTGATCAGGCTTTTCCTATTGGAGCTGGACAAACAATTTCGCAGCCTTATACTGTTGCTTTTCAAACAGAACTTTTGCAAGTTAAAAAACACGATAAAATACTGGAAATAGGAACAGGTTCCGGATATCAATGTGCTATTTTACTTGAACTCGGGGCCAAGGTTTATACCATTGAACGTCATCGTGAGCTTTATCTTAAATCAAGGGCTTTACTTACAGAGATGGGATATAAACCATATTTTTTTTATGGTGATGGTTATTTAGGTCAACCTAAATTTAGTCCTTTCGATAAAATCATAATAACCGCTGGAGCTTCCGAGATACCAAAAGAATTATTAAAACAGTTAAAAATAGGTGGAAGAATGGTAGTTCCTGTAGGAGGCGGTAGTGGGCAAGTAATGATGACAATTGATCGTATAGATGAAGATGAGTACAAAGAATTAGAACATGGGTATTTTGCTTTTGTGCCTATGTTAAAAGGTAAACAATAATTAAATTAATATATAATGACAAAAATTAAAGTATTTGTATTTAACCCGTTCCAGGAAAATACTTTTTTGCTTTACGACGAATCTAATGAATGTATTATAATAGATGCAGGCTGTAACGAAGAGCATGAGTTTAAAGAATTAGATACTTATATTACCGAGAATAACCTGACTTTAAAATTAATTATAAACACTCATTGCCATATCGATCACATAATGGGGAATGCCTATCTAGTTGATAAGTATAATGTTCATTCAATTGCTCATAAAGAGGATATGCCATTACTTGAACGTTCAAACGATATGGCTATGGCATTTGGGTTTAATATTCAGGAACCACCAACCCCAAGTCAGTTTGTAAATGAAGGCGATGAAATTAAATTTGGGAATACCATCCTAAAGGTTAAACATGTTCCGGGACATTCGCCGGGAAGTATTGCTTTGTATAACAAGGATGAACAATTTGTAATTGTTGGTGATGTATTGTTTAAAGGTGGTATTGGGAGAACTGATCTTCCCGGTGGCGACTATCATACTTTAATTGCAAGTATTAATGATAAACTTTTCACTTTAAATGGTGATGTGGTAGTATATTCTGGGCATGGGGAAAGTACAACAATTGCTCACGAAAAAAGTACAAATCCTTATTTTTAATTATTTGAATTTTAAGCTTGAACAATGATAAATATATGTTGTTTTATAACATACTTGATTCGTAAATAATATGATATTTTTAATATTAAATCAATAATCTTATTTTTAATTTTGAAAAAGAAAAATTAAGCATTTATAATTTTACACATTTTAATAAACAATAAAATATGGCACTAGATAATTTTATTCAACGTCACAATGGTCCCAGAGATCATGAAATTAGTAAAATGGTTAAAAAGATTGGTGTTTCGAGTTTAGATGAATTAATTGATAAAACAGTTCCTTCGTCAATTAGACTTGAAAAACCAATGAACTTACAAAAAGGAATTAGTGAGTTCGAATATTCAAAAAACTTAAGAGCAATTGCAGCTAAAAATAAGTTGTATAAAACTTTTATCGGATTAGGATATTACGATACAATAACGCCGGCAGTTATTCAACGCAATATTTTGGAAAACCCAAGCTGGTATACTTCATATACTCCTTACCAGGCAGAAATTTCGCAGGGTCGTTTAGAAGCATTATTAAATTTCCAGACCGTAGTAATGGATCTTACAGGAATGGACTTAGCAAACGCATCATTATTAGATGAAGCTACAGCTGCTGCTGAAGCAATGATCATGCTTTTCAATGCACGCCCAAGAGCCCAGGCTAAAGCAGGCGCAAATATTTTCTTTATTGATGATAATGTATTTCCACAAACTATTGATGTAATTGAAACAAGAGCAATTCCTTTAGGTATTGAAATAGTAAAGGGTGATTACAAAAACCTTGAATTAAACGATAAAATATTTGGTGCTATAGTTCAGTATCCTACAGCTGATGGTAAAATTGAAGATTACAAAGGTTTTGTCGAAAAGGCACATAAGAATGAAACTGCCGTTACAGTTGCTGCCGATATTATGAGTTTAGTTCTATTAACTCCTCCGGGTGAATGGGGTGCCGATGTTGTTGTTGGTTCAACTCAACGATTTGGTATTCCAATGGGTTATGGAGGTCCACATGCAGGTTATTTCGCAATATCAGAAAAGTATAAAAGAAGTATTCCCGGTCGTATCATTGGTATTTCCAAAGATTCTCAGGATAAGCTTGCTTTACGTATGGCTTTACAAACCCGTGAGCAACACATTAAGCGCGAACGTGCTACTTCAAACATTTGTACTGCTCAGGCTTTATTAGCCACAATGGCTGGTATGTATGCAGTTTATCACGGAGCAGAAGGTTTGAAGCGCATCGCATCGCATATTCACAGTATGGCTGTTACAATTAGTGAAAAGTTACAGGTACTAGGTTATGAGCAAGAAAATAAGAATTTCTTCGATACTTTAAAGATAAATTTAGGTAATGTAAAATCAGTAGATATTAAAAAACTAGCTCTTGAAAGAGAAATCAATTTCAATTTTATTGATGATAGCACAATAGGAATTAGTACTGATGAAACAACTTTAATTGAGGATGTAAATAATGTTATTGAAATATTTGCTATTGCATCAGGTAAGCAGACTGATAAAATAACTCAGGTTTCTGGTCAAATAGCTTTTGACAATAAATATAAACGTACCAGCGAATACCTGACAATTGATACTTTTAATCGTTATCGTTCAGAAACTGAAATGATGCGATATATCAAGAAACTGGAAAGAAAAGATTTCTCATTAACTCATTCAATGATTTCTTTAGGTTCTTGCACAATGAAACTTAATGCAGCAACAGAAATGTTTGCAATGAGCTGGCCTGAATTCGGTGGAATACATCCATTTGTTCCTGCTAATCAAGCAGAAGGTTATCATCAGTTATTTAAGGAATTAGAAGATGACTTAAAAGTTATTACTGGTTTTGATGCTATCTCGTTCCAACCAAATTCAGGAGCTGCTGGTGAATATACAGGATTAATGGTTATTCGTCAATACCATATTGAACACGGACAAGGACACAGAAATGTAGCACTTATTCCTTCTTCTGCTCACGGAACAAATCCTGCAAGTGCTGTAATGGCAGGAATGAAAGTAATAGTTGTTGATTGTGACGAAAACGGAAATATTGACATCGAAGATTTAAGAAAAAAGGCTGAAGAACATAAGGATAAGCTTGCGGCTTGGATGGTTACATATCCATCTACTCATGGTGTTTTCGAAAGCAAAATCAGAGAGATGAACGAAATTGTTCACCAAAATGGGGGATTAGTTTATATGGATGGCGCAAACATGAACGCACAACTTGGATTAACAAATCCTGCAAGCATTGGTGCTGATGTTTGTCACCTGAACTTACACAAAACATTTGCTATACCTCACGGAGGTGGTGGACCAGGAGTTGGGCCAATTGGCGTTGCTAAACATTTAGTTCCTTATTTACCTTCTAATCCTGTTGTAAAAACCGGTGGCGAAAAAGCTATTAAAGCTGTTGCTGGTGCTCCATGGGGAAGCGCCAGTGCATTAACAATTTCACATGCATTTATAAAAATGACGGGTGGCGAAGGTTTAACCAGTGTAAGTAAAATAGCTATTCTTAATGCTAATTATCTGGCAGCTTCATTAAAGGGATATTATGATATTCTTTATACAGGAGAAACCGGTTTTGTAGCTCACGAAATGATTGTTGAGTGTCGTAACTTTAAACCAATGGCTAATATTACAGAAGCAGATATTGCTAAGCGATTAATGGATTATGGTTTCCATGCCCCAACACTATCATTTCCTGTACATGGAACTTTAATGGTTGAACCAACAGAAAGTGAATCATTGCAAGAGCTTGACCGCTTTGTTGAATCAATGATTTCAATTTACAAGGAAATTATTGATGTAAAAGCTGATGCAGAAAATAATGTTTTAAGAAATGCTCCACATACTCAAGAAGTGGTTGTTGCAAACAATTGGGACAGACCTTATGAAAGAGAGCAGGCTGCATTCCCATTGGATTGGATTCGTGAAAATAAATTCTGGCCGGCAGTTAGCCGAATTAACGATGGTTATGGCGATAGAAACTTAATGTGTACTTGTGCTCCAATTGAAGAGTATCGTGAAGGTAAATTTACTTTTGAAACTTTGAAATAGAAATCTATCAAAAATAAAGATTAAAAAAAGACTGGCGTAGAATCTTTTCTGTGCCAGTATTTTTTTAATTTGTTTTTCGAATCAACTACTTGCACAAATAAAAAAGATGCTGTTTCTTCTTTTGAAACAGCATCTTTTTTATTATCTCTTAATTTAGATTTATTTTATAAGAAAATCCTGTGCCAGATAACTCCAATTTATAATTTTTGTTACTTAAAGCTTTTTTTATATTTTGGTTTTGCTGTCCTTTTGTAAGTACCCAGAAAATATCGAAAACCCATAAGCTGGCTGCAACACCCAAAAATATTTCTTTATCGTTTCTAAACAACCAGTAATTATTAGGGTTGCTTTTTTCAGCAGTTTCTGTGGTCCAATATCCTGGGTTGCGCCAAGTTTCCGGAACCCATTTAGTTTCTTCATAATATACTACATCAGATTTTTTGCTATCTGCAATAATTGCAAGTGCAATAAAACCTCCAATAGCAATGGTTCTATAATATGGCTTAATTACCATTTTCTTAGGATTCTCTACAAAATAATCACCTAACCCTGGCATTAATACGGATAAAAGAGCCGCTTTTGACCCGTTTTTGTAGTTATGGTCTAAAATAATACGTGGACTAAGTTTTCGATCTAATGGAAAATCCTGATTTAACATATTAAATGATAAAGAGTTTTTACCACTTTTAATATTGGTACCAATACTACCGACAGTATTTTCAGGGATATATACGTTTCTATATTTATCGATTAATACAAAATCTACAAAGTGAGTAAAATTTTGTTTGTTAGTTAAATTGTAATTAACTATTACATCATCATTGTTAATATCCAGATTAATATCCTTAATTAATGATTTCTGTGAAAAAGAAATTACTGGGATTAATATTATTAAAATAGGTAATAAAACTTTTTTCATAAGTGTATAATTTAATTCTCAAAAAACTCAAGTAACTTTCAATCAATTTTATAAATTTAATTTATTGAAATGATCAAATAACAAAACTACATCTTTAGCATTATTCATGTTTAATTTGTTCTTTTTTATATATTTTTTTACAATTTTTTTATCCGAGAATAATTTAGCAATTCCATTTGTAGAAAGGTTTACTTTTTGCGCCGGGCCATTAAATAGTTTAACATAAAATGATTTATTAGTAGTATATCTTTTACTTCCATCGCCAATGCTTCCTGCATACCTTGTTCCGTAATCATTAACTTTAATGTCAGATCTAAATTTTGATAATAAAACATAATTATCTTCTAAATTATTATGTGCTCTAAAGTAACTACCAGATATTTTTTCAGCCCCTTTACCTGTACTAATAATTAAAGAGTATATAAAAGTTTTATTCGAAAACTTAACATATTCTACATACAATGGTTTTGATATTATAAAAGTGTCTTTTTTATGGATCATCTCCATTTGTTGCTGATGAATGTTATATTTAAAAAGCCCTGAATAAGATGAATTATTTTTTATTTTTAATTCACCAAACATCCATTCTTTATTATAATATGGGTTTCCCTTAATTTCTTTTTCTTTACTATAATTTGATTTAGTAATAGTAAACGATGTGATATTTGAACTTACCGCATACGCGTCAATGTAAATGGTATGTTCTTGACTAAATGTATTCAAGCTTATGAATATAATAAAATAAATAACAAGATATTTTTTCATACGATAATAATTTGAATGTTGCTTTTAAAGAATCAACAAAGGTAGTTTTTTTAATAAAATTTCAATTCAATTTTTTATTTAATATTATTGATGTAATTTTTATTAAAAGGTTTAATGTAATATCAAATAACTCATATTATTTCTTTTCTTATAGATATTTAGATCAATGGTTATGTATTTTACAAATACATTTTTGGATCAGGAATTTTTTTGTTAAGTTTATAAAATTGTTTCTTAAATAAATTTACAGTTGCCTTATTTTTCAATACTAAGAATAATCCCAATGGTTGGTATTGTTTCGATTTTTATTTTGGGTTCTGCTTGTAAGTGCCTGCGAAGTTTCGAAATAAATACATCAAGGCTACGACCGATAAAATAATCGGTTTCTCCCCAAACTTCCGTCATTATATCATCACGACTAACAATATTATTTTTTGATTTAGCCAGAATGGTTAAAATCTTACTTTCCTTTGATGTTAATCTTTTGGATTTATTCCCAATTTTAAGCTCCTGGTTTTGAACATGAAAACTGATTTTTCCTAACTTGTAAACCAGTTTTTCTTTATTTGATTGTTGTGGATTTACTCTTCTTAATATCGATTGTATACGAAATAATAGTTCATCCTCATCAAAAGGTTTAGTAACATAATCATCAATACCTATGCGAAACCCTTTTAACTTATCTTCTTTCATAGCACGAGCTGTAAGGAAAATAACAGGAACTTTTTTATTTTTCTCCCTGATTTTTTCTGCTAATGTAAAACCATCCATTAAAGGCATCATAACATCAAGAATGCAAAAATTAAAAATCGAAGAACTAAATCCTTTCAAAGCAGAAATACCATCGCGGTATAATTTTACATCAAACCCGTTTGCTTCTAAAAATTCAAGCAAAAGGAATCCTAAATTTGTATCATCTTCAACAAGTAATATTTTTGATTTGTTGGTCTTCATATTTATGATTCTGTACAATAAGGTAATTTAATAATAAACTTGGTGCCTCTTCCCGGTTTGCTTTGAACGTTTATTTCTCCATTCATCGAATCAATTATTGCTTTAACTGTTGATAAACCGATTCCAAAGCCTTTAACATTATGTAAGTTACCAGTAGATACCCGATAATATTTTTCAAATATTTGTTCAATATGCTCCTGTTTTATACCTATGCCATTATCTTCAATTTCAATTATAATATTATCGCCTTTATCATACGTTCTTATAATAATTAAAGGTTCTTTTTCACAATACTTAATAGCATTGTCGATTAAATTTGAAATAGCAAATTGAAATTGCTCTTTATCAGCATGTACTGTACATTTTTTTGATGTTTTTTCATATTTTATTTCACCATTTAATTCCTGAAGTTGAACTTGGTAAGAATCAACAGTATATTTTATAAGCTTACAAATATCAATAGTTTCGCAGTAATCACTATTCCCGTTTTCAATTCGGGCAACATCCAATAAGCCTTCAACCCTGTTTTTAAGTTTTTGGTGTTCAGCCTTAATAATATCAGAATATTGACTTAATTTCTCATCTTGTTCAATTTTTTTGCTTTTGGAAATCATGCTATTTGCTAAAGCAATATTTGTGATAGGAGTTTTAAATTCGTGTGTAATATTATTAATAAAATCACGGGTCCCCATGTAAAGAGCTTTTTCCCTGTTATAATATTTCAGAATAATTACAAATGATATACTAATAAGAATAATTAACAAGATTGAGCTAATAAACATTAGGCTAATTTGTGCTGCAATAAACTCTCTTTTTTTAGGGAATCGAATTTTTAACTCAATGGCATTTTGAAGAAGAACACTTTCGAGATTATCTGAAAAGTAGGTCTTTTTACAAACATTATAATCAGCATCTTTTCGGGTATCAACAATGTCAAACTCATAATCAGTATTTATATGATAATAATTGAGAGCCCACTTTACAATTGAATCAACCTTGGCCCATTCAACATTATTATACAAGCTTTCATAACATGATGTTAAGCCTCCTTTGCCAATACAGCTAACTACCTCTGTGCAAATGGATTCGTCATCAGCCATTTCTTCAACAATATACCTCATAGCAAGATTTACACTATTGCTAAACTGTTTTTCCTGCATGTTAGCAGCTTTAATAATCCAAGATATCTGTATTGCAACTAATGCTACCAGGCTTAGAAAAGTAAGTGTGATTAAGCCAATTTGTAATCTCCGATTTTTCATTGATACAAATGTAGCCAGAAAATGAATGATTTGCACGATTTTAACATCGTGTTAACATGAATTAACCTCGCTATAACCCAACCGAGTGCTTTCTCTTGTTACATTTGTTTTAGTATTTTATAAACGAAAATTAAAATAGTTATGAAAAAATTTCTAGTATTATTTTCAAGCATAGCATTTATTGCTGTTATCTCTTTAGCAACAGCTAATGCTCAGGAACCAGAAAAGAAAACTGAAAAAGCTAAAACAGAAAAATGTTCACAAGAAAAAACAGAAAAGTGTTCACAAGAAAAATCAAAAAAATGTCCTAGTGCTTGCGAAAAAAAGGCTGTTGAAGAAAAGAAAAAAGAAGAAAAAAAGAAATAGCAAAAAATATTTCATGTTGTTAGAATATAAAAGCTGGTCCATTAGGATCAGCTTTTATAATATTAATAAATTCAGTTTGTTAATAATTTTTTAATGCCTTTATATAATTTTTTCTTTTAGGAATTTCTAAAACAATTGGAGAAACAATCAAGATACCTGCTGTTATATATGTCAAATTATTTTGATTATTTTTTTTTGCATAAAAAGCTGAATCGTGAATGTCAAGGATAACTTTTGCAGCCAATAAAGAACCTAATCCTGTAAGTATAAATTGACTGATTCTATATTTATTGCTTTTTTTTAAATATTGCATAGAAGTTTGGCTTTTAAATAAATCAGCCTTTAAATTTTTATAATTGACTTTACTTATTTTATTGTCATTAATTTTATATTTTAAATAGTTATAACTCGTTGAAGCATTCCATTTCCCAAAAGTAATTTTATCATAGAATATTTCCAGGTTTGATGTTTGTTCTACTTTGAAAATCCTTTCTGTAAAATGATACTTCTTTTGAAACTCAAGATCAATTACCTTACATTCTTTATAATTCCCATTATTATCAAAACCTTTATAATAGTTGATGTCATTGATGTTTATTTTTGGGCCATTTTCATAATGTATTATTATAAAAGGACCTTTAAAAAAAGAATTACTATTTAATTCTAGCCAGTTTGTATAGATTATACTGTCTGATTTTAATAAAATTTCAATTGAATCATTTTGTGAGTAACCTAAAAATGGTAAAACGGCAAAAAATAAAATTATAGTGCGCATAAAAGAATATTTTACAGTAAAGTTTATATTATGAGGCACGAAGATAATAATATTTAGAAAAGTTGTTTAACTAAGTGCTTTATTTTCGAATCGCATGATTTTTTTTCATGCTTTTCATTTTGCATGTCATCAATTTGGGTATATTATGAATCCGGCTGTGTGTTTATATATTGCTGAAGTTATAAAAGGTACAAGTGATGGTGATTCCACTTATTTATTTTGTAAAGCATCTTCAATAATTAATGTAAAAACATCTTTTAAATTCATTCCGGCAGCTTCTATTTGTTTAGGAACAAGACTGGCGGCACTCATTCCGGGAACAGTATTTACTTCCATAAAATAGAGTTTGTTTTTAGAATAGATGTAATCAACACGAACAATTCCGCTTAACTGAAAAATATCATATATCTGTGATGAAAGATTCTGAACTTCTTTTGTGAGTTTTTCTGAAATAGGAGCTGGTGTAATTTCATCTGCCATACCTTCGGTATATTTGGCCTCGTAATCGAAGAATTCATTTTTACTTACAATCTCGGTAGGAGGGAATATAAATGTATCCTTTTTTGTTTTTACAAGTCCACAGGTTAGTTCCCTGCCTTCAAGAAATTCTTCAATTATTACTTCATGATCTTCTTTAAACGCTTCTTCAATAGCATTAAGAAGTTTTTCTTTTTCTTTAACTTTGCTTATTCCAAAACTTGAGCCTCCACAATTAGGTTTAACAAAACATGGAAGTCCTGTGATGTTAATTATCTGATTAGCATCAATAATATCACCTTTTCTTATTGAAACGAACTTTGCCAAAGAAATATCAAAAGCTTTTAAATAGTTTTTGCTGAAAACTTTATTGAATGTAATTGCAGAAGCTAGTGTATTTGCCGACGTATATGGTATATTTAGCGTATCGAAGTATCCTTGTAATTTACCATCTTCGCCGGGAGTACCGTGAATTAAAATTAAAGCGCAATCGAACGTTGTTTTTTGATTATTTAAGGAAAAGCTAAAATCGTCTTTATTAACAATCACATCGCAAAACTCTTCGCTTTTAACGATCCATTCGGTTCCTTTAACATTAACTGTATATACCTTATATTTTTCTTTATCAAGAACTTTAGCAATTTGGTTTGCACTGTTAATTGAAATTACATATTCGGAAGAATTACCTCCTGCAACTACAGCTATATTTTTTTTCATACTGATAAATCAAGTTTATTATTTATCAAAAATAAGATTTATAGTGATAATGTAATAGATTGAAATGAAATATTTAAGGTATTTATAAAATAAAAACGCTACATCGGGTGATGTAGCGTTATAAATTAAACTTGTGTTTCTACTCCTCGACAGTAGCTTTGATTTTACTCCAATTTTCCCCTCTCTTAATTCTGGTAACTTGCATTTCACTTATTGAAAATAACCTGGCAATAACGTTTTGTTTTATACCTTTTTCAAGCATCCCTTTTAATACCTTAACATCTTCGGGCTTTAATTTTGAATTTCGTACAATGCCTTTATTTTTTATTTTATTGATTTCTTGTAATCGAGGCATTATTCTGGCATAAGCCTCTTCTTTTGTAAGCCATCTCAGGTTTTTATAATGATTATTTCGTTTATTCCAGTCAATATGTGTTACAATAGTTTTATTTTCGTTTTCTTTTGGAACAAAAACTATTGCAACTAACTTATGAACAAGGAAAGTTTTCTTTTTATCATTGGTCTTAAAAGTTACCGTATGAAATCCTTTAGTTAAACCTGGTTTAAGGATTTTTCCATTTGTTTTATCATAACAATAACTTCTTACCCGGCCATAATCACTTACTTCGTACTTTTTATCTGCGAAAGGAATTTCTTTCCAAACTTCATCTTCCAGTTTTCTTAAATTTCGCTCTGTCATCTTATTATATAGTTATAAATAACGTTATAGAATAGTGTTTCTATCATTGGTTACGGAAGTAATTTTAATTTGTTTAAACGTTATGACGAATGTGGTTTTTTCAATGATTAATGAACCTTTAACTCATATTAATTTAATATGTGAGTTAATGAACTGTATTTATTTTAACGTATTGTAGAGGAATAATAAAATAGAAAAACGGGTTAAGGTTCTCTTTAGATTTGAATATTTATGGTAATCTTATAGATGAAATAGAAAATAATATGACTATCGGATTATATACCTAATCCATATTTCATAAATTGTTATTATCTTTGAAAACTAGGTGCTTAGCGCCTTCTTTTAAATTACAGTAAATCAATCCGATAGTCATAAAAAATAAAACTATTTACTTTCTCGTCTTTTTGAATACTACATATGCCATTAGCAGTAAGACAATTGTTGCGATAACGATCCACCAGAGAAACGGTTTTGGGGAGATCTCCGTGATCGTTTTGAACCCTTTATAGATAACCGGAGCCTGAGAAAAATTGTAAAAACCGAATTTGCCGTTTTTATATGTGTTATCTTTAAGCGTTTTGCTGAAAATTGTTTTCTCTCCATCTTTTATTGTTACGGTAAATGAACCGGAATCGAATTTCAGGATGAATCCGTATTCCTTTTCGAACATCCATCCTTCAGTATCTTCATGATAAAGAAGAGTAACCTTTCCTTCAGTACCTTCTGTATTCCAGAGATCTTTACCATCGAATGGCTGTGAAGCTTTCAGTATACCTGACTCCGGGCCTGAATAATCTGCAGTTACAGCTTTAATGCTTATTCCCTGTTTTGCCAGGCCACATGCTCTGTCATCCTGTGTCGCCTTTTTCCAATCAAGCAGGTAGAAATGTCCGGGATCCTGATAACCGAAAACAAAACCCACAAGATCGTCATCACCTTGTCCTTTCATAAGCCACGACCCTTCTACTGTGGTACCTGTAACATCAATATCACTTACCAGGATCGTTGGATCTCCGTTAATCTTTTGTGTGGCCCACTGGTTATTGTTGCTCAACTTCCATGTCCCGCGTCCCTGTCCGTTGGCAGGATAATGATAGATCACTTCCTTCCACTCGCTTAGGTCAACCCATTTTTCAATACGTTCCGCCTCTTTACCACAACCCTGTGAAGCCAATAATGCTATTGCCAAACTGATTTTAAGTATATATTTCATAGTTGTTATTTTTAATTATAGCTACAACAAATATATGACATATTATGCAGTTGGGCAAAAGCTATTCGCAATATAACGCTGTAGCTAATCTACTCGAAAGTTGCGAAGCATAAATCGTTCGGAGTTTTAAGATAACTGATGCGGTATTCTTAAAATTCTAATTCGCATAGAGCCCTTCGAGTTCCCTTTAGAAATACAAAATTATACTATGTTGGAATAAAGAAATTCAAAAAAAATTATTCATTTGACTCTCTACCAGATAAATACCTTTTCCATTTTTCTATAACTTGTGTCATGTCATCCGGAAGTTCAGATTCAAAGCGCATATACTCACCTGTTGATGGATGCGTAAACCCTAATGTTTTTGCATGTAGTGCTTGCCGAGGCAAAATATTAAAACAGTTTTGAACAAATTGCTTGTATTTAGTAAAAGTGGTTCCTTTTAAAATTTGATCGCCCCCGTATTCGAAATCGTTAAACAGGGGATGCCCAATGTATTGAAAATGAACCCGTATTTGATGTGTTCGACCTGTTTCTAGTTTACATTCGATAAGAGTAATATATCCAAGTTCTTCTAATACTTTATAATGTGTTACTGCGTGTTTACCCTGCGATCCATCCGGGAATACATGCATTACTTTCCTGTTTTTAATGTTTCTACCAATATGTCCTGTGATTGTTCCCTCTTTTTCCTTGAATGTTCCCCAAACAAGTGCATAATATCTTCGTTCGGTAGTTTTATCGAAAAATTGTTTGGCAAGTTTATTTAATGCTTGTTCTGTTTTTGCAAGAACCAAAAGCCCTGAGGTATTTTTATCAATTCGATGAACAAGCCCCGGGCGCTTATCGCCTGTATTATATAATGGAAGATCTTTAAGATGATACATCATAGCATTAACCAAGGTCCCTGAATAATGGCCGTATGATGGATGCACCACCATCCCAGGTTCTTTATTGACAATAACTAACTGGTCATCTTCATAAACAATATTGAGAGGTATATTTTCCGGTATTAATTCAATTTCGCGTGGTGGGTAGGCCATTACAATTGAAATAATATCATTGGACTTTACTTTGTAATTCGATTTAACAGGTTTTTGGTTAACTAATATATTTTCAGCATCTGCTGCGCTTTGAATTTTGCTTCTTGATGCATTCTCAATTCTGTTAACAAGAAATTTGTCAATTCTTAAAGGTTTTTGGCCCGGGTCAACCTCAATTCTGTAATGTTCGAATAACTCTTGCTCTTCGTTTTCAATAAAATCTTCTTCTTTCATTCTTTTAAAATTAGCGAACTATCATGAATTTTTTGGTAGTATTTGAACCTTTAGAATTTGCTATTCGGATAAAATAAACGCCTGTGTTTAAGCTGGAAATATCTATTGGAGATTGTTGACTTGTTTCATCTTTAAAAACTCTGCCATGGATATCGAAAATTGTATACCTGTAATTTTCGATAAATTGATCATTAATATTAATATTCAGGATATCACTTGCCGGATTTGGATAAATTGTATATTCTAAGGATTGATTTTTTGGTGGTGATATTATTCCTGTAGAAACATTTATTTCATGCCCAAACATTGGTCTGATCATAATTGTGCCCTCAAATTGTGACCGCACCCAATTACCTGAAAAATTATAATATAGTTTCTCGTTGTTTATCCTGTTTACATCAAATCCTACATTAAGCATTTCTGGGGTGTTTAATTCTTTCTGCCAGCCAATAAAAAATGAGTTTTCAAGAATTAGAACCGAATCCAGAACATAAGTAGTAAACTTATTTAGTTCATCTTCGTTTTGTGGTTTTAGTCCTTCTTGAGTATAAATAATATTTCCGGGTTTGCCATCTGTTTCACTCCAAACATGAATCTTGAATGTATATTGATTTACATCATTTAAGGTTTGATTAAAAAAGATTTGTACTCCTCTTAAAGTATCTTTTTTATATGTATTATAACGCATAGCAACCATTGCCCTTTCTGTTCCTTCGCCAATAATTCCATAACCATTTTCTGCAGAGCCATCATCGTATGCGTAATAATTATAGAATTTTTGCATAAAACGAGTTGTGTCGTTCCAACGATATGGAGAAAGTTCAGGTGGTGTTTCTGTAACCAGATAACTCCTTATTTCAAAAAGTGCCGAGTCAGTTGAAGGATCATAAGGGAATATATAATCAATCGGTCGTTTATAAGTTTCGTATGAAAAAGGAGGGATATTAGGCCAAGTACCTCCTGAAAAATAATATGTTCCTGTTGCTCCTTTAATATCCTCAATTTCAAATTCTCTTTCACAATTCAGAGAATCGTTAAATAAATTTCTATAAGTAATAGATATAGAATCCTCCATTTCGTGGGCATTTGCTTTTGAAAAATGTGTCCATGGAAGAGCTTCATAAGTTTTTAAAAGGGAGCCAATGGGTTCAGAAAAAGCCACATCTTCTATAATGGTATCATTTATGTTGCGGTCTTTATCTAGAATTACAAAATCTAAGTTCCAATGATCAGAGTTACTCGTTTTACTTTCAATATCATCGTTGCCTGATAAACTGGCATAATTTCTGAACCTGAATTGGAAACTGTTATTAAGATACTTATTTTCATTAACCGGGATAATAACTTGTTGAAACGATTGTTTCAAATCTGTTAATGTATCACCGTTAATAGTTTTTATCGTAGTATCTCCATATGTATGTTTTTCAGTTAAAACAGAATCATTTTCGTTAAATATAACATGCCACATTTTATTCCATACAGAATCTATAGAATAGAACTCGAGTAATAAAGTATCTTTTGTATCAGGTGTATCACCTAATCCACCAGGTTGGTAATAGAAGCTTAAAAATATTGTATTATCGCCCGGGTAATTAAGGTTAATAGGTTTTGATGTGAGTGTATCTGCTCCAAAAGCAAAACTGTTTGCATTTGAATGGATTGCTCCGGTACCATCAATAGCATCTAGTGTAGCAACTCCAATACTTAATGGATTATATGCATAAGTTTGATTAATGAAAACATACTCGTCTTGCCATAGTGAACTATCGGCATAACCTATTGATTTTGCAAAATCATCGATGAAGGGCAGCTCAACGGGTGACTTTTCCTGTGTTGCTTTATTTTTGGATTTATTTAGATATAATTGTTTAATCTTCGGATTTACCTGTAATCCGGTTAAAGATTCTTGAGCCTTTAAGGAAATTGATCCTGAAATCAAAAATATTGTAGCTATATAAAGTATTAAGTTTTTCAAGAATATCCTGTTATTCATTAATAATTACTGTGTCCATTATATCCATATTTAATTCCGGATAAAGGATTGCGGAGTCAACGCTTAGCCATAAATCTATAGTAGAGCCTAATCTAATCATCTTACTCTCTTTGAATGACGGATACTGTCTCCATACTTTAGCTTCAGTTGAGTCTATACCATCTTCAATTGACTCATCATATATTATGGCTCCGGTGTTGAGAGCTGATCTTAGAATTCTGTTTTTAGCTCTTTCTAAGGTATAATGATCAAGATTTGGAACTTGCGTTTTCTGATTACTAAGTCCCATACCCAGAACAAGATCAATTTTTGATCCTTTAGGTACCATTTTTCCTTCTTCAATTTCTTCGCTATTATATTTTTGTTTTAAAACATTATTAACAGCAATATCCGGTACGTGAATTAATCTTCCAATTTCGAGTCCTGCATTTTTAAGTACAGCTTCGGCCTGACGATGCGAAACGCCAACAATGTTTGGCATTTTAACTTTTTCAGGATTAAAAGCATTAAGCACTATAAATATTCGTCGATTCTTTTTTACATTAAACCCTGCGATTGGATTTTGTTCTATTACAGTACCTTTAGGTCGGTTATTGTTAAAAACAGAATCAGAAACTTCAATACGTAATTTATTCTTTTTTGCTTTTCTATGCACTTCTTCTAAAGTTAAACCGGTAAAATCAGGAACAGATAAAGCCTGTCCGTGATGAGTATAAACTTTCAGAATTAAAAAAGTTAGAATCAACATTGCTGTTACAACTCCAATAGCATATAGCAAATGTTTTACAAATGTTTTACTGGTCAGGAATTTAAATAGGGTCATTATCGCGTATGCTTTTAAATCATCAATATAGTTAACGGTGAGACAAATATAAAATTATGTAAGCACAAACTAAAATTAATTGTTTGTAAAATGATTCTTTTAATATTCCCGAATGGTATTATATACAGTGTCTCTTTCAACCGGCTTTTTCCCTGCAGTTTTAATCAATTCAATTAACTCTTTGGTAGTTATGGTTGGTTTTTGATCTTTTGCTCCGGCCATTGAATATATTTTTGTAGAATCATCTATTGTGCCATCAATGTCGTCAACACCAAACGATAAGGAAATTTGAGATACATCTTTGCCGAGCATTGGCCAGTATGCTTTTATATGATCGAAATTGTCGAGATAAATTCTTGAAATAGCAAACATTTTTAAATCTTCAAGTATATTAACTTCCCCAACATAAGACAATGGATTATTTGCTTTTTTAAATTTTAAAGGAATAAATGTATTGAATCCATTTGTTCGATCTTGTAAGTCTCTTAATTTATCGAGATGTTCAATTCTGTGTTGATTATTTTCTAAATGCCCATAAAGAATTGTTGCATTTGATGGTAATCCAATTTTATGAGCAGTTTCATGTATTGTAAGCCATTGTTCTGCTGTTGATTTTTCATGACAAACCTGCTTTCTTATTTCCGGTTCAAAAATCTCAGCACCTCCGCCCGGAATACTATCTAAACCATATTCTTTTAATTTAAGAAGTCCTTCTTCAAGATTCATGTGAGCCTTTTTTATCATAAAATCTAATTCAACGGCTGTAAAAGCTTTCACGTGAATGTTTGGTAAGATTTCTTTTATTTTCTGAATCATCTCGCCATAATAATGTAAATCCCTGTTTGGATGAACACCTCCAACGATATGGACTTCTGTAATATCAGAATTCTTATATGATTCAGCTTTTTTCAATATGTCGTTCATGGAATATTCCCAACTGCCTTCCTGGTTAATCTTTCTATGGTAAGAACAAAACACGCAATCGTAAACACATATATTAGTTGGTTCGATATGAAAATTTTTGTTGAAAAATACTTTATCCTGATTTTTATTTTTGTTAAGATAGGATGCTATAATCCCAAGGATTCCTATATCGAAGTTGAATAATTCAATTCCTTCTTCGGAGGTTAATCTTTCCTGCCGGATTATTTTATTAGTGATTTTTTTTTGTAAATCAGTTAATTGTCCCGATGAAAATATTTCTTGTATCAAAACCTTAAAATTTTATGATGTAAAAATAAAAGAATTTTAATTCATTATAGGAAATCAAACAATGAAAAGGATGTATTGTTTACGAAGATCAGTCTGGAGTTGGATAAGGGATAAAATAAAAAAAAGTAAGGAACAAAATTATTTATCCCTTACTTTTAAATATATAAAGAGTTATTAAATTATTTCTTTGAATTATATTCGTCAGAAACAGTTAATTTGCTTCTACCCTTAGCTCTACGTTGAGCAAGTACTTTTCTTCCGTTCACAGATGACATTCTCTCTCTGAATCCGTGCTTATTTTTTCTCTTTGTGTTCGAAGGTTGAAATGTTCTTTTCATCTCAAAATATTTTTACAATGGTTTATTTTTATTTTAGAACTGCAAAAGTAATGTTTTTTTCTTTCCTGCAAAAAGATTTTAAAAATAAATATCAAATTAAATTGGCAGATAGATTATTTTTTTTGTTTCGAAAAAAGATTCTGAATAGAATTTAGAGATTTCGAATGTTTTTATTCTGGATTTGAAATCCTTTAATTCCTCGTTGAGATCGCCACCTTTTAAATATAAAATTCCATTTTTTAATTCATTTTTCGATTCATGTTTTACTTTTGTTCTTACCCAGTTGTAAAATGCAGGAAAAGCTGTTACTGCTCTGCTTACAATAAAGTCGTATTGGGTTTTTATTTTCTCAGCTCTTATTTGTTCTGGTGTTATATTTCTAAGATTTAAAGCAAGGGAAATTTCCTGTACAACATTTATTTTTTTTTCAATGGAATCAACTAAATGAAAACTACATTCGGGAAATAAAATTGCTAAAGGTATTCCTGGGAAACCTCCACCTGTACCTACATCTAAAATACTTGTTTTGTTTTTAAACCGGATGATTTTTGCAATAGCTAATGAATGTAAAACATGTCGTTCGTAAAGCTGATCAATATCTTTTCGTGAGATAACATTTATTTTATTATTCCATTCTTCATATAAACTTTGTAATAGGAGAAATTGCCTGTTTTGCTCTTCCGTTAAATCGGGAAAGTATTTTTGTATTATATCCATATAAGCAGGCTTTATTTTATGTTTGGATTGTTATTTTTCAGTATGTTGAAAAGTAGCTCGCGGGCTCTAAAAAGTTGAGCTTTAACAGTTCCAATAGGTAGGTTAAGTTCGTTTGCAATTTCATCGTAAGAATATTCCTTAAAATACCTTAACTCAACTAACGTTTTATATCGTGGTTTTAATTTTTCAACAATGCTGCGAGTTAAAGCCATACGTTGACTTTTTATCATATCTTCTTCCGGATCGGGAGTATCAGCTTGCAGTGGTGTGCCAATACTGTCCTGATCTTCTGATGTTTGATCCAATGAAATAAGATTTGCTTTTTTCTTTCTAATAAAATCAATACAATTATTTGTGGCTATTTTAAAAAGCCAGGTGCTAAAAGCATAATTTGGAGTATATTGAGTAATATTTTTAAAAGCTTTACCAAAAGCCTCAATGGTTAAATCTTCTGCATCGCTTCTATTGTTAACCATTTTAAGGAGCATATAATAAATGGCATCTTTATATCTATCTAAAAGTTCGGCATAAGCTTTCTCATCACCTGCAATCGCAAGTTTAACAAGTTTATAGTCATGTCTGGCCTTTTCTGATAAATTAGGATTTACTTCCATTTATTATTTTTTGTTGTGAAATAATTTACTAAAATAAACGAAAAACTTAAATATGGCATAAGAAAATCGTAAAGAAGTGAAGGTAATAATAAATTTCTTTCATTTAAACGCCTCATAGCAATTTTATATATAGTCAACTGTAAAATCATTCTGAATGCAAAAGCACCGATTATATATAAATAAAATTCATTAAACCAGATTAGTGATAATGCAAATGATACGTAATAGAAAACTCTACTTGAATTCTCGTAAAATAAACGCCATTTTGTTCCAAACCGGTATAGTTTTCCGGTAGATGTGTGTCTTTTCTTTTGTTTAAACCATGCTGAAAAAGTTGATTCCGCATCTGAACGTGTAATAGATTCTTTAGAAATTTCTATTTTGGTATTTTTCTTATTTGCAACCTGGTTAATAAAAAGGTCATCATCACCGGACTCAATATGATTGTGACTGGCAAATCCTTTATTTTTAAAAAATAAGGATTTACGATATGCAAGGTTTCTTCCAACACCCATATATGGTTTTCGGGCTAAAGCAAAAGTCAAATATTGAATGGCAATAAATAAAGTGTCGAAGCGAATTAAGTTATTAATAAGTTTCTTTTCTCTTTTGTATCCACCGTAACCTAATACAATCTCGGTTTTATCTGTAAAATTTTCCTGCATTTTTTCTATCCAGTTATTACTATCTGCAATGCAGTCTGCATCTGTTAATAGCAATAAATCGTTTTTTGCTGCTTTAATACCAATAGTTAATGCAAGTTTTTTGCTGTGATAAAACTTTTCGTCTTGCTTAATGGTTGTTGTTCTGAGATGTTTATATTTTTTTTGTAAACGTTCTAAAACAAATTCTGATTCATCTTCGGAGCAATCGTTAACAACAATCACTTCATAATTCGGGTAATCTTGGGTTAAAATTGAAGGAAGATACTTTTCAAGATTTTTTTCTTCATTTCTGGCACAAATAATAACAGATACAGCCTCTTTTTCGTGATTTCCGGTTTGTTTCTTTCTGTAGAAAAGTACTCTGGAATAATAAAACAAATAAAAATATAATTGTATTAAAAGGCTAAGTCCAAATGCTATAAGAATTATGTATATTGGATTTTCTAAAACAAAACTAAGATACTCCACTGTGTTTTTTTGAGTTAATAATCGTAAATGGCAATTTTATTAAACATTTTTCTGTTATACAAGAATTATGATTCGAAGAAATGAAATATTTATCCACATTTTCTATCTTTGCCACGAAATTCGATCTATATGAAATTTGAGATATTTGCAAAAGACCCAAAAACAAAGGCGAGAGCAGGGGAGTTAACAACTGATCATGGAAAAATTCAAACTCCTATTTTTATGCCTGTCGGAACAGTAGGGAGTGTGAAAGGGGTTAATCAGAAAGATCTAATCGAAGATGTAAAAGCACAGATAATTTTAGGAAACACTTACCATTTGTATTTACGACCCGGTATGGAAACCATGCAAATGGCCGGAGGTTTGCATAGATTTATTAGTTGGGATCGGCCAATCCTAACTGACAGTGGAGGTTATCAGGTTTTTTCATTAGCAGCAAACAGAAAATTAAAAGAAGAAGGAGCACATTTTAGGTCTCATATAGATGGATCAAAACATATATTTACTCCTGAAAATATTGTTGATATTCAAAGAATAATTGGTGCTGATATTATTATGGCGTTTGATGAATGCACTTCTTATCCGTGTGATTACAATTATGCAAAAAAATCAATGGAATTAACTCATCGTTGGTTAAAACGTGGATTAAAAAGATTTGATGAAACTGAACCATTACACGGACATAGCCAAACATTTTTCCCAATTGTACAAGGGAGTGTTTTTAAAGATTTAAGAATTGAATCTGCTAAAACAATTGCTTCACACGAGAGAGATGGCTATGCCATTGGAGGTTTGTCAGTTGGCGAACCTGTTGAGGATATGTATGATATGATTGAAGTGGTAAATGAAATATTACCAGAAGACAAACCCCGTTATTTAATGGGTGTTGGTACTCCTGTAAATATTCTTGAAGGTATTGCCCGGGGTATTGATATGTTCGATTGTGTTATGCCTACTCGTAATGGACGAAATGGAATGTTATTTACCCGAAATGGAATAATTAATATAAAAAATGTTAAATGGAAAAACGATTTTTCTCAAATTGAAGAAAATGGTGCATCTTTTGTTGATACAAAATTCTCAAGAGCTTATTTAAGACATTTAATCATTTCCAAGGAAATATTAGGAGCACAAATAGCTAGTTTACATAATTTAAGTTTTTATCTTTGGCTTGTTACAGAGGCCAGACAAAGAATATTAGATGGATCGTTTTATGCTTGGAAAAATGAAATGGTTCAAAAGTTATCGATAAGGTTATGAGGTTTTTAGGACTTAAGAAGATTGACCTATATATAATTAAAAAGTTTCTTGGAACTTATTTCTTTGCAATTACTATTATTATTAGTATTGCTATAGTTTTTGATCTCGCCGAAAAAGTTGAAGATTTTTTAGAAAAATCAGCTCCTGCTAACGAAATTGTTTTTGATTATTACCTGAATTGGATTCCCTATTTTGCTAACTTGTTTAGCTCTCTTTTTACATTTATTGCAGTAATATTTTTTACTTCTAAAATGGCTTACAATACTGAAATTATTGCAATTCTAAGTAGTGGTGTAAGTTTCAGAAGAATGATGTATCCATATTTTATATCAGCAATGGTAATTGCGCTGTTGTCATTTGTATTAATGGCATACATTATTCCACCTGCAAATGTAATACGAAAAGATTTTGAATATAAGTATATTAAAAACCCGATACGAAATACGGATAAAGATATTCACCGACAAATTGAGCCTGGATTATTTATTTATATGAAAAGTTATAATACTACCAACGACGTAGGTTATAAATTTTCTATGGAGAAATTTGAAAATGGAGTTTTAAAGTCGAAATTAATTTCAGATTATGTAAAGTGGGATTCAACAATTTCGAAATGGACCATACGTAATTATTATATTAGAGATATTGATAGTTTGAGTGAAAAAGTTACAACTGGCTCTAAAATTGATACGACGTTAAACATGTTTCCTGAAGAGTTTAAGCGAATGCAAAATTTTACCGAAACAATGAATTTGCGTGAATTAAATGAATACATAGATAAACAGTATATGCAAGGGGCAGATAACGTTGTCGAATTATTAATCGATAAATACAGTCGTTTTGCTTATCCATTTTCTACATTTATACTAACATTAATTGGTGTTTCATTATCTTCCAGAAAAGCTCGCGGAGGAATTGGAATGCATATTGGATTTGGCTTGGCTCTCAGCTTTTCTTTTATATTGTTTATGCGATTTACAGCAATGTTTGCTATTAGTGGTAGTTTGAATGTTTTATTTGCTGTATGGTTGCCTAATATTATTTATACCATAATTGGTGTATTTTTGTATCGCCTGGCTCCAAAATAAAATAGTCAGTCTAAACTAAAATTTCCTACCTTTGCTAATGAAACAAATGTTTTATCTTATAAATTATAGGACTGGGTACTAATGCATTGGTTTCTTATGTGCTATATAAGTTACATTTTAATTTTTATAAATAAGATTGATTTTGTAATGTTGCACTTCTTTTTTTGAAAAACTGCTTATGAAATTATTTAATTATCATAAGTAATTATTAACTAAATGAACAATTTATGTCTTTGAAAAGAAAAATTCTTGAACTTCAAAAGAAACGAGAAAAAGTTCTCCAGGGTGGTGGCGAAAAGGCCATCGAGAAGCAAGTTGCTATGGGGAAAATGACTGCTCGAGAAAGAATAATTACACTATTAGATGAAAATTCTTTCCATGAGTATGATATGTTCGTGGAACATGAAGCCCGTGATTTTGGTATGGCTACCAAAGTACTTCATGGCGATGGTGTAATTATTGGTACAGGAACAATTTATGGTGCTCCAATATGTATTTATGCTCAGGATTTTACCGTTGCCGGCGGATCTTTGGGATTAATGCATGCAAGAAAAATTACCAAAATCATGGATCATGCCATGAAATTGAGAGTTCCACTTATTGGAATTAATGATTCTGGGGGTGCTCGTATTCAGGAAGGTGTTAACTCTTTAGCCGGGTATGGTGAGATTTTTTATCGTAATACGATTGCTTCGGGCGTTATACCTCAACTCTCTGTAATTCTTGGCCCATGTGCAGGTGGTGCTGTATATTCTCCTGCTTTAACCGACTTTGTATTTGTAGTAGATAAGATTTCTAAAATGTTTATTACAGGACCTGAAGTTATAAAAACTGTTCTTGGCGAAGAAATTTCCATGGAAGATTTAGGAGGAGCGAGAGTACATAGTGAAATTACAGGTAATGCACATTTTTATGCAGAAAGTGAAATTGAATGCTTTGATCAGGTAAAGAAACTAATAACTTATATTCCATGGAATAATAGTAAAAAAGCACATTCGTTTGAAGCTAAGGAACCAAAAATTGATCAATATAAAATTGATGAAATTATTCCGGGTAATCCAAAAGATCCATACGATGTTCGTGATGTTGTCAGAGCAGTTACTGACGATTCTGATTTCTTCGAAATCCAGGAATTATGGGCTGCGAATATAGTTATCGGATTCGGAAGGATGGGTGGTCAAACAGTAGGTTTTGTATGTAATCAACCCTTAGTATTGGCGGGAGTCCTTGATGTTGATTCGTCTGATAAAGCCGCACGATTTATTCGCTATTGTGATTCATTCAATATTCCAATTGTAACATTAGTTGATTTACCAGGATATCTTCCGGGTGTTGACCAGGAACATGCAGGAGTTATTCGTCATGGAGCAAAAATTCTTTATGCTTATTCTGAAGCTACTGTTCCAAAAATTACTGTTATACTTCGTAAAGCATATGGCGGTGGATACATTGCAATGAATTCACGTCACTTAAATGCCGATTTTGTATTTGCATTGCCGGGAGCTGAAATTGCTGTTATGGGACCTGAAGGTGCTGCTAACATTATTTTTAGAAAAGAAATAATGGGCGCCGAAGATCCTGAAAAAATGCGTAAGCAAAAAGTTAAAGAATACAAAGAGAAATTTGCTAATCCTTATGTTGCTGCTGCAAAAGGTTATGTTGATTCGGTTATTGAACCCGAGGAAACACGAAAAATATTGTTGCATGCAATAGAAGTTTCGCAAGATAAAGTAGACAGGAAACCGATTAAAAAACATGGAATTCCTCCATTTTAAAAACAAAGCTATGGCAACAAAACCAAAAACAAGTACAAAAGCCTCAGCTATAAAAGAAGAGGAAGTCTCTAAAGTTCGCTTTAAAACTTTAGTTATTAATGACGTTAAGTATAAAACTCTTTTAACAGAAAAATTTAAGAACAGGGAAAAATGGGAAGAACCGAATCTTAAAAAAATATTATCTCAAATCCCCGGAACTGTTATAAAAGTTTATGTTGAAGAGGGACAAAAAGTAAAAGAAGGAGATCTAATGATGGTTCTTGAGGCAATGAAAATGAAGAATAAAATTTATTTCCCAATTGACGGAACAGTTAAGAAAATCTATGTTACCGAAAATGAGAAGGTGCCGAAAAAACATTTAATGGTAGAATTGAAATAACCCAGAATTAAGCATCCGGAACAATTTGTTTCGGATGTTTTTTTATAATACTTCTGTCCAGGTAAAATATTTATTAAAACTATTTTTTATATCAGTTTTACGGTTAAAAATTCCAAAAACAGCAGATCCGCTACCGGACATCGACGAATAAATTGCACCTAAGTTATAAAGCTTTGATTTTATTTTTTCAATTTCAGGGTGATCATTAAAAACAGAATCTTCAAAATCATTTTTTATTGTTTCTTTCCAGTTTTCTACGGGTTGTTTAATTAACTCAGAAAGACTTATTTCAGGCTTCTTAGGAGATATTTTCGAATAGGCTTTAGCAGTATTAACATGAATTCCGGGATAAACTATTACCAGAAAATATCCTTTTAAGCTCAGATCTATTGGTTTTAATACATTACCTTTTTCTGAGGCAAATGATGGTTTGTTTATTATAAAAAACGGGCAATCACTTCCAATCTTTTCTGAATATTCAATAAGTGTATTATCATCTAAGGTAAGATTCATAATCGAATTGATTGCTTTTAATGTAAACGAAGCATCGGAAGAACCACCACCTAAGCCAGCCCCGAATGGGACTATTTTATGTAAATGAATATTTATCGGATCAATTGAAAAATCATTATTTAGTATCTGGTAAGCTTTGTAACAAAGATTAGTTTCCAGCCTTTTATCTTCAACGGTTAAACCGGTATTGTCAAAGTTAATCTTATCGTCAGAAATATTAATTTCTAAAATATCCGATAAGCCAATCGGATAGAAAATGGTTTCGATATTATGAAATCCATCAGGTCTTTTTTCAGTAATATTTAAGCCAATATTTATTTTGGCATTTGGGAAATTGATCATTCAGCATGTAATTTTCGATAAAAGTATAAATAAAAGTTGAATGTATTTTAATTTCTGTTTAAACTCCAAATCACCAATGTTTTTTAATAAGAAATCATTATTTTCATGCAAAATATTTAGGATGAAATTATTTGATAATATAAAATCATGGTTCCTGAGACCAATGTTGTTTTTTGAATCAACAAAACAAAAACTAGTAATTTCAATTGTTTTTGGAATTTTTATTACATTGTTTCTAATTTCTTTCGAGTATTCTCCTGATGGTGAAAGTTCATATATACAGATATTAAAGGCTTTTGCTTATGGAATCATTACCTTCCTAGTCTTGTTTTTTTATAGTTATATTTTACCAATTATTCTTCCTGGTTACTTTAATTCTGAAAGATGGAATACTGGAAGGAGTATTGTTTATGGAATTATTTTAGTTGTTTCTATTGGTGTTTTTAATGCATTATTCTCGTTTAAATACGATAATCCTAATAATAGAACTTCTTTACTTCCTTTTTTATTTGCAGTAGTGCATCGAACCTTTATAATTAGTATAATTCCTACTGTTATTTTTAATTTGTGGCTTGAAAGAAGATTGTATAAAAAATATGATTCAAGAGCAGAAAAAGCAAATGCAAATTTAACAAAATCAAATTATAGAAATAATAATGTTAGAATGATAAGATTAGATGAAAAAGTCAATCTTTTGGAACAAGATTTAATATACATTAAAGCCGAAGGTAATTATTGCCAGGTATATTACCTTGAACAATCAAATCCCCAAAAAGTAATTTTAAGAAATACATTAAAGAATATAGAAGATTGTTTAAGATGTTCCGATCGAATATTGAGGTGCCACAAATCATATATTATTAATCTTGATAAAGTAAAAAGGGTTACGGGGAATGCAAAAGGATATAACTTTATTGTTGATGAGTTTAGTTTTCCAGTTCCCGTTTCAAGGGATATCTCAAAAGAATTATTAAGCAGAATTACTCATAATTAGAATTATAGTTTCCCGTTTATCACATCTTCTTCCCGTTTATCACAAATTTTTGAAATAGAATATTTTATAAAATAGATTTGAAGAGATAAAAAAATAAAACTTATAAAATCTTTTTTATGAAATCTAAAGTTATTATTCTAACCACATTAATTCTATTATTAAATTCAGCTTATCTATTTTCACAAAACAATTATCACTTAATTCGTATTGAAATTAAAAATTTAAAGAGCAATAAGGGAGAGGTTGTACTTCAACTAACTTCATCCAATGGTGAAATTAATATTGGGAAAGTTGTCAGTATTTCGCAGCAACAATCTGTAGTTGAAATTGATAGTTTAATTACAGGATTCTACACAATTAGATATTTTCATGATGAGAATTCTAATGATCAGCTTGACACTAACTGGATGGGTATTCCAAATGAAGGATATGGATTTTCTAATAATGCTTCATCTCATTTTGGAACACCATCAATTGAAGAACGTAAGTTTGAGTTGAAAGATAATTTGGAAATGGTATTAATTCCTAAATATTAAGAAGTATGAAAAAATATATTAAGTATTTAATACCACCAATAATCTTAATCCTAATAGGGTTTTTAATATCTCTTATATTTAATTCATTAATAGGCTCAATGAGTTGGATTGCGCTTGTAATAGTTTATTGGAGTGGAATTAGCATAATCGTGTATAGAGATTCGAAAAAATCGGGAAAAAGAATAAAAGAATATTTTAAAATGAGGAATTTTCGTTGGTATTTAATTCTTCTTGCTTTACTCGTTGGCATAATTCCGCTTCCAATTTTTTTAATCTCATATAAATTATTTACAACAACATTTTTAATTGTGTCGTGGTTATTAGTTGCTTTAATAAATCCATTTTTTGAAGAACTGTTCTGGAGAGGATACATGCTTGAAAAAGGCGAAGATATTCGCTTTGGTATAAAAGCGTTGATTTCTTCAGCCTTGTTTACCCTTTCACACCCGGCTATGTGGGGAGTTTTTCCAAACCAATGTTAACAAAAGAGTTGATAATATCTGTTTTTATTATGGGATTGGCTTGGTCTTTTATTTATAAAAAAAGCAGAAGTCTTGTTTTGCCTTATTTTTCACATTTACTTGTAGATGTGTTTAATTGCTCTGTATTAGCTTTTGTAAATTTACTCCCAATCATATATTAACATAAATATATCAAAATGAAATCTTTATATTCTTTTAACTTTATTTCAAGATTAATTTTTTTGTTATTAACACCAGTTTTGTTTCAATTAGTTGGTATTGGATTTATCTGGCATTCTATATATTGGGGTGTAATTACTGCGGTAGTAATTATTTGGGGGATCTTTATTCTTATTTCGCCATTGTTTGGTAGAATTGGTTGCGGTTGGTTTTGTTTTATGGGTACAGCTTCAGATTTCGCAAGCCAACATTCAATTATAAAAATGAAATGGAAAAAACCAAAAATATGGGTGCGGTTTTTGATTATTGTTCCTTTTTTTACGACAGCAATCTTATTTTACTTTTTAAATAAAGAGCAAAACCTTACTCATAATTTTGAAATTAACCTTTTGTATTTAAAGCCAAATTTTGATTTCCATTACCAAAAGGTTTGGATGATTGATATAGGAGCAGCTTTGATATTTGGGTTACTGCTTGAACGCAGATGGGTATGTAAAAATCTTTGTTTTATGGGAGCTCTTTGTGCTGCAGGAGCGAATTATTCAAGGTTAATTCCGGTTATTGATAAAGATAAGTGTACTCGTTGTGGTAAATGTGAGAAGGATTGTCTTGTAAGATTGCCAATGTTAGATTATATTGAGAATAACAAAGGATTAGTAACTAATTCGGAATGCATACTTTGCGGAAAGTGTATTGATGTATGTAAGTTTAATGCTATTAAACTAAAATTTGTTTGGAATCGCAAAAAGTATTTCCGCAATCATTAATTGACTACTTTTTTTTAAAAAATAATTAACAATTGTTAATAACTGACGTTGATAAAAAACGCACAGAAAAATAATAATAATATTCAATTTGACGATTGTATTCTTACCTTTGATTTCCTAAAATTGAGATAAAAAATGGCAGGCAATACAAAAAACTTTTCGAAAAAAATAAACGTTGATCAAGCACTTGATTATGGTAAATTACCTCCTCAGGCATTGGATCTTGAAGAAGCTGTATTAGGCGCAATAATGCTCGAGAAAGATGCAATTATTGCTGTTATGGATATAATTCGTGCAGAAAGTTTTTATAAAGATGCTCACCAGAAAATATTTAAAGCAGTTTTAGACTTATCGCAGGAACTTCAGCCTATTGATATACTGACAGTAACCGAAGAATTAAGAAAAAGAGATGAGCTGGATTTGATTGGAGGGCCGTTCTATATTACCCAGTTAGCAAGTAAAGTATCTTCGGCAGCACATATCGAATATCACGCAAGAATTATAGCCCAAAAATATATTCAACGTGAACTGATTCGTGTTTCGACAGAAATTCAGGGAAGAGCTTATGATGACAGTATTGATGTTAATGATTTAATAGATTTTTCTGAATCGGAATTGTTTAAAGTTGCTGAAGGGAATATAAAAAAGGAAACCACAAAAATTAACCTTATTATTGAGGACGCACTTAGTCAGATTGAAGAAGCATCAAAGCGTGAAGATGGATTAAGCGGTGTTCCTTCAGGTTATACAAAACTGGATAGAGTTACTTCCGGCTGGCAACGCTCCGATTTAGTTATCATAGCAGGCAGGCCATCAATGGGTAAAACAGCACTCGTTTTATCTATGACCAGAAATATGGCAATTGATCATAACAAGGGAGTAGCATTGTTTTCACTGGAAATGTCATCGGTACAGCTTATTAATCGTTTAATAGTTAGTGAAACAGAGCTTCCATCAGATAAAATACGAAATGGGCGCTTAGAGCCTTTTGAGTGGGAACAGTTAGAATATAAAATTAAACGTTTGGTTGATGCCAATATTTTCATTGATGATACACCTGCAATCTCTGTTTTTGAGCTAAGGGCTAAATGTCGTCGTTTAATGAGTCAGCAAGAAATTGATATTATTATTATCGACTACTTACAGTTAATGACCGGTCCTACTGAAACAAGAGGGAATCGCGAACAAGAAGTAAGTATGATTTCTCGCTCCTTAAAGGCTATTGCTAAAGAACTGAATGTCCCAATTATAGCTCTTTCACAGTTAAATCGTTCGGTTGAAATGCGTTCGGGAACAAAACGTCCACAATTATCTGATTTACGTGAATCAGGAGCTATTGAGCAGGATGCCGATATGGTATTGTTTATTCACCGTCCTGAAAAATATGGATTTATTGAGGATGAGGATGGAAATTCATTGCGGGGGATTGCTGAAATTATATTATCAAAGCATAGGAACGGCGCTTTAGCTGATATCAAACTCAGATTTAGAGAAGAACTTGCCAAGTTCGAAGATTTTGAAGAAGAATTCATTGGAGATATTCCTGTTGAAAATGAAATAAATGGTGGTGCCCGCACTTATGGTTCAAAAATGAATAAAGAACAGAAAGCTGCAAAAAAATCTGATGACGATATTTTTGATTTGGGTACTAATAAGAATTTCGACAATGAAGCTCCTTTTTAAAATTTTATATTGATTAATGAATATTGTAAATGTGTAAAACATATTATTCAATATTCCATTATTCCATTCTTCCTTGATTACTTTTAATAAAGCGCCCAAAGGGCGCAATTCAAAGCTACCTTCTTAGAGAGTGGATTTTTACTTATAATATCTTCTGTAATTCTTTTAAAGAGGCAATCTCATGTGTAATATCTTCTGAATGTTCTATGTTTTCAGGATTAAAAAATACCTGATCCAATCCAAATGTTTTAGCACCAAGAATATCGACATTAAGGTCATCTCCAATCATAATACTTTCTTTTTTACTGGCATTTACATTATTTAATGCATGCTGAAAAATTGTTGGATCTGGTTTTTGTGCACCTGCATCCTCTGATGTAAATATCTTCAAAAAATATTTATCTAAATCGCTATTTTTTAGTTTGGTAAATTGAACTTCGTTAAAACCATTCGTAATTATATAGAGTTTGTATTTTGTGTGTAAGTATTCCAAAGTCTCGTGCGCATAAGGGAATAATTGCTTTTTTGTAGGGCTAATACTTATATAGTCGTGAGCAATTTTTTTGGCAAGCTCTTCATCATCAACTCCAAATGCCTCTAGTGTTAACGAAAATCTTTTGTAACTTAAGATCGATTTTTTAATTTTCTTTTCACGATAATCATTCCATAAAATATCATTGTGTTTTACATAGCTATTGTAAAAATTATCAAAAGTTTTAAAGATTTTTTTTAAATCATATTTTTCAAAAATATCTTGTAAAGTATCACGTGCATTTTTATCAAAATCCCAAATAGTTCTGTCAAGATCAAAATATATATGTTTGTATTTATTCATTGAAGACAATATTATTTAATAAGTTTAAAAAAGTGATTTTTGCATTGGCAAAGTTAAAATATTTGATCAGATGAATAAGAATATAAGTATGTTTTAAATTATCGGATTTTAATTTGTTATTGTTAAATTGTAACAGTTTAATGGAAAGAATAAATTATGAAGAATATTTTTATTTTATTATTGGGTATTTGCATTATAGGGTCGTGCAATACGGCGCCAAAAAGTATTGACAGAGATGACGAAATAGATATACTGAATACTTTTATGGATAACTGGCATCATGCTGCGGCCATAGCAGATGAGAATGTTTTTTTCGGAAGCCTTGATTCAAATGCCGTATATTTAGGAACTGATCCCCAGGAGCGATGGCTTAAACATGAATTTATGGAATGGGGCATAAAGTATTTTGAACGTGATACGGCGTGGGCATTTATACCATACAACCGGATTTGGGAGTTTTCTGATGAATTGCAGTACGCATGGTTTGATGAGCTTTTGGAAACACATATGGGAATATGCAGGGGCTCTGGAGTTGTAAAAAGGTATAAAGATGGATGGAAGATTAAGCATTACAATCTTGCATTGACTTTACCCAACGAACTCATGAATGATTATCGGATATTGATAAATCCGCATAATAATTAAACTCAAAAGTTTAATGCATTTGTATTATAATTAATTTCTGTCTTTATATTTAGAGATTAAATTCATAATTTTAGTAACTATTTTAAGACTTGGAATAACACAAGTTTTTTATTAAAAACACAAAATCTTCGAAACAATGAAAAGATTAATAGCAGTAGTCTTCACTATAGTAGTATTTATTGTCTTTGTTTCTTGTAATAGAACAAGTCAGGATAGCGAATATGTTAAAAAAGTAGCATTAAATCAGGAAACTATAGCCGTTGGTATTTATAAAGCAACGGGCTTTGAATATCTCAATATTAAATATATTGCCGAAGCATTAAAGATTGATGGCGGGATTGTGTATGTTACTCTTACGGATGCAGATGTTTTAAAAACAAAACTCGAAAATATTGATGTGATCATTTTCCCTGGAATGCTTAATGGTCAGAAAATAGAAAAGTTTGATGATGAAATAGCTGGTATCTTTAAAAATTTTATATCAAAAAATGGGAAGGGAGCTATTGGAATATGCAATGGCGGTGGAATACTTACAAATTCACGAGATTGTCAATCGCTTGGTTTAGTTAATATTGAATTAAAAGAGAATTCACTTTCTAATTTTAATACAGGTTTAATTAAGTTTAAATTATCAGAACAAGGTGTTAAATTGTTTCCGGAACTTGAAAATTTTGATAATCTCATAATAGATTTTAATCAAGGCTCGGAAATAAAAATTTTAGATACCATTAGCGATATTAATGTTCTTGGCGAGATAGCTAATGCTGAAGTAAGTTTCCCGATGTTTATTACTTCAAAATACGGCAAAGGGAAAATAATAATAACAAATGCGAATCCGGAATCAACACCCGGTATGCGTTGGATGATACCCAGAATGGTTCGTTGGTCAATCAATAAAAAGTTTATTTCATATAACAATAATGTTTTTCGTCCTGATTTGCTGGTAAATGAGGTTAATTTGGATAATGAGTTAAATGGTAAAATTGAAAATCTAATATTGCAGTTAGACGAAGGTAAAAAAGATGAAATTATTTCTGCAATGGATGAATTACAAGAAATTTATCCCTGGATTGCTGCTGAGAAAGTAAGGTCTTTATTAATTGAAAAAAATAATGATATAAAACTTCGGGCGGCAAAATATCTTGTGGACATAGAATATACAATAGTTATAGATGATCTGAAAAAACTAATAAAAAGTGAGAGACGCAAGAAAGTAAAAGAACAACTTGTGGTCTTTTTGAATGAACTTGAAAATATGCTGGAACAAAACTGAGATATAAAAAGATGATAGAAACATTATTAATAACATTGATTATCCTTGTAATTATTAATATTATAATTGGATTAAAAAAGAAAGTTTCACTTGATATTAAACCTCAGCTTAAGGAGATAGAAACATCTATTCTGAAATTTGATACTACTTTAGAAAGAACAGAAAAGTCAATAAAAGATGAGTTTCAAAGAAACAGAAAAGAGGCCAATGAGATTTCACAAACAAATAGGGAAGAACTCTCAAATTCGTTGAAATCATTTGAAGTTAAATTTTCTGAAAACATTAAAGAATTAAATGAACTACTCAGACAAAAGTTTGGTGATTTTAGTAAACAGCAGGCTGATATAAATAGACTGCAAACTGATAATATTAAAGGAGTTGAAAACACAATTGAGAAACATTTAAAATCAATAAGAGAAGACAATACTCAGCAACTTAATGAAATGAGGAAAACGGTTGATGAGAAACTTCAAACTACTTTAGAAAAACGACTAGGCGAATCATTTAAACAGGTAAGTGAAAGATTAGAACAGGTTCATAAAGGTTTAGGTGAAATGCAAAATATTGCAACCGGGGTAGGTGATTTGAAAAAAGTTTTGTCTAATGTAAAAACAAGAGGCATACTCGGTGAGTATCAACTTGAGAACATATTAGAACAAATATTAACACCGGATCAGTATGCCAAAAATGTAGCAACAAAAAAGGGAAGTCAGGCAAATGTAGAGTTTGCAATCAAACTTCCTGGTAAAGAATCTGGCAAAGAAGTTTGGATGCCTGTTGATTCAAAATTTCCAATTGAAGATTATCATGTACTTCTTGATGCATTTGAAAAAGGAGATAAAAATGACATAGAAAATGCTCAAAAAGTATTGTTGAAAAAAATAGAAAGTTTTGCAAAAGATATAAGTGAAAAATATATTGATCCTCCTCATACAACAGATTTTGGTATAATGTTTTTACCTGTCGAAAGCTTATTTGCAGAAGTGTTAAGACATCCTGGTTTATTTGAAACACTTCAAACAAAGTATAAAATAACAGTTACGGGCCCGACAACCTTATCTGCATTTTTAAGCAGTTTGCAAATGGGCTTTAGAACACTGGCAGTACAAAAAAGAAGCAGTGAAGTCTGGGATATTTTAAAAGCCGTAAAACTAGAATTTAAAACCTTTTCAGATGTTTTGGAAAAGGCTCATAGTCAAATAAATACAGCTTCAGGAACTCTTGAGAAACTGCGTACAACCAGAACAAATGTATTGGAAAGAAAACTAAAGGATGTTGAGACTTTTACTCCAATTGAATCAAAAGAGATATTGGAATTGCCAGACAATAACATAGTTGAAGAATCAATGGATGAAGAATAAAGTGTAGCTTCAATAATGTAAAACATAAGCTATTCGGTGCAAAAACTAAAAAAGAAATCCCAAAATGTTTGCTTAAAGATTAATCCTTTACCTGTCAGAGTCCGTCGGCTGACGGACCTGACAGTGTCTAGTGTTTAATAAATAATTAGTCTTGTTTTGATTTCTCGTAAAAAATTCATAACCTCGCCGATTAAATAAATGCTTCTATGAATCGATATATTCTATTTATTATTATAATCTTAGTTTCTGGTATTTATTTGCAAGGGATGCAATTAACTGAAAATTCCTTGCAGGAAAATGTAATCATAAACGATAGCAGTTATACAGTATGGAAAGAGCAACTAACTGATTCTTATGGAATACCTTCTCCCGCGATTAATCTTGCATTAAATGGCTACTTCGCGTTAAAAAGTAAAAAACTTTTACAAAATGACTCACTACTTACAATTATTGATTTTAGTAGTTCATCGACCAAAAGAAGATTATTTGTTTTGGATTTGAAAAATCAGAAAATAGTTAAAAATACTTTAGTTGCTCATGGTAAAAATTCCGGAGTAAATATCGCCGAATCATTTTCTAATAAACGACATTCAAGAAAAAGCAGTTTGGGATTATATATTACCAGCGAAACATATTTTGGGAAACATGGCTATTCTTTAAGGTTAGATGGAATGAGTAATGGTCTGAATGATAATGCCCGAAAAAGAGCAATAGTTATTCATGGAGCAAATTATGTAAGCGATAGCTTTATTGAAAATAATGGTAGAATTGGGCGAAGTTTTGGTTGTCCTGCACTTCCAAATAATGAAGTGGAGGAAATAATTAATTTAATAAAAGATGGTTCTTGTTTGTTTATTTACCATCCTTCTTTAATACCTATATCTCAATCTGATCTGGAAAAACTGCCTTAATTTCTTCTTTGTCCAGATTATATACATCATTGTAAAATACCATATCAGAATTTTCGGTGCCTGAACATGTGATATACTGAATATGTATTTTAACTTTTTCTGATAGATCTATTACATGACGTTCTTTTTCTAATATGAGTTTTTCAATACTTTGTTCGTTTTGAGAGTAATAATTGTCAGTTAAGTACTGAGCTAGTTTATCAGGGTTTTCAAGGCGAATACATCCATGTGAGAAAGTGCGGTTTTCTCTTTTGAAAAGTGTTTTTGAGGGCGTATCGTGTAAGTACACACTATGATTATTAGGAAAAATAAATTTTACTTGTCCCAGGGCATTATATCTGCTGTTCATTTGCCTTACCCAATATTTATTACCCAGCGGATCTTTTTTATTCCAATTTATGGTTGATACATCTACTCTTTCTTCGTAATTATTTATTATAAAAAACCCGTTTCTTTTCAGATAGGTTGAATCTTTTCTTATTTTATGAATCATTTCATTTGTTATAATACTACGTGGAACAGTCCAGTATGGATTTGCTATAACTTTTTCAATATTACTTGAAAATATTGGGGTCGGTGTTCCTTGTTTTCCAACGATAACATTAAAAGCTTCTTTTTCTTCATCAGATTCAATTACATGTAATTTAAACTCCGGAATATTAACAAAAAGATAATTTTTACCTGAATGTTTCAGGTTTCGAAGTCTGTTAAGGTTCAAACATGTTTGGAAATACCTGTACTCTAACAAAGAAACCAATATTTGATGTGTTGGTACATTTAAAATAGAATCTTTAGGTAATTGGTATTGTTCCTCTAATTTATAAAGAACATCTGACTTAACATTTGTTGAATCGAACACAGGAGATTTAGTTATCCCTGCATAATACAAGCTTTTAGCAAGCAATTTATCATCAATAAATGCAGGTGTGGTATATTTAACCGAATAATGAAGGTCGATAAAATAAGGTAATGAATTTAATAAATTACGGTGGTGAACAATATTTGGCTGAACAGATAGTATTACATTTTTAAGATTGGGTTGATTAATTGCTTTGTTTAAAATTTCAGGTAAAGTTTCAATATAAGCCAGGTAATCCGATGAGGTATCTTTTTCAGTTATACCATGCTTTAGATATATCATAAATTTAAAAACCGAATATGTAGTTGATAATTCAAGATCAATTCTTTGTTTTAATAAATCGTTATTGTATTTGTTTTTTAAACTATGAATTTTTTCTGTATTAAAATAATCAAACGGGAAACCATAATAATTTGAACTATCAAGCAAATTTATAATAGCTGAAAACTGATGATTTGTTGCAAAGTTTTGTATCCATGCAGGTTTGTATTCCCTGTTTTCATAAAACTTTACTAAAAGTTCGTTTATCTGATTATTAATATCAGAGGAAGTATCTGCTTTATTAAAAGCTATTAAAGATTTAATTTGGCTCTCTATTATATTTTGAGACTGATATGAATTGATATCTACCAGCTTATTGTTTATTCGTAAGGTTGGAATTTGATAACTGCTTAACAATATAAAAAATGAAATTAATGAAATATATCCGGCAACAGTTGCAAAAAATCTTTTGCTCTTATTAGGTGAAGGATAATCTAACTCTAATAATTTTTCGTCCGTTTTCATTTTTGTAATGTTTTATTTTCATATACGTACTTATTATGTAAAAAATATTTTTTTTAGATGAACAACTAACATGTTTTGATAAACAATATAAAATTGTATATAAGAATTTGAAATTTTGGCAAAGCGCTGACAGGAAGGAGTTTAACGGAAGGTGATGTAAATCACCATACGGCAAAAAAGCAGACATGGTTTATTATACTTGAGATTAAGGAGAAAGTATTTTTGGTTCGTCTGATTATTACGAAAAGATATTGTTCAAAAAGGGATTAAATTTGGTGTTTAATTACAAAACAGCGTGTCATTCCTGCGCAGGCAGGAATCTATTTAATATTAGATTCCTGATCTCCGTTTCACTTCCTGCCTGCCGGCAGGCACGGCGTCAGGAATGTCATAGAAAAATAGAGTTTCATAAAAACAAAAGAGAAAAACATAGAAGCCTTTCTCTTTTTTTGAACCATAATTAATGGTGAATTTATGTTGAGCACTGGAGTTCATTAATGTTATTGCAAGCTTCATGCCAAATTCACTTTTATCTAAAATACGCTTTTTACTTTACTTGATGCACAAATTTTATATTAAATTTTTATATTTGAAAGAATCGTTTTAAGTGCGTATTATGATTAAAAACTCTTTTCTCTTAAGCCTTTTCTTTTTAATAATCTTTTTTTTAAGTCAGTGTTCACTTTCATATAAAGTCAAAAAACATCCTGAAGAAATAGTCCATGGGTATGTTGCTCCCGGATTCGAAGAGGTTAAAGAAGAATTCATCAGAAATTTTATTGAGAGAAAAGAAAATGGTTCGGCAATAGCAATTTATTATAAAGATGAAAAAGTTGTGGATCTTTGGGGTGGTTACAGAGATGCATTAACAAAATCGAAATGGGAAGAAGATACAAAAGTGATCGTGTTTTCTACAACAAAAGGTCTGGCTGCAATGTGTCTGGCTATGGCACACTCGAACGGTTGGTTAGATTACGATGAAAAAGTTGCAACTTACTGGCCGGAATTTGCACAAAATGGTAAAGAAAATATTACTGTTCGTCAGTTATTAGCACACGAAGCAGGATTATGCCTGGTAGACGAGATTTTTACAATTACTGATTTAGCTGATTTTGATTTTATTGCCGAAATCATGGCTCGCCAAAAACCTCTTTGGGAACCAGGCGAAATGCATGGTTATCATTTATCTACAATGGGAATGTATATGAATGAGTTAATGCGACGCGTTGATCCCAATGGAAGAAGTATAGGACAATTTTTTGCTGAGGAAGTTGCAGAACCTTTAGATCTTGAATTTTATATCGGACTACCTGATACCATACCGGATGAGGAATTGGCGAAAGTTTATTATCCTTCAATCGGGCAATTGATATTCAATATGAATAAAATGCCTGAAAAAATGAGAAAGGATTTCAGAAATAAAAAATCTATATTATATCTATCGTTTAAAATTCCTGAAAAATTTAGCCCTAATAGCAGGGTGACGCAAAGTGTTGAAATGCCATCCGGAAATGGAATAGGCGATGCGCGATCTATTGCAAAGGTGTATAGTGTTTTTGCAAAGGGAGCAAAAGAGTTGGATTTGAAAGATGAAACATTCAATCTTATTACACAACCAGCAATTATTCCTCCGGCTGGTGCATTCGATATTGTTATGGGATTGGATACTTATTTCTCTTATGGATTTATAAAACCAGGCCCTGATTTACTATATGGCAATAACCAGAAAGTGTTTGGCACACCGGGAGCTGGTGGATCATATGGATTTGCCGATCCTGAAAATGAAATAGGTTATGCTTATGTAATGTCAAAAATGGGACTCTATCTTGTTAATGATCCCAGGGAAGTAGCTTTGCGTGAGGCAATGTATCGTTGTGTGGATAGAATAGAAAATGGAAATTAGTTTAATAAAATACTCTGAATTCTGACTGCTAAACTATAAAATGCATGAACCAAAATAGAATTAAATATCTTATCATTATAGTCTTTACATTTATTCTTTACGGAAATACCCTCTTCCATGATTACACCTTAGATGATGCACTTGTAATTACCGAAAATGAATATACTTTGAGTGGATTTGAAGGTATTGACGATTTATTTTCCGAAGAATTTTTTAGCGGTTTTTTTGACCGGAAAGATAAAAAACTTGTTGCCGGTGGCAGATATCGTCCATTATCAATGGTAACATTTGCAATTGAATGGCAACTGGTTATGGGAACACCTTTCGACGGAGTTAATAAATTAACTTTAGAGAAAAGGATGAACAAAAATGCAAATCCCAAATATATTTTACCATCCCAAAAATTATTAAAAGATTTATCACGAACAATTCATACAGAGAATAGAAAATTACGAATTCAGCAACAGGAAAGCATATTGAATAATGAAAAGACTTTAACTGATAATGAAAAACATTTGATTCTTTCAAACCTTGAAAGGATGCAATCAAAAAGAAGCCTTTTGCTTTTTATAAGTCATTTCCTTAATGTTTTACTTTATGAATTAACAGCCTTAATTCTATTTATTTTACTCGAAAGATTATTTTCAAACTATAAACCTGATAAATGGTATTTGTCGTTACCTTTTGTTGCCAGCTTATTATTTCTTGCTCATCCGATTCATGCCGAGGTGGTTGCTAATATTAAAGGTCGCGACGAAATATTATCTTTATTGGGAGCTTTATTGGCCACACTGTTTGCTATAAAATATATCGACAAACAAAAGTTGTATTTTATTTTATTAAGTTTTGTGACTTTCTTATTTGCATTGTTCTCAAAAGAAGTTGCAATAACATTTCTTGCAATAATTCCTTTATGTATTTATTTCTTCATCCAAAAAGATAAGAAAGCAAAACATATCATTATATCTATTATTCCATTATTCATAGCATCCTTATTATATTTTTATGTTAGAGGAAAGGTTGTTGGTGGAATGTCTTTTGCCCCAAGCCAGGAATTGATGAATAATTCTTTTCTTGGAATGACAATTTCAGAGAAATATGCAACCATTTTTCATACATTATTACTGTACATTAAGTTATTGATTTTTCCACATCCTTTAACCTACGATTATTATCCGTATCATATTCCAATAATGAACTGGAGTAATGTTTGGCCAATTGTTTCTTTATTAATTTATCTGGGAATAGGTGTTTATGCTTTAATTAGCTTGAAGAAAAAAAGAACAGTTTCATTTGGGATACTTTTTTATTTGATTGCCCTTTCGCCAATGTCAAATATTTTATTCCCTATAGGTGTATTTATGAACGAACGATTTGTTTATGCTGCATCTATCGGATTTATTATTATTATGGCTTATTTAGTTTCAGGTAAATTACCCGTTTGGATAAAAAAATCAAGTTATATATCGATTATTATTGTAGTGATTTTGGCTCTTTATTCAATTAAAACAATTAGTCGAAATCAAGTCTGGGAAAACGATTTTACTCTATTTACAAATGATGTTAAAATATCAGAAAATAGTGCAAAAAGCAATACATCAGCGGGAGGTAAATTAATTGAAGAAGCCATAAAACCCGGGAATAGTGAATTGAGACTAGAATATTTAGATAAAGCGATAATCTATTTAAAAAGAGCGATAAAGATTCACCCGGAATATAATGATGCATTATTACTTTTAGGGAATGCTCAGTGGGAACGGTATCATAATCTGGATAGTACATATAAATACTACGATTTGATATTAAAAAGAAACCCACGATATGAGCAGGTTTATTCAAATATGTTCGAAACAAAAATTAATAAAGTGTTTGATAAACCTGAAAAGGTAGATAAAAACATTAATGTATTACATCAACTTGAAAAGTTTAATCCGAATCATTTTCATGTTAACTATTATTTAGGACGAATTTATGGCCGTTATAAAAACAAGCTGAATCTTTCAACCCAATACCTGGAAAAAGCAGCTAAAATAAATCCCAATAATATTGCAGTTCTTAAAGATTTGGGTGTGGCTTATGGAATATCTAGGGAATTTGAAAAGTCAGCCGGCGTATTATCTAAAGCAGTTGAATTAGATCCTGAAGATCCGGTTTTGAAAATTAATCTGGCAATGACTTACGCAAACCTTAGAAATTATCAGGAAGCATTTATGGTAATGGAATCAACTTTTAATATGGATTTTGATTCGGGAAATGCATCTGCCTTAATAAATCTTGGTTATCTTTATAAGAATATGGGAAAACAGGATAAAGCCAGGCAATGTTTTACGAAAGCTCAAAAGTTAAATCCGGAATTATTTAATAAATGATAGGTGAAAAAAAAATAGTTGTTGTGTTGCCTGCATTTAATGCAGAAAAAACACTGGAGCAAACCTATAAGGAAATCCCTTTAGATATTGTTGATGAGGTAATCCTGGTAGATGATAAGAGTGATGATAAAACAGTAGAAAAGGCAAAGGATTTAGGGCTAAAGCATATTATTATTCACAATGAAAATCAGGGTTATGGCGCCAATCAAAAAACATGTTATAACGAAGCTTTAAAATTGGGCGCTGATATAATCGTAATGCTTCATCCTGATTATCAGTATACGCCAAAGCTAATACCATCAATGGTTTCACTTATTGCAAATGATATTTATCCGGTTGTTCTGGGCTCAAGAATTTTAGGAAAAGGAGCAATTAAAGGAGGAATGCCTGTTTATAAGTATGTATTTAACAGGATTTTAACATTTATTCAGAATGTTTTGATGGGAGCAAAACTGTCGGAGTATCATACTGGATTTAGGGCTTATAGCAGGGAGGTATTAGAAAGTATAAATTATTCTGAAAACTCTAACGACTTTGTTTTTGATAACCAGGTTTTGGCGCAGATTCATTATGCAGGATTTGAAATAGCAGAGATAACTTGTCCTACAAAGTATGCAGATGATTCATCTTCAATAAACCTTCGAAATAGTATTCAATATGGTTATGGTGTTTTAAAAACGTCATTTCAGTTTTTCTTTCAAAACATTGGTTTGGTACGCTTTAAATTTTTAAGTTTTAAAAAAAAGTAATTTATTGCAGATTAAACATATTTTGTTATAATTGTTCGAAATTCCATAATTTTCAACTATGAAAAGTTTAATATTCATCTTGCTTTTAATATTAATATCCTTATCAGGTATTTCTCAAAAACTAAATAAGATTGGTAAAATAAAAATTGATGAAATACCACAGATGCCCGATCATGAGATCGAAAAAACTAATGGTATTTTCAAGGTTATTAAAGACTCTTTCGTATTTGAAGGAAACACCTATTACGATATCCCAAATGGTTTTATTACCAGTTTAGAGATTGTAGATAAAGAAAAAGATTACATAAAACATTATAATTCCGAAGGAAAACTTTTAGCAAGCATTTTATCAGATCGAATAATAAATCTGAAAATCTCAGAGAAAGGTAATAATCTGGTTTTTTATAATTCTGAAAACATCATACATATAAATTTGAGTAATTATCATATTGATACACTAAAGGGCTCTTTCGTTTATTCATTTGTTGGTAACGAAGAATTAATTTATTACAATTCGGAAAGTAAAAACATAAATTATAAAGGAAATCAAATACCGACTGAAGAATACCCAAATCAATTTTTAGACTATAAAGGGAAAATTTTGGTTATGACAAAACAAAATATTTATGAATTGATTGGGAACAGTTTATTTCCAAAATATGAGTTCAGGGGCAAATTCTTTGATGCTAAAATTATTGACGGAGAATTTTATTTTGTTGATAAGACTGAAAAAAGAAAATCGGAAAGTTTTTCTTTGTATAAAACCTCCGATTTTTCCAGATTTGTTTTAGTTGATAGAATTGATGAGTTGAATCGTTAGGAATTAAAATCTTAGAGAAAGACAGCTTAATCAGCCATCAAGTGTTCCTGATTTTTCAATAAAATGAAGCTTTAATAATGGCTCTAATAAAAATAAAATCTGTAGTCTGCATGAACCTGATGTGAAATGTATTGCAAAAGGTAAAGAAGCAAAAAAATATGAATATTAACAATCAATAAAAATTCATTTTCATGGAGAAATCTAATAAGTCAAATCAAGATAAAAACTGGATTGAAAGACTTCATACCCGAAGCTGGGAAATGGAATTACTAATTGTGGGTTTTGCATTGTTAGTTATGATTAATGTTCCTGATAAACTAAGCGGTTTAGAGGTAAAGTGGAAATCTACAATTTCGGCAGATTTTATAAATGTACTATTATATTTTGTAGTTATAGCAAAGGTTGCATCATACATTCTGTTGATTAATCTTATTATTCATGTTATTTTACGTGGCTTTTGGATTGGAATAGTTGGCCTTAATTCAGTTTATCCAAATGGAATTATATTAAACAATTTGAACTTTAGTTCCAGATTCAATAAATTTTTAAATTCCAAAGTTAAAGATTTAGACAAATTTGCTGTTACAATTGATAATATTGCCAGTTCGATTTTTGCATTTACATTTCTACTCATTTTTATCTTCTTTTCGTTAAGCCTCTATTTTCTGGTACTGATTTTAGGAATTGCTATTCTTTTAGTATCTGTTGAAAAAATTCTGCCTGATTGGTTGGACTCACCATATGCAATTTTTATTTTTTCTACAATAATTTTACCTTATATAATTGCCGGTATATTAGCAGCATCAGATTTTCTAGGTCTGGGTTTTCTTAAAAGAATTAGAAAAAACTGGTTTAGTAAGATATACTTATTTCTATCAAAATGTATAAGAGTAGTTACATTATCGTTTTTATATGAATCAATTTATTACACTTTAATAAGTAACATCTCAAAAAAAATTACCGGAATTATATTGGCGTGTTACATTGGTATATTAATGTTTTTATTATTTACTAATTATTCCGAGTTTGGTTATTTTACAGACGAAACTACAGAATTCGTGATGTTGCACAGTTCATATGAGAATAGAATAGAAGAATCTAAAAGAATTACAAATCCAACAATTCAATCCAATGTTGTTAGCGAAGGATTCTTAGAGTTATTTATACCTTATGATATACATGATAATGAATTGTTTCAGAATAAATTCCCTGATGTAAAACCTTTTAAAAAGATAGGTTTAAGGACAAATTTTAGATATACAAGTAATAAAGATAGCCTTAACATTGAGCTGACTGACGAGGAAAAAAGTAAGATAATATTAGACGCTTTCAAGAAATTCTATTTAATATCAGTTGACGATTCCATATACCATAATTATAATTTTTACTTTTATAAACATCCAAATGCAGATGAACCCGGATTCTTTACGATAATCTCAATTGATAATTTAAAAGTTGGTAATCATCTGTTAAAAATTGAAGAAAACCCGGTAAGTGATAGTCTGGAAAATGAAAATGAACCTTATTACATTCCTTTTTGGGTTAATTAGAAGAAGGTAAAAAGAGAGTTGCGTATTTAAAAGTTTGTGATTATTTATGATAATCTTTCATTCTCTCACTATTTCTCTCACCGTAAATTAACGTTTCATAAAACCCGGGTTTATTGTCTGCTTATCTGTTAAAATAAAATCGAGGCTTACTTGTGGCTCAAAAGAAAACACACTTGAGCAAATATTGAGTGAGTTGGATTTTATGTTTGGTTTTTGTACTTTAGAAAGAAAAAATGAAATTCATTCTTACTTTGTTTTGTATTTGTTGTACTTCTATCATTTTAATAGCACAACCTGTTGCCGATAGTCTTTTTCAAAAACTAAAATCATCAAATGATGAACAAAAAGCAGATTTATATCTTGCGATAGCAAAAGTAAACTGGCGTTATTCAACAGATTCAATATATAAATATAGTAAAAAAGCCCTTGATTTAGCTCAGCAAATTGATTACATCAATGGAGAAGCAAAAGCATTATCGTACATTGGAGTAACACATTTTTATAAAGCAAATTATGATAGTGTACTTCATTATTATAGTGCAGCAATAGAAAAGTTTAAACAAAGTGAAGATATGGGTGGAGCTGCTATAACCATAAATAATAAGGGTGTTTTATATAAACGAATGGGTGAATATTCAAAGGCCATTGATTGTTACAATGAAGCATTAACCATTCAGGAAAAATTAGGAGATATAAGAGAAGTTGGTGGCGTATTGCTTAATATAGGAATAATATATTATGTTCAGAATGATCTTGATAAGGCTCTGGAATATTATCTGAAGGCTCTTGAACAATTTGAGTCCATTAATGATAAAATAAAAATAGCAGGGGCTTATACTAATATAGGACAAGTTTATGCTGAGTTAAATCAGAATACAAAAGCTTTGGAATATTATAATAAAGCCTTGATATTACAAAGGGAATCTGATGATATATACGGGATTGCCAATTCCTTATCAAATATTGGAATAATAAATAAAACTCTGGGTAATTTTTCCGAGTCGGAATCACATCTTAATAAAAGTCTTGAATTATACATGGAGATGCAAGACCAGGATGCTATTGCATATGTTTATAATCATCTTGGAGAGTTGTATACCTTCATGAAACAATGGCAAAAGGCTTTGGATATGTATCACAAAACTATCCAAATTCAGGAATCTATTGGCGATAATGAAGGTTTAGCTTATGTTAAATATAATCTGGCAAATTTGTATTTTTTAACAGGAGAATGGAATAAAGCACAACATAATCTGGAAGAAAGTATTAAGCTAAGTAGGTCTTTAAATATTCTTGATATTCTTCAAAAATCATTTTTACTATTATCAAAAATTGATTCTGTACAGGGAAATAATAAAAGATCACTGGTTAATTTCAAAACCCATACTCAATACAAAGACACTATTTATAATCAGGAAAGCAGTCGTCAGATTGCAGAAATGCAAACAAAATATGAAACAGCAAAAAAGGAGCAGGAGATTTCCAAATTGCAACAAGAAAAAAATATTCAGGAACTAAAAAATAAGGAAAATAGAATAATTTGGAGTGTTAGTTTATTAGGTTCACTAATTTCATTTGTTTTTATATTCGCATTATATCGCTCAAGACAAAAGAAGAAAGAAGAAAAAATTCTTCTGAAAAATACAATGGAAACCGAAGATAAAGAACGAAAAAGAATAGCTGAGGAACTTCATGATGGTATTGGACCTTTACTCTCAACAGTTAAGTTGTATATCAACGAAATTGAAGTAGTAAATAATAATTCATCTGATAAGGAATTACTTGATGAATCTGATAAGATTATTGACGAAGCAATTTGTTCAGCACGGAATTTATCACATAATTTAATGCCGCAAAATATTGAAAAAGATGGATTAAATAAATCTTTACAGGTTTTTGCAAACAGGGTTTGCATAAATAGTAAGCCTGAAATTATTTTTAAATATGTTGATACAGAAGGATATGGATTGTGGCAGCAAGTTATGATTTACCGGATAATTACTGAACTTATTAATAACACAATTAAACACAGTGGTGCGGATCAGGTCAAAATAAAATTCAAAAATGTGAGTAAAATACTAAATGTTGAATATTCTGATAATGGTATTGGATTTAACCTTGAAAAAGTTTTGAGAGAAGGAAATGGAATTGGTTTAAGAAATGTTATTTCAAGGGTTAGTTCTCTTAAAGGAAAGGTCAGATTTGAATCATCGGAAAATAAAGGTTTCAAAGCCGGAATAAAGATTGGAATAAAAAATTTATATGAATTAAACTAACAGAAATGTCTGATAAATTGAAAATTTTTATAGTTGATGACCATGTAATATTCAGAAATGGTTTAAGAACAATTTTAAATAAAGTTGATAATTTTCAGATTGTGGGAGAGGTTTCTAACGGGAGTGAATTTATTACAGCTTTAAAAAATACCGATACAGATATTGTATTAATGGATATTAAGATGCCTGTAATGGATGGTGTCGAGGCAACACAAAAAGCACTTGAGATTAACCCCGATATTAAAATTATTGCTTTATCGATGTTTGGAGATGAGGAATATTTACAGGAAATGATCAGGGCAGGAGCAAGTGGGTTTTTATTAAAGAACGTAACCCGAAAAATACTTACACATGCTATTGAAGTAGTTTGTAGTGGAGGAAATTACTATTCGGAAGAGTTGCTTGTACTTTTTACTCAAAAATATTTCAATAATAATAAAAAGGAAGATGATGACTTGCAAATTACAAACCGCGAAATGGAAGTATTGCAACTCGTATCGGAGGGTTTAACTAACCAGGAAATAGCCGACAAACTTTTTATTAGTAAACGTACTGTCGACGGGCATAAAAATAATCTAATTGTAAAAACAGGATCGAAAAATATAGTTGAACTTTTAAAATTTGCAATCAAAAACGAGGTAATCAAAATTTAAAGATTTGATTCCAGGGCAAACGCGTGCAAATACTTTGTGCAACTCAGCGGAATCTCTGCGTAACTCGGCGTTAAAGTCGTCTGCCGACAGGCAGGTATTACGCAAAGTTGCACAAAGCCTTCCGCAAAGCTTTCTTCAAAAACAGGTAAAATGCCTGTTTAAAACAGGAACTTTCCGCTTACATCTCATACTTAGATACTTTAAACTTGTATTATGCATTATTTGATATTGTAAAATGCTAAAACAGTTACTAACTAAAAATCTATCCTTATGAAAAAAATTTACAAATTTTTGAGATTAAGAAAAATAAATCTATTTTTCTTATGCAGTGCTTTTTTATTATCGGGAAATTTATTCGGACAATTAAACGGAACCTACACTATTGGAACTATTGGCACTGAAGACTACACTTCTTTCACCGAAGCAGTAACAGCATTAACTACTAATGGCATTAATGGTAATGTGGTTTTTAATGTTTCAACCGGAGATTATAACGAACAAATTTCAATTCCTGAAATTACCGGAGCATCAAAAACAGATACCATTATTTTTCAATCTGCTTCGGGAGATACAGCCGATGTTAAAATATATTATGAACCTGCAGGATCAGGTGATAATTACACAATTAACTTCGATGGTGTTGATTTCATTACTTTTCAAAATTTAACTATTGCCTCCGAAGGCGCAAGTGATTTTGGAACTGTAATAACAATTAATAACAACATTGAACAGGTACACTTTATTGGAAATCATTTTATTGGTAAAACAGGAACAGTAGCAACACATACCGATAAAACTATTGTTAGAGGAGATATGGGATCAATAGATAAATTGGTGATTTTTAATGATAATAAATTTGATAATTGTGGAGAAGCTATGCGTTATGAAAACACCGATTCTTTAATTTTTTGTTATAATACTATCATTAATGATGATTCAAATAAAGGTTTATACTTTTTTAGTTTAAAAAATAGTTTAGTAGAAAAAAATGCAATAACCGGGATACTTAATTTGTATTATTTTTATGGAAATACTCCTGTTATAGTACGTAACAATATTGTAAAAGGCTATATAAGTGTATATGAAGCAGGTTTTACTTCTGATAATTATCCTTTACAGGTTTATAATAATTTTGTTAGAGGTGGTATTATAGTTAGAAATTCAAAATACGCCAACATCTATAATAATACTGTTTACAATAATTCATATTATCCAATTTGGGTGTATTCTACCTCAAGTGAAATTGAAATTTTAAATAATATTTTTTATGCAGATAATGCAGCATACCCTGCCATTCTTATAGAAGATATTGCAAGTATCGACACCCTTGATTTTAATAATCTTTATGCTACAGGCGCAAAGCTGGTTACTTCAAACTCAATTGATTATGCTACACTTGCCGATTGGCAGGCAGCAGTTAATCAGTCTGCTAATTCATATAATGTAGATATTAATTTTGTAGATGAAGCTAACGTCGATTTTCATATTGCCGATGGAGAACCGGATTTATTTGGAACAACATTTACTGGAATTAGTGACGATATAGATGGCGAATCAAGACATGCAACAGAGCCAAACATTGGAGCGGATGAATATTCAACACATCCTTTGTCCGGAACTTATACTATTGGCAAAAATGGAACGGAAGATTATGAGAGTTTTTCGGAAGCCGTTGAATCACTTGTATTTAATGGTATATCCGGTAGCACTAGCTTCAATGTTAGTGCAGGAACATACGAAGAGCAAATTTCAATTCCTGAAATTACCGGAGCATCGGAAACTGATACCATTATATTTCAATCTGCTTCGGGAGATAATGCCGATGTTAAAATATATCATGAACCTGCAGGATCAGGTGATAATTACACTATTAACTTTGATGGTGTTGATTACATTACTTTTCAAAATTTAACTATTGCCTCCGAAGGAGCAAGTGATTTTGGAACTGTAATAACAATTAATAATAACATAAAACAAGTTTGTTTTGTTGGGAATCACTTAATTGGTAAAACAGGAGCAACTGCAACTTATACCGACAAAACTATTATTAGAGGAGATTTAGGTTCAGTGGATACATTTATTGTGTTTAATGATAATAAATTTGATAACTGTAAAGCAGCTATAAGGTACGAATACACCGATTCTTTAATCATTTGTAATAATACTATCATTAATGATGATGCAAATCATGGTTTATACATTGCCTATTTAAACAATAGTTTAGTAGAAAGTAATACAATAACTGGAGGGCAAATTAGTTTGAAATATATTTCCGGAAATACTCCTGTTATAGTACGCAATAATATTATTCAAGGATGGATTCAGTTATATGAAGTTGGTTCATCTTCTGATAATTACCCCGTTCGGGTATATAATAATTTTGTTAGAGGCATTTTTGTTGTCCGTTCAAATTATGTAGAAATTTTTAATAATACTGTTTACAGTAATTCATTTTATCCAATTCGGATAACAGATAATGCAAATGAAATTAAATTTTTAAATAATATTGTTTATGCAGATAATCCGTCATATCCTGCTCTATATATTGAAGATATTGCAAGTATTGATACTCTTGATTTTAATAATCTTTATTCAACAGGTTCAACCTTGGTTACTTCAAACTCAGTTGATTATGCTACACTTGCCGAATGGCAGGCAGCAGTTAATCAATCTGCTAATTCATATAATGTAGATCTGACATTTGTAGATGAAGCTAATACTGATTTACATATTGCTGACGGAAATCCGGCTTTATATGGAACAACATTTACAGGAATTATTTACGATATAGATGGAGAGCTTCGACACGAAACAAATCCAAACATTGGTGCAGATGAATATGTTTTTCTCAATGACCAAAATGATTTTTTAACTTATAGTTTTACAGAACAAACCGGAGATGCTATAATCAATACCGATAACCATACAATTTCTGTTGAAGTTGCTTATGGTACTGATCTTACTTCATTAGTGGCTACATTTACAATATCAGAAAATGCAACAGTAGCGATAGGTTTAGATGAACAAGTAAGCGGTGTAACAGAAAATGATTTTAGTTCTCCGGTTACTTATGTTATAACTGCAGAGGATGCATCTGAACAAAACTGGCTTATAACAGTCAGTAAGGCATTAAATGACGAAAATGATATTACATTATTTACCTTTCCTGAACGAACAGGACCTGCAGTAATAAACAATGTAGCTCATACTGTGGATATTGAAGTTGAATATAATACTGATATTACCAGTTTGGTAGCTTCTTTTGCATTATCGGAAAATGCAACAGCTTTTGTAGGTGCAATTGAGCAACAAAGCGGAATAACAACGAATGATTTTAGTTCTCCGGTTACTTATACTATTACTGCAGAGGATGCATCTGAACAAAACTGGATTGTAACTGTAACCGAAGCTCTGAATGATGAGAATGATATCCTGACATTTAGCTTTACTGAACAAACCGGAGCAGCAGTAATAAACAATGTAGCTCATACTGTTGATATTGAAGTTGAATTTGGTACAGATATTACCAGTTTGGTAGCTGCTTTTACATTATCGGCAGAAGCAACTGCAAAAATAGGATTAACAGATCAGGTAAGCGGAACAACTGCAAATGATTTTAGTTCTCCAGTTACCTATGTTATAATTGCAGAGGATGCATCTGAACAAAACTGGATTGTAACTGTAACCGAAGCCCTGAATGATGAGAATGACTTCTTAACATTTAGTTTTGCTGAACAAGCCGGAGCAGCAGTAATAAACGATGTAGTTCATACTGTTAATATCGAAGTAGTATTTGGCACAGATGTTACTGCTCTTGTTGCAACATTCACTTTATCACCAGAAGCAACTGCTAAAATAGGAACAACAGATCAAGTAAGCGGTACTACACCAAACGATTTTACAAGTGATGTAACATATACTATTCAGGCCGAAGATGGTACAACTCAGGATTGGATAGTAACAGTTATAATGGATGAGAATACCGAAAACGATATCCTCACATTTAGTTTCCCTGAACAAAATGATCCGGCTGTTATTAATGTAACCGATCATACTGTCCAGATAGAACTTGTACCGGGCTCATCATTATATGGATTAACGGCAACATTTACCTTGTCTGAAAATGCAAATGCCTATGTAAGTGGAGTAGAACAAGCAAGTGGTACAACTGCTAATGATTTTGATACGGATGTTGTATATACAATTATTGCCCATGATGATACAGAACAGGACTGGATAGTTACGGTTTCCGTTGAGCCATATCATGGAAATGATTTCCTTTCATTTAGTTTTTATGAACAGACCGGTGATGCGGTAATAGATAGTGATAACCATATGATTGATGTAGAGGTAAATGAAAGTACTAATATTGCTTCATTAGTTGCAAGTTTTACAATTTCTGATGGTGCAACAATAAATATCGATGGTACTCCTCAAACCAGTGGTGTTACCGAAAATAATTTTAGCACTACTGTTTCGTATGACATTACTGCACAGGATGGAAATTCGGAAGTTTGGGTTGTTAATGTAACTGTTGAGGATAATTCTACAGGAATTGAAGATATGGAGGAATTAGAATTTGTTCTGTATCCAAATCCTGCTACTGATTATATTAACATAAAATGCAGTTCAATTAAAAATGAATTAATTGTTTTAGAGATATTTGATATTACAGGTAAGGTAATTTCTTCTAAACAAATATTCCTAAACAATGATTTAAATATTACATTTAATTTTAATGAGGAGGTTCCTACTGGTATATATTTGTTAAATATCAGTACTGAGAATAAATCCTATACAAAAAGGTTTATTATTAAATAAACCAGAACCAAACAGGTTTATAAGTATTTAAAAAAAGAGTAATCAGAAAATATTATCTGGTTACTCTTTTTTTTATTTCAATATAGAAAATCACTGTATTTGACGGTAGTAACTTTGCCCACTTGGCAGGTGAGTGTTAGATTGGCTTTGCCGTTTCGTTGTCATTCCCGCAAAGGCGGGAATCTATTTTGTTTATAGATTAAACTTTAGGTTTTATATTTAGTCAAAACAATTAGATTTGTAAAAAAATAATTATTAACAAAACCGGAATAAAATGAAAAAACTATCAATTCTATTATTAACAATATTCGCTTTGAATATTCTCGCTTTTGCACAGGAAGAAAAAGCAAAAGATTACTACAAGTATAATTGGAAACTTACAGATATTTATGCTGACTGGGATGCCTGGCAAAAAGATCTTAATTATCTGAATTCTCAGGTTCCAAAATATTTAGATTATAAAGGAACTTTAAGTACAAGTGCAGAAAATTTAATGAAATATCAAAAGTTCTCAGAAAAGAATTCTCAAATATCTTCTAAATTATATGTTTATGCATCATTAAGTCAGGACGTAGATGGTAAAAATCCAATGTATGTTACAAAGCTTCAACAGTTACAAACAATGTGGGTGGCAATGGGACGAAACACAACCTGGGTTCAAACAGAATTGGCTTCAATTCCTAAGGAAACTATGGATAAATGGATGAAAGAGAATAAAGAATTAGCTATTTATGAACATAAATATGATAGCTTTTATCGTCAGTTAGAGCATATCCTTGATGAAGAAACTCAGAGAATATCAACATATTACAGCCGTGCTTTAAGTGCTTCTTCGAATATTTATAACTCATTATCAAAGGCTGACATGGAATATCATAAGGTAACTTTATCAGATGGAGAAGAAATTGTTGCCAGTCCTGCTAATGCATCTAAAGTTTTTAATAATAACAAAAATCAAGATGATAGAAAATTAGTGGCTGAAGCAAGAGTCGCAGCATATTCCAAAAATAAAAATACTTATACTGATATTCTTATTGGAGTATTTCAGAACCGATGGGCAAATGTTCAGTTGAAGGGTTATGAAACTTGTTTAGATGCAGTTTTAGAGTCGAATAATATTCCAAAAGATGTTTTCATGAATTTAATAGATGTTGCAAGTAATAATACTGAAGCATTATTAAAATATCGTGAGTTAAGGAAAAAAGCATTGGGCTTGGAAAATTATTATGGCTCGGATGAGGCAATAGCTTTAGTTGATTATGATAAGGAATATTCATTTGATGAGGCAGTTGACCTGGTTGTTGAATGTTTAAAACCAATGGGTAATGAGTATAATGAGCTGTTAAATTCAGCAGTACAAAGCGGATGGATTGATGTTTATGAGAAACCCGGAAAACAATCAGGAGCATATAGTTGGTCGGTATATGGTGTGCATCCATATATATTAATGAATTGGGCAGGAACCCGTAATCATGTTTTTACGCTGGCTCACGAATTGGGACATTCTATGCATAGTATGTTAACTAACAAGTATCAGCCATATACATATACAAATTATGCCAGTATGGTTGCTGAGTCTGCATCTACTTTTAATGAAAAGATGTTATTAGATTATATGATAAAAAACGCAAAAGATCCAAAAGAAAAAATTGCATTATTAGTTCAGGCAATTGACAATATCGCAGGAACTTTTTACCGTCAGGCTCAATTTGCTGAATTTGAGTATTCAATTTATTCTATGATTGAAAAAGACGAACCGATTAATGCTGATATAATAGCCAATATTTATGCCGAGCTTGACAAAAAATATAATGGCGATATAATGGAGCGGTCTGAAAATTATGCTTATAGTTGGTCAAGAATACATCATTTCTTTGGATATTTTTATTATGTATATAATTATGCAGTATCATTTTCTGTATCAAGTAGTGTGTTTAATCAAATAGCTAATGCCGAAAATGAGGAAGCTGCTCAAGAAACTCAGGAAAGATATTTAAATTTATTAAAATCAGGTGGTAATGATTATCCTGTTGACTTACTAAAAAAAGCGGGTGTTGATTTAACAACAAAAGAACCGTATTTAGCTGTAGTAAAAAGAATGGAAGAATTAGTTAATCAGTTAGAAGTTGCTTTAAAAGAAGCCGGAAAAATATAACAATATTTTATTGTAATAATTAAGGGATTGCTTGTTATTAGCAATCCTTTTTTTATTAAAATCAATTAATATGCTTATTATTAGTATATTGTACAAGTAAAAATAACGGTCAATACACATCAGGTTAATAAACAAGAAGGTTTGATTTAATGTCCCGTAGATTCAACTATGTATAAAACAGAATTAAATTAGTTAAACTGTTCTTTGTTTTGTAATTTCCCGTCTTCAAAGTAATAACTCCATTCACCTATTTTTTCCCCATTATCATATTTACCTGTTCTACCCAAATTACCATTTTCCCGATAGTATTTCCATTCACCGATTTCTTTACCATTTGCATAAGTACCTTCATATGCTAACTGACCGTTGCTATAATAACCTTTCCATAGTCCGTTTTCGCTATTATTATCAAGGATTCCTATATGTTTTACTTGTCCGTTTTCAAAATACTCTTTCCATTCTCCATTTTTTACTCCATCAGTATAATTACCGGTTTGACTCAGTTTTCCGTTTTCAAAAAACAACTCCCAATTACCTATTTCTTTCCCCATTTTAAATTTTCCGGTTTTTCTTAATTTTCCGGTTTTATAGTAACATTTATATTCACCATCAGATTCACCTTCAATATATTTGCTGATTTCATCTATTTCTCCATTATCATAATAAATTATCCATTTCCCTGTTTTTTCTCCATTAATAAGTTTCCCTTTAAATTCTAATTTTCCATTTTCATGAAATGATTCCCATTCTCCTGTTG
>JAIORB010000039.1 GCA_021108325.1 Bacteroidales bacterium | reverse complement strand
CAAAATGCCATATTTGCGAAAAATAAATATGGATTGAATATATAACGGCATTAACTATTCTAAACTTCAAAGTACCATCCCGATTTAAACGGGACGACATTTTGAAGAAGAATAGGTATTACAAAGTAAAACTTCTTATTCTTATTATCATAATATTTATAATTATATATATTAACAGGATAATGATTAAGCTAATGCTTACATAAATAAACCCTTCTTAGTTATATTAGAAATTTAAATGCTTTGAATAAAACGCTTTTAGCCATTGGCTATTAGATATTAGGAAACTAAAAGCTAATGGCTAAAAGCCAAAATCTTGTAAAATCATTCATCAAAATTCTTATTTTAAACCATTAATCTAATAATATTTAAATCAGAATTACATTTAATTCTGATTTGTTTCTATTTTTGTTGTTTAAATTAAAACATACATAAGTCATGAAAAAAATCGTTTTTTTGTCAGTAATTCTTTCTCTTTTTGTTTTTTCCTGCCACATTGATAAATCAAAAAAGAAAACAAAAGATCGGCTTTATAAGATTGAAACTGAATATGGTGATATGGTTTTTAAATTATATGATGCCACACCATTACATAAAGCAAATTTTATAAAACTAATTGAGCAAGGATATTTCGACGATTTGCTTTTTCACAGGGTAATTGACGGATTTATGATTCAGGGAGGTGATCCTAACTCGCGAAATACGGAACCGGGAAAAATGCTTGGTGAAGGAGGACCCGGTTATACAATTCCTGCTGAATTTGTTGATGCAATTTTTCATAAAAAAGGAGTTATTGCTGCAGCACGCGAAGGCGATGATGTCAATCCTGAAATGCGTTCTGCCGGATCGCAGTTTTATATTGTACAAGGTAAAGTGCTTACTGATGAAGATGTGAAGAAAGTTGAAGACAGAATAAATGCATCACGATTAAATAAACTTATAACTAAAAATATAGATGAAGCTAAAAATGAAGCTTATAATACGGGCGGAATGATTGATTATCAAGTTATTCTTCCTGAAGCCCGTAAAAAGGCAGAAGAAGAATTTAAAGCAGAAGGTTATTATAAAATACCCAAAAACAAATTAAAAGTTTATCAGACAATAGGCGGTACGCCGCATTTAGATAATGCATACACAGTTTTCGGTGAAGTGGTTGAAGGCTTGGAAATAATTGATAAAATTGCTGCAGTTGTAACTGACGAAAACGACAGACCAATTAAAAATATTAAAATGAGAATAAAAAAATATTAATTTTGAGACGCAATACATTGCATCTCAACCAATAGTTTAATATAATCATGATAGAAAAGATTAATAAATATTTAGAAGAAGCGAAAGAATTTGTAGCAACATCCCTGGAGGAAATTGAAGCATTTCGTATTGAGTTTATGGGGAAGAAAGGAATAGTAAATGATCTTTTCTCGGAATTTAAAAACGTTCCACGTGAAAACAAAAAAGATGTAGGGCAAAAATTAAATGAGCTCAAAGTTTCTATTCAGGAAAAAATCAATTTATTAAAAGAAAGTCTTGAAGATAAATCAGAAGTTGATTCAGAAATTGACATGAGTTTGCCTGGCGATTCTTTAAAACAAGGAACACGTCATCCTATTTCTATTGTAAGAAATGAAATTATTGATATTTTTAAAAGATTAGGTTTTACCATTTCCGAAGGCCCCGAAATTGAAGATGATTGGCATGTATTCTCAGCACTAAATTTTCCTGAAGAACATCCTGCCCGTGATATGCAGGACACTTTCTTTATCGAAAAAAATCCTGATATATTATTACGTACTCATACATCATCGGTACAGGTTAGGATTATGGAAAATACACAACCTCCTATACGGACTATTTCGCCGGGACGTGTTTTCAGAAACGAAGCAATTAGTGCACGTGCTCATTGTATCTTCCATCAGGTTGAAGGTTTATATATTGACAAAAATGTTTCTTTCGCCGATTTAAAGCAAACCTTACTCTATTTTGCCAAAGAAATGTTCGGTGAAAAAACCGAAATTCGTTTACGTCCTTCTTATTTCCCTTTTACAGAACCTTCGGCAGAAATGGATGTGGCTTGTAATATTTGTGGAGGAAAGGGCTGTAATGTTTGTAAATATACGGGATGGTTAGAGATTTTGGGTTGCGGAATGGTTGATCCTAATGTATTGGATAGCTGCGGAATAGACAGTAAAAAATATACCGGTTTTGCTTTCGGTATGGGAATTGAGCGAATAACAATGCTTAAATACGGAATTAAGGATCTTCGCCTTTATTTTGAGAATGATGTGAGGTTTTTAGATCAATTTAAATCGGCACTTTAAAATAAATTCTTTTTTATTTAATCCTGTCAGGGTTAGTTTAATAGATTTGTAAGTAGTTTTACATAATTTAGAATTTTTGTAAAGTTAACCCTGACAGGATTTATTTTTAAGGATTTATCTGTATTTCATTACTCATTTTTACGTATTTTTTGTAAACTTCGCTAACGCCACAATATCTTTCTTCTGATAAATTTACTGCTTTTTGAAGTTTTTCCATTGGTAAATCCTTACCCCAAAATTTGTAAATAACTTTCATCTCATCAAAATGCTTGGGATGTTCTTCGGTTTGATTTGCCTCTACTTCAACACTAAAGTTATCAAGTTCAACTCTCATCTTTTTAAGAATCGACACCACATCCATTCCTGTGCATCCGGCAAGAGATAATAGCATAAGCGGCTTTGGCCTTGGACCTCTGTCATTACCACCAACCGCTTCAACAGCATCAATTATTATTTTATGGCCATTCACTTCGCTTTCAAAAGCCATTCCTTCAATCCAATCAATACTTAACGATGTTTTCATATTTATATCTATTTAAATAATTTACTTTTTTGCAAATATAATTTTAAAATCTATATTACAAATTCTAATTTATAAAACAAAAAACTTAATTTTGTGTTCTAAATATATAAATAAATTTTATTTTAAAAACATTTGTATCTGATTATTAATACTTTAAACACACAAGATTTTTTTTAAAGAAATGATAAACCGGGATCAAATACCACCTTGTAATGATTGTTTGCATAATTACGATTCAATATTTAAGCATCTTACACCTGAAGAACATGCTGTTGTTGAAAGAGAAAAAGTGTGCAATACTTATAAGCGTGGTAGTGTAGTATATCACGAAGGTAGTAGAACCAATGGTTTTTATTGCATAAATTCTGGTATAATAAAAATTTTCAAAACCGGTATTGATGGTCGTGAACAAATAATTGCTTTTGCAAAAAGAGGAGGTATTATCGGATATCGTTCTATTTTGAGTAACGAACTTGCCTGTTCTTCTGCTAAAGTTATTGAAGATGCAACACTTTGTTTTGTTCCGGGCGAAACCCTTATTGACCTTGTAAAAACCAATGGCAATTTTTCAATGGCAATAATGCAACAAACCTGTAAAGAACTTGGTGAGGCAAATGCATTTATTACAGATATTGCTCAAAAAACTGTTCGTGAACGTTTGGCCGAGATTTTACTTAAATTAATGGAAATATTTGAATTAAATGAAGATGGTGTATTACAAATTTCTTTAACACGCGAAGAACTTGCTAATATTGTTGGTACTGCAACAGAATCGGTTATCAGGCTTTTATCGGAATTTAAACATGATAAGTTAATTGATTTGAACGGAAGAAAAATTAAACTTTTGGATATTAAACAATTAGAAAAAATTTCTAACGCGTTTAACTAAAATAAACCAGCCTGACCATTAACATCACGAACTTTATTCAAATGTTTGTAGGCAATTTCGGTTGCTTCTCTTCCGCGGGGTGTACGTTTTATGTATCCTTCCTTTATTAAAAAAGGTTCATAAACTTCTTCTATAGTACCGCTATCTTCGCCAATTGCAATAGCAATGGTCGAAATTCCAACAGGCCCTCCTTTGAATTTGTCGATAATAGTTAATAATATTTTATTATCCAGTTCGTCTAAACCGTGTTTATCTATATTTAAAGCCTGTAGCGCAAAACGTGAAATTTCTATGTCTATATTTCCATCTCCTTTCACCTGAGCAAAGTCACGAACACGGCGTAAAAGTGCATTTGCAATACGTGGTGTGCCACGTGAACGTGATGCAATTTCAACAGCTGCTTTATCGTCAATAGCAACATTTAATATGCCTGCAGATCTCTTTATAATAGATGTAATTATCTTAAAATCATAGTATTCTAAATGTGAGCTTATACCAAAACGTGCACGAAGTGGGCTGGTTAGTAATCCTGAACGTGTTGTAGCACCAATTAAGGTAAAAGGGTTTAATGTTATCTGAACAGAACGAGCACCCGGTCCTTTATCAATCATTATATCAATTCTGTAATCTTCCATCGCAGAATATAAATATTCTTCAACAACAGGGCTTAAACGGTGTATTTCATCAATAAATAAAACATCTCCTTCTTCAAGATTTGTTAATAAACCGGCTAAATCGCCTGCTTTATCCAATACTGGTCCGGAAGTTAATTTTAAATTTACGTTTAATTCATTGGCAATAATATTAGCAAGTGTTGTTTTACCTAATCCTGGAGGACCATGCAATAAAACATGGTCGAGTGATTCGTTACGCATTTTTGCAGCCTGAACAAAAATCTTTAGATTTTCAACTACTTTAAATTGTCCTTTAAAGTCTTTAAAATCCAAAGGACGTAATGTCTTTTCAAATTCCTTTTCATTTTCCGAAAAGTTTTCTCCAGCCTTATCGGCAGACAAGTCTCTTATATCCAAATCTTCCATTCAAATTATTTTCTTTTCAAATTTACAAAAACTAATTTTCGTCTACATCTAATTTTACTTTTACTCCATTAATTTTATAAATTTTTCCATCCTTATATTGAACAACTAATATTAAATCGCCATATTCATCATACTTCGACCACGATTTAACTTTTTCGCCTTCGCTATAATACTTTTCTTCTTTCAATTTTCTATCAGGATAAAAATATTCGTGTTTTCCATCTGGATTTCCGTGCATAAACCGACCTTCAAAACTTAGTGTTTCTTTTTCCAAATAATAACTTTTCCAGACTCCGTCTTTAAAATCCATTATATATTTACCTTTATATTCCTGATCTCCAACTCTATAAATCCACTCACCTTCTTTATTGCCTTCAATATAATTACCTTTTGATATTATATTCCCTAACTCTGTGTATTCATTAGCTTCACCATCTAATTGTCCATAAATGTAAAATTCTTCTTTTAAAAGTTCTCCGGTTTCATAATACCATTGCCATGTTCCGGCTAATTTTCCATTAGTATACGTTCCGGTTTGTTGAATACGACCATTTGAATAATAATAAGTCCATTTTCCATGCTTTTTTCCCTTGTTGAATTTCCCTGTCGCCTGTTTTTTCCTGTTTTCGTAGAAGTAAATCCATTTACCATCTTCTTTACCATTAATTAAAACAATACCTTCAGCAACAACATTTCCTGTAATATCGTAAGTTTTACACTTTGTAACCTTGCCTTTACTATTAAAATATCTGTGAACACCTATTGGTATATTTTTTTTATAACTTCCCTGAAAAGCTAAATTTTCTTTTTCATCATATTCTTCTCTAATTTCAAAATCCGTTTCAAAATCATTTGAATTTATATCAACTTCACCATTATTATATTTTATAGCATCAATTAATTTTCCTTCTTCATTATATAATTTAAAATAACCATTTAGTTTTCCATTCAAATAAGTTTTCTCTTCCTTTATATTACCATTAATATAAAATTCTTTCCATACTCCTTCTTTTTCACCTTTTGTATTGTATCTGTTAATATTTTTCTGAACAATAATTTCATTATTTCTGTATCTGGTAATTGTACTAATATTTCCTTTTTTATCATATTCAAATCCTACACCTTGTTTCTTGTCATTTAAATATGGAATTACTTTTTTAATTTTACCGTTTTCGTAATAAAAATATGATTTATCATTTCTTTGTCCATTAACATAAAGATCTTTAGATGAAATTATATTTTTATAATTATCGGTTTTAAAATATCTATAATGATGTCCGTTCTTTTTTCCAATGTAATAATTAATTTTTTCAATTGTATCACCAAGCTGATTATAAAAAATCCAAACACTATCTAACTTATTATTACTCCATTTTCCTTCTGATTTTTTTATTCCTGTTATATAATATGATTTCCAAAGTCCGGTTGGCACATTTTCTTTTAAGTATCCTTCACTGGAAATCTTTCCATTTTTATATCTGAATTCTTTATAAATAATATTGGTTTGTAAAGTATCATTTTGTGCCAATAAAACTTTATTACCAAAAATTAAAATAAATACTATAATTATATTTTTCACTTTTTAATAATTTGTAAAAAGTTAAATATACAAAAAAAGCAGGGAGTATTTCCCTGCTCTACTTTAAAGTATCATGAATTATAAATTCATTTTTTTTGAAATATCCAACATTACATCAATTGATTTTTTTGCTTTTTTAATTATTTCATCACTTAAAATAACTTCAGGCGTTTCATATTTTAAAGTATTGTAAATTTTATTAACCGTAATTAGCTTCATGAAATTACAATCGTTACATCCGCAAGTTGAATCTTTTGGAGGTGCTGGAATATATACTTTTTCAGGATTTTGTTTTTTCATCTGATGTAATATACCTGATTCAGTGGCAACAATAAATTCTTTACTATTATCAGTTTTTGTAAACTTTATTAAAGCCGCTGTTGATCCAATAAAATCTGAAACTAACTGAACAGGTTTTTCGCATTCAGGATGTGAAATTATTTTTGCTTTAGGATATTCTTTTTTTAATTCCAGTATTGCTTCTAACGAAAACTCTTCATGAACATGACAAGCACCATTCCATATTATCATATTTTCACGACCGGTAATTCTTTTAATATAACCTCCTAAATTTCTATCCGGCGCAAATATTATTTTTTGATCTTTTGGTAAATACTCTACAATTTTTAGTGCATTTGTTGATGTACAACAAATATCTGTCATTGTTTTTATTTCTGCAGTGGTATTTACATACGAAATAACCAAATGATCAGGATGTGCTTTAATAAATTTTTTAAATTCATCTGGTGGACAAGCATCAGCTAATGAACAACCGGCATTTAAATCAGGTATTAACACTTTACTTTCCGGTGCTAATATTTTTGCTGTTTCTGCCATGAAATGAACTCCTGCAAATAAAATAATATCTGCATCTGTTTCTGCAGCTTTTTGTGATAATGCTAAGCTATCCCCAACAAAATCTGCCAGATCCTGAATATCACCAGTTTGATAATAATGAGCAAGAATAATGGCATTTTTTTCTTTCTTTAATTTGTTTATTTCTTCAACCACATTGATATTTTCATCAATTTCCCGATTTACGAAACCATCTGAAATAAATTTATTTTTAACACTCATATTATATATATTATATATTAATTAATCTATTATGATAATAATAATATCCTGTTAATACTGTTCTTAAAATTTTAAATAAAACCTTGCTTTTTACGTTTTCAAAAAGATTTTAATACTCTATTAACAACACTTATCTACGTAATTGAATTGATTATTAAGCCTTTTCAGTTTTTATTAACTTACTGTTAATAATCGATTATATTAATAAAAACTTGTTATTTATTACACAATTAATGTTAAGATATTGTTCAATAATTAGTCGCTAAAACTAAAAAAATATTTTTGATTTTAATTAAAAATTTATATATAGAATATGTTATTTACTAATCAAAATAAAAGTTTTTAAATTTTATTGACTTTAATTAACATTCAATTAACATAAGAACACCAAGTAATTAACATTATGTACATATTTCAATAAAACTACTTATGTAATTAATAATTAGAATAATAAATAACTATTGTTAAAATTATAATTTAATTATAAAGTAATTACAGGCTTAATTTCAATTGATTATATTTAATCTTTTATTGATAAAAATATCCATAAAAATTATAAAAGAAATTAGTTAAATTTGAGAGATTAACTTAAATAAATCAAATATATATTATGACAAAAATTTCTATTGGTATTGCTTGTGATCATGCTGGATATGATTTTAAAGAAAAGTTAAAAAATGAATTAGAAAAAGAAGGATATGAAATTAAAGATTATGGAACTTATTCTAATGAAAATACCGACTATCCTGATTATGCTCATCCATTAGCAAATGCAATAGAAAAAGGAAAACATAAATTTGGAATTACTTTATGTGGTAGTGGTAATGGAATAAATATGACTTCAAATAAACATCAGGGTGTAAGAGCTGCTCTTTGCTGGAATGTAGAGATTTCTGAATTAGCAAGATTGCATAATGATGCTAATATTTGTTCATTACCGGCACGTTTTATTGATTATAATTTAGCAAAAGACATAGTAAGTAAATTTTTAAATACTAAATTTGAAGGAGGAAGGCATAAAAAAAGAGTTGAAAAAATACCAATTAATTAATATATAACATTATGTTATCAAATACATGTAAATATGCAGTCAGAGCAGTAATTTATATTGCGCTTAACAGCGAAGAAAAAAGAAAAATTGGAATAAAAGAAGTTTCAAAGGAGCTTGACATTCCAACACCATTTTTAGGAAAAATACTACAGACACTTGCAAAAAACAAAATGTTATTATCTACCAAAGGACCAAATGGTGGATTTTCATTAGCTCGCTCGGCTAAAGAAATTACATTATTAAATATTATTGAAATTATTGATGGTTTAGATTTATTTAATGATTGTCTTATTGGATTAAGGACTTGTTCGGCAACTGCACACAATGATGTTCAGTGTCCTATTCATTATAAATATTGGCCAATAAGTAAACAAATATATGATTTGTTTAATACGGAAACTATAAAAAGCTTAGCTGATGAAATTAATGCATCAGATGGTAGAATAGGATTATAAATATTTTATTAGATTAAGCTTTTGAAGAAAAGGAAAAATTAATATACCCAATATACAACCTAAAGTATTTGCCATAACGTCAAATAATTCTGCTGATCGATCGCTGGTAAAATAAAATTGAAAAACTTCCATTATAAGGCCATAAGATATAACCAGAATTAATGTTATAAGTATTTGTTGTTTTTTATTTAATGTAATTCGAAATAAAGATGATTGAAAAGAAATACTTAATAAAAAATAAAATGTGAGGTGAATAAATTTATCAATATTATTAATTTGAAAAAACCCTACTTTATTTAAGTTACTTCCGGAGGTTACACTACCATAAAAAATTATTAGTGCTAATATTATGGGTTTCCAAAACTTTAAAATTTTCATCTTTTATTTGTTGTTATTGAAACAAAGTTAAAATTAAAACACTTTTTTCTTAATTTTTTTCATAACTTATAAAACGTTAAAATTAAAATCATGAAAAATACAAATACAAAGATTAAAAATATAATAAAGCAATTAAAAAAAGAAAACATTCAAACATGGTTTGATGTAGGATTATTTTTGGACCGAATTAAAGAGAATAGAAAAATACCACAAAGAAGATTTATAGGTTCTTATGATGATTTTAAATCATATATGTGCAAGGGAGGTTTCGCTTTTTTAACATACCAGTATTCAATTGATGGAGTTAGCATTGAAGTTGAAAAATACACTAAAATATTAAACAAAAAATTTAACGGTTCAAATATCCATTACATTACAGGGAAATTTTATACGGAAGCAAAAAAACTTGTACCAAATTATGTTGAGAAATGCGAATTACCAATTATTCAGGCTTTCGATGATTGGGATTTGTATGATGATTTCTTTTTTACAAAACTTGAACGTGGAAGTGAAGAGTATAATGACTTAATTGGAAAGTTTTGGAATCAAACTATAAATATTGTTGAAGAGCTGGGCGGTTATATTACTGATAATAAGATAGGTTTATTATATTTAATTAATGTATGTTCCAATCCGGGAAATGTTTCATTAAGTATGGCCGTAGTTTTATTATCGGAACTATTAGGAATTCCGGTAATTAACAATAATCATGATTTTTACTGGGAGGGTGGAAATAGTGAAATAGAAAAAAAACAAAAAAATTTATCTGATGGTCCAAGAGATTTCTTTTTTAGAAATTCGCATGTAGGGGAATTCTTTTCAATAATAGAAGTATTATTTCCCTGGGAATCAAGAATATGGATTAATGTTAATATTAATAAGCAACAAACAGAGCATTTAATAAAAATAAATGGTCACAATCCAGCCAATGTATTGGAAATTGGAACTGCAGTTGATACTACAGAATATCAAGATACCTCAAAGCGGAAAAAAATTAATACTTTTCATCAGTTTGAACAAGTATTAAGTAGATACTCTGATACTTTAATCAGCTATTCGGCCAAAGATGTTATTGAAAGCGATTTAGTTTCGCCGGAAAACCCCAGACCAATTTTAATAGGTGCAAAAAACACAAAACCACTGGTAAAGTTTTTAAACGAGAATATTATATTTCTTCAGCCGACAAGAATAATTTCAAGAAAGAGAATAGAAATAGGATTTGAGTTAATTGAAAGATTATTTTTAGAAGAAGATTTTAACAAAAGATTTAAGGAAACTAAACATCTTAAGTTAACAATTATTATAACAGGCCCTGTAGCAGGCGGGCATTTTGAGTATTTACGTCGATTAATTAGAAAATTTAAAGAATTAATTGACTCTTTGGAAGAAGGTGTTCGAAATAAAATCTTTTTAGCATTTTTATTTAGTGAACTCGATAAACCAAAATTCAAAAAGCATTTTGAAACCCCTGTTGGAATTCCGGAATTATATAATATTTCTTCGCTTATATTATTACCAAGCAAAACAGAGGGAAGAGGGCTCCCAATAATAGAGGCAGCAGCTTGTGGAACACCAATCTTTTGTAGCAGGTATTATCCTGAAAATGTTTATTCAGAAGTTATTGGAGAACATTTGCCTCATTCTGACAGATTGAAGGTTATAGAATTTGATGGTAAAAACATTACAAAAAAGCATGTTAAGAAAATTATTGAAAGAGTATTTTACCCACATAAGTTTTCAGATGAAATAGTTCATAATAAAAAAGTTGTTGATAAAAGATATAGTTTAGATGCCCTTAAAAATAATATTGATGATATATGTTATCGAATGTATCGTCAATTTAAGTCTAATCGGAAAACAATGAATATTGTAAAAAGAGCCATTTCCGATTATAAAGAATTATGTAATTATACTAACGAAGATTTTAAAAAAATATTAAATACTGAAAATAGAGAATACTTGCCGGGTTATGGACGAATGCGATTTATGATTTTATTAAAATCGTTAATAGATCCTAGTTACTTTAGAGTTGAAGAACAATTATTCCGTGGAATGGCTTTTAATTACGCAAAGGAACTAATAAACAGTAGAATAAATAACATTCCTGAAAAACAAAAAATTAAGTTTTTTAACGCAATTGAAGGAATATTTTTGTATAAATCAGGAGAGGTTAAAATACGTCACGACCATTCTTTACCTTACCGACACCGAAACAAGGACAATTATCCGTACCAGGATTTTACCATTCAGGAATTAAGTGGCTTAATTAATTTTTTGTATCATTCTATTATAAATCCTAATGAGAACCCTAAGATAAATACAAGTGCACATTTCTTTACAGATTTTGATTTGGCTTTATCACAACTTACATCAAGTACATATTTAGGAATTGATGACAGAAAATTTTTAATAAAAAAATTACAAGCAAATTTACCTATAGCCTATTTCCCTGGAAAATATATCAAAAACGAACTGGAGTTTTTTGCTTTGCAAGCGGTTCGATCCAGGCTTGAACTAAGAATAGAAGAAGAATTAACCGAGGAAGTAATAGAGAAAAATGCTAATTATATATCGCCTATATATATAATGGCAAGCAAAACAACAACAATTGAAAATTATAATAGCCAAAGTATCAAAAAGTTCATTATTAATGGACAAGACGAAGAATTGATATTACTATACAAGTATAATATTTTACAGGTGATAGAAATAAATCAATTATGTATTGGGATTCATTTTAATCAGCTAGGAGATGAAGGGCTTTCTAAATTAAAAAAAGTAAAAGAAGAAAATGGTTTCATAATTTCAAACCGACAAGAATCGTCAGTAATGACCGATATTGTTGATATAGATAGATTTCATATTGGAAAAGTAGAGGACAAGCTTACTGAAGCAATAATGGGAATACCATTAAATAGTGGGTTTATTCAATTTGTTCCTGCTGGTATTCGCCCAACTTTAGCGTATCCAACACCAGTTCAAACAGCAAAAGATTTTAATAAGTATTTAAAAAGCAAGGAATTTAAAAAGGTAATTGAAGATTTTGGAGAAAAAGAAGTATATGAAAGATTAAAAACAGATGCTGAAACAAAAATGTCGCCAATAAAAAAAGTAATTGGTGATTTACTTAGCAATGAAAATATTTCAGAAGCAGTAAGTTACGAATATGTAAGCGGAGTTTATAATGATGGTATGCCGTGGAGTGGTGTTGTTGCAAAAGCAAATATGAAAAATTATAAGAACTGGGAATTTATAGCAGAATCAAGTAAAAAAACAAAAAGAGTAACAGATTTTGTAAAAAGTTTAAAAACAAATTCGGGGAAAACAGCAAAAATTGCCTGGAATGGAGGTTATATTCTTAATGCAGAGCTTGTTGGTAAGTTGGGACTTCCGGAATCATATATTGGTTCTCCTTTAGGATTGTTAATATCAGAAGGAAGAGTGTTAAGTGCACCTCTTTTTAATAAACCAGCATTAATTTTTAAAAATGGTATTGTTAATATCTCCCGGGTGAATTGTTCAAAAGGCATCATTGTTTCACGTGGAACAGACACCGTCGAGCTTTCTGAAGATCAGTACAATACAAATAAGGATTCAAATAAATCTTGTTTTTATGATTTAATGTATGAAAATGAAGAAATTATAGTTGAAAAAAGCCATGTAATCAGATTGGCTGGTAATATAATCAAAGATATTATTGATGTATCTGATAAACAAAATATTAAAATAATACCTGTTGGTTTAACATTGGTAATACCAAAGGAGAAATTTCCAAAATCGTGGAAAATTAATGATGAACTTGAAATTAAGATAAATGGATTAGAAAACATTGACTATGCTGTTGAGGCCGGACCAATGCTTATTGATAATGGTGAAATTATTCTGGACATGAAGAAGGAGGGATGGAAAACTCAAAATTCAATTAAAACACAAGCAGCGCGGTTAGACTATACTGATATGCGAGGGCCAAAAATTGCGGCAGGAATAGACAATGAAGGAAATCTAATTGTGCTTACTATCAATGGAAGAATTAGAGAGTCGGTGGGAGCAACGCATTTCGATATGGCAGAAATATTGAAAAAGTTCAATATTCAAAAGGCCATGGGTTTTGATCCTGGTGGAAGTAGTACTTTGGTTGTTAACGGGCAAACATTAAATATCTCACCATATAATAGTCGATATGAAGAAAATATTTATTCACTTCCTCCGGAACCAAGAGCAGTTTCTAACGTGATAATGGGATATATTAAAGATTAAAAAATTTTTAAATTGGCCGGAATATATTTACACATACCTTTTTGTAAGCAAAAATGTGCTTACTGTGATTTTTATTCTATTGCAAACAAAACTTATTTAGAAGATTTTGTTAATGCAATTTGTACTGAGATTAAATTGCAATCGGAATATTTAAGTAGTGAAAAAATACAAACCATATATTTTGGTGGAGGAACACCATCAATACTAAGCTCAGATCATGTTGAAAAAATATTAGAAGAAATTTATAAATATTTTCAAGTTGAGCAAAATAATGAAATTACCCTGGAAGCTAATCCTGACGATTTAAATGAAAAATACTTAAAATCAATTTTTACTATAGGAGTAAACAGGTTAAGTGTTGGTATTCAGTCGTTTAACGATTCGGATTTACAATTAATGCGGCGCAAACACACTGTAAATCAGGCAATAAGTTCAATTGTAGAAGCACAAAAAACAGGATTTAAAAATATAAGCGTAGATTTAATTTATGGTTTACCCGATCTAAGTTTAAAAAAGTGGGAAGAAAACATCGATCAAGCTATCAAGTTAAATATTCAACATATTTCAGCTTATCATTTAACAATTGAACCAAATACTCTTTTTCAAAAATTACAAAAAAATCAAAAATTGAATTTGCCAAACGAAAAAGAAAGTTTGGAACAATTTCAATTATTAGTCGAAAAAACCAAAGAAAATGGATTTTTACACTATGAAATTTCGAATTTTGCAAAAGATGGTTCTATTTCATTGCACAACACAAATTATTGGATGGGTGTAAAGTATTTAGGATTAGGTCCTTCTGCGCATTCGTATAATTTAACTTCACGACAATGGAATATTTCAAATCTTCGTGCATATTTGGATTCAATACCGAAAGGAAAAATACCATTAGAGAAAGAAATTTTGGAAGAAAAGAAAAAATATAACGATTATGTGATTACATCATTGAGAACGATGTGGGGATTAAATACAAAAAAGTTGGAAAAAGATTTTGATAAAAAGTATTTAAGATATTTTTTATCAAAAACAGAAAATCTGCTTAAAGAAAATTTATTAAGGAAATCTGGAAATAATTTTATTTTAACTGAAAAAGGCATATTTATATCTGATAATATTATTGCATCTTTTTTTTACGAATAATACCAATTGCATTTCAAGTTATTACAACATCATTTTATTCTGATAAGGAAGAAAATTTGTACACATAAAAAAAATGCAAAAAATAGATCATTAAAAATGAAATGACATCAAAAGCAATTGCCAATCGTATTGAAATTACTTAGTGGTAATATTAATAAGTTCGTGCAACTTTTCTTCAAGAATATCATAAGAAAAATGTTTCTTGCCCAGCTGGTAATTATATTCAGCTATTTCTTTATTAAGTTCGGTATTATAAATTACCTCCTGCATTTCTTTTAATGCTGTATCTGTTATCAAATTATCTTCCAGCATAACAGCTTTAAAACCCTTGCTTCCAATATCGGGCCAATAAACAGGCTTGTAGTTATTTACAAAAATAGGACGTTTTGCTAATACGGCTTCGACAAAAGCATTGCCAAAACCTTCGTAAGTGCTAAAATACGTACATGCCCTGGCATGAGCATAAGCATCTGATAATGAATATGATTTACCATTTGAACCAATTGAATGGCTTTTAGATGAAAAACTATGATAAGCGAAATGAATCTGTTTACTTAATTTTAATTCATGAATTAAATCCACCAGTTTCATATAATATTCACTACCGGCATCATCGGCATAATTTCCTGTAATAATAAGTTTAACTTTCTGATCATTGAGCTTATCAATTAATTTAATTGCAGTCTCAATACCTTTGCGTCCAACAACTCTAGTTATCTGAAATAAGAGAATATCTTTGCTGTTTAATCCGAGATTATTTTTTAAATCTTTATTATGATTAGTTATCTGACCATACGGCAAATCAAAATTCATAACATTGGGAACAACAACAGAATCTCTGTTAAATTTTTCCTTTAGTGTTTTTTGTGCATGCAAATTTATAACCGCATGATAGCTATTTGGTAAACGAAGAGGGAATTCATTTACCACAAATTCATTAATTTTAGGGTGAGGTGAAACGTATCTGTCACCGCGCTCCCAGGCAAAATCATGATCATGGGTGATTATTGGTTTGCCGGTTTTTTTAACAGCTTGTTTAATTGCTAAAGCCATTGAAATATGAGAGGGCAGGCAAGAAGCATTTTCTGAAAAAAGAAGGTCAATTTTATGTTTGGTAATCCAATTGACAATTTTTTCTTCAATCACTTTAGCATATAAACGACAATGTTCAAGTAAATCGTCTTGATCAAAATCCGGATGAAAGAAAGCCTTTTTTTGCTCCCAGTAACTTTCCGGAGAAAAGAAAGACATTTCTTGTACACTTGTTTCGTGCGAACAGTCTATTTTTCGACCTTCAAACTGACCTGAAATAACAAATATCTCGTGACCCATCTTACGTAATACTTCGATCCACTTTTCAGTTTCAAGAGCAACGCCGTCAACACCACCAATTCTGCCAATGATAATACCAATTTTCATAACTAATGAAATTTTGATTTATAATGTAAAATTAAGCATACTAGATTTAAAATAGAATTATTAATTTAAATTTGTATGGTAATCGGATGATTTTTAAAAAAATGAAAGCATCATATTTAAGTTTTATACTATTATTTGTACTCTATCTGTCAGCTTTTGCACAGAAATCTTCAAATACATGCTATAAAAATATTAATAGTGATGATTTTAACTTACTGATTGAAACCAATGAAGTTCTATTAATTGATGTCAGACTGCACAAAGAATTCAGAAAAGAACGATTAAAAAATGCATATTTAGCTTCGAGCAGAGAATCACTAAAAGCGCTTCTGGAAAAAATCGATAAAAACACTGATATTTTAGTTTATTGTGAAGATGGAGATAGAAGCGAAACAGCCTCACAAATAGTATGTAAAGAGATGAAATTTAATAAAGTATATAATTTAGAAGGAGGAATTATTCAATGGAAAAAAAAAGGATATCCAATTGATAACACACATTTAATGAAAGCATCCAATTAATTTATTCTATTTTTCTTCAGGCTTTTCTTCCTGTTTTTTTTCTTCGTTTTTGTTTTTATGTATACCGTATTCTTTTTTATATTCTTCTAAAATATTTGTCAGCTTGGTAATTTCCGCATTATTATCAGAAATATTCGTTTTTAGTTTTTTAAGGGTAGGATACGACAACAATAAGCCAACAAAGATGCCAATAATTATGGTTACAAGTAAAACCAATGAAAGCGGTGTTTCTTCAACAGGATTTCCAATAATAAAATCGAGAACCACGGGATCGCTGTTTTGTAACGCGAAAACTACAAGTAAAAGAGCTGACAATAAACCAATTATAAGAGATCTCTGCATGATATTTTAATTTAATTGTAAATGTAATGATTTATTTTTTCAAATAAAATATCTTTATCCAGAGGTTTTGAAATGTAATCGTCGCAACCATTTGCCAGGCATAGCTCTCTATCGTTATACATTGCATAAGCAGTTTGTGCTATTACCGGAAGATTAGGTTTTAGTTTTTTAATTTTCCGGGTAGTTTCAAAACCATTAATATCCGGTAAACGAATATCCATTAACACAATTTGAATTTGTTTATTGGCTTTAACTATATTAACAGCTTCTTCTCCTGTACGGGCAACAACAACATTTGCCCCATGTTTAATCAATAGTCTGCGAAGAAATTCAAGATTGTCTTCGTCGTCCTCCACTACTAAAATGTTTACATTTTCCAGTGTTTTCATCCCTTTTTTGTTTTTGATTCTAATTTGTTTTGTTCGATCGAACTTACATTATTAATAATTGGAATTGTAAAGTAAAAAGTTGAACCTCCGGGTATACCTTCAGGTATATTTTCAGGAGTTGATTCAAACCATATTTTACCATTTAACAATTCAATTAATCCTTTAGAGATAGCTAATCCAAGACCTGTTCCGGGCTGATTTGAATATTTATTAGTTTGTCCCTGACCAAATCGTTCAAAAATATATTCTTTCATATTTTTAGTTATACCAATACCGGTATCAGATACAAAAAACTGATAATAATCTGAACTACTATTATTAATTATTTTATAACCAAAATTAATGGAACCGGAATTTGTAAACTTAAAAGCATTACTTAACAAATTATTAAAAATTTGTTGTAAACGTGTTATATCTGTAAAGATTATATTATTTTTTTCCTCGGGAAGTTTAAGATTAAACTTTATATCTTGTTTTTGAAGTTTTTTTTGTTCTTCAATAAATATATGGTATGTTTTTTTAAGAAGAGGATTGACTTCTGTAAGTGTTTTGTTTATTGACAGTTGTGAGGCCGTGATTTTTGATACATCAAGAATGTCATTTATAAGATTTAGAAGTTGTTTTCCGTTTAGGTCAATTATTTTAAGATAATCAGTTTTTTCCTTTTTTGTTATAAAATTGTCTTTTAAAAGCTCTGCAAAACCAAGGATTCCGTTCATTGGAGTTCTTATTTCGTGCGACATATTTGCTAAAAATGCAGATTTCAGTTTATCGCTTTCCTCAGCTTTTTCTTTTGCAATTAATAAATCAGACATTAATTTTTTCTGCTCTGTTATGTCGCTTGCAATTCCGGTACGCCTGTAAAGTTCAGCTTTTTCATTAAAAACAGGAAAAGTTCTAATCCATAACCATCTTATTTCACCGTCGGGCCTGATTATTCTATGTTCGTAAAAATGGTTTTCATCTTGATTTTTCAAGTTGTTTTCTCTTTGTTTAATAATGCGTTCTTTATCGTCAGGATGTATCCAATTTTTATAAACATCAAAATTTTCAAAAACCTTTTCAAAATTTTTTCCGACAATTTTATAACATGCAGAATTAGAATATATAAGCTTGTTATCAAGAGATCTTAACCAGAATGCATCGTTAATATTTTCCGAGAACTGCCGAAAATTCTCTTCGCTGGTTTTAAGTTGTTCCTGTGTTTTTTTAAGATCAGAAATGTTTACAATTATTCCTCTTAAACCCTTTATGTTTTGACCATCTTTAATAATACTAGAATATACTAAAACAGGAAATCTTTTGCCTGATTTTGTTAAAGCTATATATTCCTGGCCGGGAACATTTTCTGACTCAAAAACCTTTTTAATGTTTTGTTTTGCCCTTTTAATTTCTTCAGGCGCAAGCAACTGAACAATATTTAATCCTTTTTCAATATCATCGGGAGTATATCCAAAAATATCAAATGTTTTTAAATTGGCAAAGGTCATATTACCATGTACATCTGTTTCATAAACCACTTCAGGTAGCAACGTAGCAAGTGATTTAAATTTTTCTTCGCTTTCTTTAAGTTTTAGTTGTATTTCTTTTTCTTCCTGAATATTTTTAATAAGCCCAACAAGTCTTATAGGTTTTGAGTCCTTATCCCATTCAACAATTTTCCCTGTAGCCATAAACCATATCCAGCTACCCTTTTTATTTTTTATTCTAAACTCAGTATAAAAAGAAGGTAATAAACCGCGAGAGTGCCTCAAAATAAGAGATTTGGCTTTTTTGAAATCTTCAGGATGAACAAGGCTACCCGTTTTTTGCATTAATTTAATAATTTCAGTAGAGCTATATCCCAGACTATTATATATTTCATTAAGAGTTTCAATTTTTTCTGTTAGCAAATTGATTTCGAAGGAGAAATAATTAGCAGCTTCCATTGCAATTTGTAACTTCTCCTGATTTAGTTTTAGCTCGAATTCTTTATTTTTTCTCTCTGCTTCATCCACATAGATGCTTACTATTTCATAATTAGATAATTTATATATATAATTGTGTTTCCATTCAGAAATTTTACCAGGAGAAACGATTGTAGAATAAAATTCCTCTGGTTTATTTAAATGAAACACTCTTTGTAATGCTTCAAAAAAACCGGAATTTAATACTGAAGGAAATGATTCAACGAGATTTTTCCCAATTACTTTTTTTCGGTTTATTTTTTCTATTTCTTCGGCTTTTTTATTAAAGTATTTAATGTAAAAAGATTCACCATTGTCTTTTGTTTCTAAAAGAACAATGGCATTTTTAGAGTATTCAGTAATTTCAAAAAATAAGTGTTGATATACATCAAATGGAGTTTTGGATTGTTCGGATTTTAAGGCGGACAATTTATTTTCAAGTCGAGAAATCTCCTTCTGCAACTCTTCGTATGAAGGTTGTTTTTCCATATCTAATAAACAATAAAACGAATACTTGCCCTAGTGTAAGATATGTATAAATATATTAAATGGTAATGTAAAAGTCAATGATTTGTAAAAATAAATCCCGGTAAAGTACCGAGATTTAATGAAGATATTTAAAAGTTTATTTTACAATAGGCTTAGTTTCAATCTCTTTTCCAAGTAATTGCATGAGTTTTTTCTGAGCTATAGTAGTTAATCTATACATAACAGGAACTATTACAAGCGTAAGGAAAGTAGAAAATGTTAAACCAAAAATTACTGTCCATGACATTGGACTCCAGAAAGCCGCCATGTCACCCCCAAAATAAATATTAGGATCATAGTTTTGGAATAAACCGTTAAAATCGAAATTAAGACCTACAGCCATTGGCAATAATCCCAATATAGTAGTAATAGCTGTTAAAAGTACAGGACGAAGTCTTGTCATTCCTCCCTGAATAATACATTCAGTAGCAACATTTATTGGTAAAAATGCACCTTCAGGTAATCCCAGCTCTTCACGTTTTCTTGCTTTAAGTAATTCGACATAATCGACCAGTACAATAGCATTGTTTACTACAATTCCTGCTAATGAAATTATACCAATTCCTGTCATAATTATTATAAAGTCCATATTGAAAATCCATAATCCTCCAAACACGCCTATTGTGCTAAATAAAACACTTGAAAGTATGATTAGTGTACGTATTAATGAATTAAATTGCGTTACTAAAATTAACATAATAAGAGCTAATGCAATTAGCAAAGCATTTCCTAAAAACTCTGATGATTCATCTTGCTCTTGCTGTTCGCCTGTAAATTCGTAGCGATAAGCGGCAGGCATTTCAAAACTCTCCATTAGTGCTGCCAGCTGTATATTAATAGTATTGGCATTGTATCCTTCAATAATATTTGAATATAATGTTATTACCCTGTCCATATCTTTTCGGCGTACAGAACTAAAACTTGTTGAATATTCATAACTTGCGATAGCAGAAAGTGGAATGTAAGCAGGAGGACCATCGCCAAATACGGGTATTTTCATATTCATCATAACAGGTAAATTATACCTGTATTCGTCTTTTAATCGCACTAAAATTGGAAATTCTTCTTCACCCACTTTAAAATCTGAAACCTCTTCACCAAATAATGACTGACGAATTGTATATGCAATCATTTGGGTTGATAAACCATAACGTTGAGCTTTATCGCGATCTATATGAATTAATAATTCGGGATTTTGAGTACTAATATTCATTTTTAAGCCTTCAATACCTTCAATATCGGCTAATTCGATATATGTTTTTATGGTGTCGGCCAAAAGAACAAGCTTATCAAAATTTTGCCCAATAATTTCGAGATTAACAGGCTTCCCTGTTGGTGGACCTCCATCGTCTTTTGATACTTCTAATTCCACACCCGGATATTTACCCATAACCCGGTTGCTTAAACTGTTCATTATTAAAGAAGTATTATTTTCATCGCCTCGGAACTCAAAATCGATAAAACTAATAGTAATAATTGCCTGATTTGGTTTTGCACCTGCAGAAAAATCCATAGGATCTCCCCGACCTACGGTAGTTAAAATAGATTCAACGATAGGAACTCCATTTTCGTTTTTATATGGAGCAAAAAAATCAACAATATCATCTTCCAAATCGTTTACAAAATTGTTAGTTCTGGTAATATCTGTTCCGATTGGCAATGCGACAACTATATTAATATAATTTGGGTCGGCATCGGGCATTAAAGTTATATCGGGCATTCTCGAAAAGAAAAGCATAATTGTAATTACCAGTAATGCGATGGTTCCGCCAAAAAACAGCAATAAATTTTTCCCGCGCAAAGCAAATTTTAATGCCCTACTATAAAATTTTTCTAATTTTATCAGGAAAATATCCTGAAACCATTCTTCCATTCGTTGAAGGAATAATCGATGTGTTATACCAATTATACCGAATAAAATCAGAAGATTAGCTAATATTCGCATTTTAGTGAATAAAAGCAAACCACCAAAAACAATCAGAAATACAGCAAAAAGAATAGCTTTTTTCCTTTGACGCGCCGATTTTCCATTACCATTTGAAGTTTTTACTTTGATAAAAGTAGCTGAAATTACAGGTATGATAATCAGGGCTACAAATAGGGACGATGTTAATACAATTATAAGAGTAATAGGCATGTATTTCATAAATTCACCCATGATACCCTCCCAAAACACCAATGGAAAAAAGGCAGCTAAAGTTGTTGCTGTTGAAGCAATAATCGGAACCGCTATTTCACCAACGGCTTGTTTCGCTGCTTCCCAGGGTTCGTAACCATTATCGACAAATCGATATATATTCTCAACCACTACAATTGCATTATCAACTAACATCCCGAGTGCCAGAATCAGAGAAAATAGTACAATCATATTGATCCTATAATCAATTGCACCAAAAACTACGAATGATATAAATATGGACATAGGTATTGCAAGCCCTACAAATAGAGCATTTCGCGTACCTAAAAAGAAAAACAAGACAGCGACCACAAAAATAACTCCCATAATCATACTATTTTCCAGGTTGCTTAGCTGCATTTCCACCATTTCACTTTGATCGTTCGTAATTGATATATCAATGTTTTCAGGCAGTATGTTATTATTTTTAGCTTCTTCTAATTTTTCGTATAGTTTATCCGTTGTAGATAATAGATTTTCTCCTCCCTTTTTAACAATTTGAACGGATACAACAGATTTTTTGTCCAGACGAGCAAAACTGGTTGGTTCTGTATAACCATCAATTACTTCGGCAACATCTTTTAAATATACATTTCTGCCTTCTTCACTTTTTATGATGATATTCCCCAGTTCTTTAATATCCTGGAATTCACCAACTGTTCTAATACTCCTACGGGTTTGCCCTAATAAAATTTCGCCTCCCGACATGGAAATATTTTCGTTGCGAATTGCATTGGTAATTTCAAAAAACGAAATTTCTAAAGCTTCTAACTTTAATAAATCAACATTTACTTTGATTTCCCGGTCGTTTACGCCCTCAATCATGACTTTTGAAACTTCAGGGATATTTTCAAATTCGTCTTGTAAATGCTCAGCATAATACTTAAGTTCCTCAATACTGTAATCACCGGAAAGATTAATATTTAAAATAGCAAACTCAGAAAAATCTATATCAAAAACCAAAGGATCCTGCAATTCTGTAGCGCCTTTTGGTAATTTATTTTGCCCAATATCAACAGCATCTTTTACTCTGCGTAATGCATCTTCTAAATCAACATCGGTATTGAATTCCACGAAAATCAGAGAAGCATCCTGAGAAGAGACAGAAGTTAATTCTTTCAGTCCCCGGACATTTTCTATTTCTTTTTCAAGTGGTCTGGTTATCAGATTTTCAATATCTTCAGGAGAGTTCCCGGGATAAATTGTTTGCACCATAATTTGAGGCCAGACAATTTCAGGGAAAAGTTCTTTTGGTAGATTGAGGTACGAATGCATACCAAAAAACAATAGCATTACCGTAAGCAGATAAACGGTGTTTTTATTTTTTAGAGCAAGAGATGTTAGCTTAAATTCTCTTACTACTTTTTTTGATAATTCTTTTACTGTCATGTCAGTTTCTTTTTTGTTTATTCAACAACATTTACCGGTACACCTGTGCTTACAAGATGAAACCCCTTAACAATAACTTTATCACCAGCATTAAGACCTTTGCTAATAACTGTGTTTTCATCATAAGATAAACCTGTTGAAACATATTTTTTACCAACAATGGTCTCATTATTTACCTTATTAACAACATATACATAATTGCCTGAAATATCTTTACGAATTACTAAAGAAGGTACCACAAATGCTTTATTAGATGAAAAATCATTTATGTGTATAGTTGAAACCATATTAGGTTTTATTTTTTCACCTATATTATTTATTTCCATTTCTATTTCGAATGTGCGACTAGTTGATTCGATTACATTAGATACCTGTATAACAGGAGTTTTGATGCTATAATCAGGTAGTGACGCAAAGCTTAGTTCAACAATTTGACCATTCACGATTTTATTAATATATGCTTCTGAAACATCAGCTTTAATAGTAAGTTTTTTAAGATTTACAAATTCGATAACAGGAAACGCGGGTCCGGCCATTTCTCCTTTTTTAGGAAAAATTTTATCGATAATACCATCAAAAGGTGCTCTGATTTGCGACATTCGAATTTGTGCTTCAAGCGATTCTAATTGAGATTCTAAGGTTTCTTTGGTGTTTTTTGCAGCCAGGAAATCAATTTCGGAACCAATGCCTTCATTCCATAATGCTTCCTGTTTATTATAAGTGGTTGTTGCAAAATCAAGGTTGCTTTTAACACCAATAATTTGCTTATCAAGAGCATCGGTACTAAGTATCACTAATAAAGATCCTTTGGAAACTCTTTGACCTCTCGTCACATAAATTTTTTCAATTCGGCCATTCATTTCAGGGCTTATCATTGCATAATTTTTAGCTTCAACTTCGCCAAAGGCAATAATATAATGATCGAACTGTTCGTTTTGCATTTCTTTTACTGCAACGGGCAAAAGAATCTTTTGATCTTTAGCTGTCATTTTATTTTCAAGTGCAATAATTTTTTTATCAATTTTTACTATTTTATTTTTTTGCATTGTGATTTGCTTTAATATCTTCAAATCATCAGGATTAATAATGGTGTCGGCTTCAGCAATTTGTGCCTCAATTGCATTTAACTGAGTTTTAATGCTTGATTGTTCCTTTTGTAATGAATCTCTTCTGGCTGTAAGTTCTGCAAGATTTTCATTTTTTGGTGATGGGCTACATGCCACCATTGTGATTGCGATTGCGAATACTATTATTTTTCTCATTTTATAATTCGTTTAATATTTTTTCTAATTTGATTTTTGATTTAAATAATTCAAAAAGTGCTGATGTATTATCTGATTGTGTTTGTAAATAAGTTGAGTTAGCTTGTGTTAAATCCATACTTGAAACCATTCCTTGTTTATATTTTTTAGATGTTTTATCAAATACATCTTTTGATAATTCAACATTTTGTTTTGTCATTTTATATTTATCTAATGCATCCTGAAAATAGTATCTAAGTTGTTGTGCCTGAGTATTTAAATTATTTTCAAGTAAATATTGGTTGTTAAATGATTTTTTATAATCAATTTTTGCTTGTTGCACAACCGCATTTCGTTGGAAACTGGAAAATATAGGCATATCTAAACTAACACCAATAATATGATTAATTGTAAAATCGAAAGATGCTTTTTCGGTTTTATCCTGGTAGTTATAGAATGCAGAAACGGTAGGTAAATATTTAGTTTTTTCACGTTTAAGCGATAACTCTGATATTTTAACCTGGTTGTTTATCATTTTATAATCAATATTGTTTGCAATATCAAAGGTTTCATTATATGATTTATTAATAATTTGATTATAGATATTATCTAAATTATCAGCTAAAACAAGTGTATTATTTATATCGGCACCTAATAATATTTTAAATAATGAATATGATATTTCAATTTGTCTTTGGATTGTATTTTTAGAATTGATAAGTATATTTAGGCTTATTTGTAATTGATCGGTATCTGTAGATTCCAAAAAGCCTTGTTTGTTTAAAAGTCTTGTTTCCCTGACAAGAGATTCCATGTTTTCGATGGATGAATTAACGATTCCAAGATTATGTTCAAGAGTTAAAATAGAGATATAGCTGGTTATAACATCGGCTTTTAAATCCATTTCTTGCTTTTCATGACTTAATTTTGAAATCTGCAAATAAGTTTTTGATGCTTGTAAACCAACAATATATTCACCACTAAAAACTAATTGAGCAGCAGTTATCGAATAAGTTGCACTGTTTTTTACAGCTAATGGCATTTCTGATGGTTCGCCAGTTTCAAAATCAATAAAACTAAAAGAAGGGATCTTACCCGGAATATTTTGGTAATCTATTTTCCCGTTTATTTGTGGTAAGCCTATAGCTGTAGTTTCCCATACTTTTTTTTGTGCCGATTCGATATCTAACTTAGCATTTTCTAAGTTTAGATTATTAGTGATAGCATATTGATGTGCATTATTTAATGTTAATGTTATCGTGCTATCATGCTGTGATAAGACCACATAGGGTAGTATAATCAGCAGGAATGTTTTAATTAAAAATTTGTGTTTCATTTTGAATTTTATGTTATTGTAAATGCTCTTTAATATCTATTTTATCTAATGTTTTATCTAATGTCTCAATTCCTTTTTTATTTGCCATTCCACGGATATGATAAATAAACATTTCATAAATAAATCGTGGTTTTAGTACCTCTTCATTATTAATAACCTGGTCGGTTGATATATTTAAAAATCGGCTGGTTTGCATTTTTGCAATAATTTCTTCATCTAAATCATTGCGGTACAAGCCTTCGTCTTTACCTTTAATAATATTTTTTATAACAGAATCATACATTCTTTCTTTCCTGATTTCATTTAATTTTTTATATAGTTCAGGGTAGTATTTTTTTAAGTCATATTCAGTTGAAGGGTTATATTCCTTAATGGTTTTTATAATAAGAATGCTAACTTCCAGAAGCTCTTCAACAGCATTTAATTTTTTGTCGGCCAGTTTTTTAAATGAGCAATCATTTTTATTTAAAAGATAATTTAAAACTTTTTCTACCAGTTCGTTTTTATTTTCAACGAATTGATAAAGTGTTTTTTTCGATATTCCCAACTCCCGGGCAACATCATCCATGGTAACACTTTTTATGCCATATTTGTTATATAGCTCACCAACCTTTTCTAATATATTTTGTAATTCTCTATTCATGCCGCAAATGTATACTAAAAAACCCAGGAAACAAATTTAATATAAAAAGTTTCCGGGGTTTATTCTGATAATTTTTATCATTAAATGCTCAGTTGCCTGATTTTATCAAAGAAACTGACGAAATAAAAACCATACAAATAGTTTTCGATGAACATGTAAAAAATAAGGATGATTAGGGTTATTTAGAGATGAGTGAGAAAGAAAAAAATGATAGAGAAGAAGATGTCATACTGAGCTTGTCGAAGTATGACTTTTATCTTATTTAATTATTAAGACTCCCTGTCAGGCAGGGAGTGACAATCATTTATATATAATATATTAAAATCCAAAGTTCGCACCAAACGATATAGTGCTTTGTTTCCCGTGGAACACTGGTGGTGTATATTTATCCTGATCGCCGGAAATATTGCTATGCAAATAATTTATGAAGATATATCCATCATTAATTATCTGGTAACTTGCTCTGAATGTGAAAGATTTATTTTCCCATTCTACCGAATCCATAAAGGGATTGCCCAGACGGGATCCGCCCAAATCGTCATAATCTTTACCTTTTTTTGCATGTAAATATGCGAGTTTCAATGATAATGTTTTAAATGGTTTATACTGAATTGCCAGGTATATTTCCTGAGCATTATCCATTAAATAGTGTCCTATGTTATAGCCATTGCTCTCGAATGTTGTTGTTGGAATATTATGTTTATAGGTCAGAGGCATCGATTTGGTATATTCGGCAGTAATAAAAGTATTTGGAATTAAGTCGGAGATGCGCATGCTGGTTTTTAAACTCCAGAAATTCCAGACAGTATCATTAAAAACCCGACTGGTTGATAATTCATCAATAAAAAGGGATGCCGAGAGATGTACTTTTTTAATATTCCGGGAGCTGATATCTAAAAACATTTGCGAGTTTTGCCCCACATTTCGTCCTGCTTTGTCTGTTGCATTATAAGTATGATCAACTGATTTATAAAACATAACCGGAATCAGATACTGCAATTGTGGTCCATTAGCACTATAAATTATGGAGTTACCGGCCGAAATATAGAAATTTTTAAAAGGCTTAAAAGTAAATAAGTTAGCGGCTAGATATTTGTTAAACATTATATCTCGTTGATCGGTTCCATAAGCATTAGTGAATGTCATTGTTGAGGCACTATCGATTACTTCGGAAACAAGCCAGCCATGTACCCAGTTAAATTCAAACCATTTTACAGGTTTCAAATTCAGTTTGATATGTGCAAAAGAAGGTGTGCGACCGGAAAAAATATTGGCCCCGTTGTAATTATTTCCCCACTCAAAATGGTCTTTTACAGCACCAAAACTACCCCAATTCCACGAATAAGTTAAGCCTCCTCGCATTTCGCTAAAATCGCCACCACCATCATTGTGTTTATAATTGGTACCCATTCGTTGAGTTAAGAAATCTTCCTTAGCAAGAAATTCGCTTTCGTGATTATCGCGTAAACTGGCATAAAATCCCCAGTTATTTCCTATGTATGCAAATGCTTCGGCTCCGTTCCAGCGATGGTAAAAACTACCACTATCGTTTACGAAATATTCTATTCCTAGGATTGGATTAACCGAAAAAGTAAATAAAGAATCTTTGTAATACAGAATATCAAATCGTTTATCAAAATCTTTATTAGGCAATAACTCTTTATTAAAATCTTTCAGGTAAAAAGTCAGCTCTTCCTGCTGGCGTTTGGTTAAATTGTAATTACTTTCCTGAATCTCATTTAATTTATTGGCAATAAAAATTCGCGAGTAAGGTTTTACTATTGTGTTTATATCGATAACTTGTAATGCAGCAAATTCGTCTAAAAATTCGTAAATATCTTTATTGGAAGTGTGGTAGAAGACTTCCTGTGTTTTTGCAGCAAGGGATACTGTAATTAATAATATATATAAAATTTGTTTTTTCATTATTTACCACTTAGTTACTAAGGGCACTAATCCCGAAAATTTTCGGGAGCACTAAGTGTTCTTAGTGTACTCAGTGCCTTAGTGGTGAGTAATTATTCTTTTGGCAATTTAGCAAATTTTTTATTGTCTGTTGTCATTTCCGACTTGATCGGAAATCTTATTATATAAATCATTCCATTGAGGATTAGCTTTATTTATAAGCTCTTCTTTCCATTTTCTATTCCACTTTTTTAACTGTTTTTCTCTATGTATTGCATCATTAATATTCTCAAAATGTTCAAAATACACCAATTTGTTTACGTTATATTTCATGGTAAAGCCGGGTACTAATTTATTCTTATGCTCGTAAATTCTTCTTTCTAAATTATTCGTAACACCAATATAAAGAACTTTATCTGTTTTATTTGTTAAAATGTAAACATAAAAATTATAGTTCCACATTTTGCTTTTTACTTATAGATTCCCTGTCAAGCAGGGAATGACATTTCTATTGTTGCCTTTTGTCATTCCGCACTTGATGCGGAATCTTTTTTATTGTAAAATATTCAGATTCCCGTTTTACTCGTTTCACTCATGAAAAAAGTTCACGGGAATGACAATGGTATTATTTATTCTTTTTGTGTCATTTCCGACTCGATCGGAAATCTTATTTTATTGTATTTCATTATTAAGATTCTCTGTCAAGCGGGGAATGACAATTGGTTCTACTGTTTTTATAACTTAAGAACTACGGGCTTTCCGGAACAATATATTCCACACAGCTTTCCAGAAATATTTCCAGTCGGTTAGAAGAGGGTGTTTTTCATATGCTTCCAGGTATTTTAATTCTGATGCTTGTATTTCTTCTATAGTTTTTGGCATATCAACATAAAAAGGAGGGATGAGACCGGGTTTTGTTTTTATTCTTTTTTCTTGTAATTCTTTGCTATACAAACTAAAATAATGTTCACTTAAAGGGCGAACACCAACCAGTTTCATTTCTTTCCTGAAATAATTAATGAGCATCGGTAATTCATCAATCCAGAATTTTCTGAAAATTTTTCCTATGGTAGTTATCCTGAAATCATCTTTAAATTTACCCCCTTCTTGTAAATCAGATTTATCATACACATACTCCTGCAAATATTCTGCATAGGGATGCATGGTTCGTAATTTGTAAACGTTAATAATTTTCCCGTTTTTACCTATACGTCTTAGTTTTACCAGCGGACCGTAAGTTGGTTCCATATCGAAAAAAGGTTCCCGGGTTTTTGTGGCTACAAAATAGAGCAATCCGCGAATTTCTTTTTCATTTACTATCCGAAATCCGCAGGAATATAAACGGCCAAAAGTTTCGGCCTTAGATACCACCCTGTTTTCGCCACGTGTAAGAAAAAAGTAAATACGTTTTGTAAGATTAAATTTTGGAAATATCCGCTTAATAATAAAATCAAATAAATAATAAATCCGGTTTAATACAGGAGGATATTTTTTTAACAATCTTTGTTTACGTTGATCTTTGGTCTCGACACATCCGATAAAAAATCCTTTATCGATAAGTTTACGGTTAACTGACTCGAAAAACTTATTTATAAATCGAATATCATTGATTCGTTTAAGATTAACAATTTTCAAATAGATATTTTCCTGAAGTTTATCAATATTAAATTGTGTTGTTGTTGAAAGTATGGAATAATCAGGAATATTAAGATCGATATTTTCAGAAATAAATTGAAAAACCTCCAGGCTGGATTCCTCGACAATGGTTTCTTTAATATTTTCGGGTACGGGCTCGAGAATAAATTCTTTGGGATAAAGCTCCGAGACAGGAACTTCAGTACGACGCCCTGCAATACGCTGATAGGCTTCAAATACTTTTGAAGAATCGGCTCCTGTTTTAGCATTACAGATATAATAATCGCAAAAAGCAAAAAATATTTCGATAAGTGTGGTTAAAATAATAATCCCACCAAAAACCAACCGCGAAAAAAACTCGGATCTTGACATAAACATTAAAATTGCTGCAATTCCGGTTATTAAAAGGTTGATAATTATTATATGCAGAACGGCGCGACTTAACTTTAAGCGTTCGGGGGCAGAATATTTTCGAGTTAATAAGGAAACAATAACCCAGGTAAATGCAAAAATGAGGAAAGGAATAATATAATTAGGCAAATAGACCCGTTTTGTTGCCGGCTTAATCCATATCATGATAAAGAATGCAACAAATAGTGCAAGGATATCAAAAAAAGTATTTATAAATAACGAACGACGATTCATATTTTAGTTTCTGGTTTCTGGTTCAAAGTTCAAAGTTCAAAGTTTCATCATTTGATGGCCTTAATAAATTTAAAGTTAAGAATTTATTTTTAGTCGATAGTTATTAATCGATGGTTTTTAGTAATGAGCTGTTAGCCTTTAGCTCTTGGTTGTTTGCTGATATTTGATAATTTGTTTATTGTAAAAAAGCGTCAAGCCGCGAGCTTTCGTAATTTTAATTTTTCACTCTTTCTCAACTTCCCAACTAAGCTGCTGAGCGCATTGAGTATCACTTATCTTCCTTTTTACTTATAAAAGCTTTTCTATTTTTCCTTTTGTATGTATAAGTTCATTACTGAATCTGTTTATAATATCATCATACATATTTTTTCGTTGTTCGGGTAAATAGTCATGTACAACACGGTTTCTTACATCGCGCATTTCAAACCATACCGGCATTTCAGAAATAAGTTTCCACTTTTCCATCTTTAATAATAAATCCCTAAAGTTATCAGATATGATAGCTTCTTTAAGTTTTTCGTATGTTTTAAAAAACTGAATGCTAACTTCAACTGCCCTGACAAAGCGATCACATAGTGCGTCAAAAGGTTCGAGTTCGATAGCAGAATAATTAGTAGACGGATCAAATTGTTTAACACGGGAAAGGGATGCTTCTACTAACATAACAGAAGATTTTACTTTTTCTTTATTTTGCTTTGCCAGTATTTGTAAATTGCTCGTCATTGATATCTAGTTTTATTTTATTTATTGAATTAACAAAAGCATGTTGTTCTTTTGTCATTTTATCGGGATTAATGATGATTACATCCAATTTTTCTTCACATTTTGAAAAGAAACGTTGTTTTATTTTTAAAGATAGTTTATAACCCGGAATAGCTGAAAAAATCAGTAAATCAATATCGCCTCCCTTTTTTGTATTGTCAACACGTGAGCCAAATATGAAAATATCATCATTGATTCCGTTGAGTGCAAATTTTAAAGCATCTATTTCATCAGGATATAAACGCATGATTTAGTTTTAAATAAAAGTTCCAAGTTGTTGGTTTAAAGTTAAGAATTTATAAGTTAAATCGTTTATAAGTTAACTAGTTTATTGATAGAATCGTAAAACGGTTAACTCGTAAATTAGTAAATAGATTATTGCATACTGCTGTTTCATCCTTTCTCCCAATCTCCCTTTTCACTTTTGTCTTGTTTCCTTTTATCTCCCGCTGTCGGCGAGACAGGCTCTAAAGGGACCAGCCCTTTTATCTTTTTCCTTTGAACTTTCCACCGCTGTCCTTTTGTTATTCCCTTCGACAAGTTCAGGGCAGGTCTTTCAGTGAGGGCTTCGCCACTCCCTTCGGTCCCCGAAAGAATTCAGGGCAGGCCATGAAAAGAGTTTTTGACGTTCTTGTTGATACCAAATTAGAATTAAAAAAACCAGGGATATACAACATTAGCCAAATTGCTTGGAGTATTGCTTACAATATAATGTTTTTGGATGTTGAGATTCTGTGCAAGTTTTTTAAGTTTATGTAAATCGGGTTCAATAGCTTTTTGTTTTACTTCAAAGGCAATTTCTTTATTGAGAATAAAATCAATCTCAGCGGTATTTCTTTTATTAAAATAGGAAATATTACCGTAGTGTTGTAATTGATTAGCAACGGTAGTTTCAAGTAGTTGACCCGGGCTTGTTTTTGTTATAAGGTTCAAAATTCCTGTATCTGAAAAATACACTTTTTTACCACCTGCTACACTGCGATCAATACTGTGAGTAAATTTTGGTATTAGACGAAGAAAAAAAGTTCCTTCAAGAAATTCCAGATAATTATAAGCTTTTACACGATTTATTCCCAACTCTGATGAAAGACGGGTTACATCTAATATATTCCCATTACGAGGACCCAGTAAAATGATCAGGTCGCGGAGTTCTTTTACATCTTTAAGCTCGCTAAAAACTTTGATGTCTTTTTCAAAAAAGGAAGCAAAAATATTCTTTAGAATTAGTTTTTTTGTTTCACAATTTTTTGTGAGAGCCACTTCCGGAAATCCTCCATATTCCATATATTGTTCGAATAAGTCTTTGCGTTTGTGAACTGCAGCCGGGCTATGGTTTTTAAATACTTCTTCGGGATTTGGCTGAAGTTCATTTTCAGACAAACGATTGTTAAAATATAGATATTCCCTGTAACTTAAAGGGTGAAGTATAAATAAAAACTTTCTTCCACTTAATGATTCAGGAAAAAGATTACGGAGGTAATAGTTAGAAGAACCGGTTACAATAAACTTAACAGCATAATGATCAATCAAATATTTAATTATTTTAGTGATTTCAGGAAAATTCTGAATTTCATCAATACAAACCAGGAATCTTTCCCCTTTTTTAACTCCTGTTGCACGTTGCAAATCTTCAAAAATTGCCTTGTAATCAATATTCTCAAACAAAAGATGATCCAGAGGATTATCAAAATCATACCAAACAAACTTACCCTTCCATGCTTTAGCGAGTTGTTGCATTAGTGTTGTTTTACCCACCTGTCGCATACCAGTTATTACAATTGCATTTTTATGCTGCAACTGGGGTAATATGGTATAAAATAATTCTCGACTAAACATTGTGTAAATATATTATTACAAATATACGCATTTTTGTAAAAAAATAAAAACGTTTTCATCTTTCACTTTTATCTTTTTACTTTCTGCCTGCCCTACCTAGCCGGCAGGAAGGCGGCAGGCACGGTTGTCTTTTTACCCCTCACCCTTTCTCACAGTCTTGTTTTCCCTTTTTTCTTACGCTCGCCCTTTTATCTTTTTACTTTTTCACCTCCTACTGCCAAAGGCAGTCAAGCCATGCCAAAGGCAGGCAAGTCGGCGGTCAAACTTTGTTCTTTTATCTTCAACCCCTTATTTTATTCAGGAAATACTTCACAATATTACTCCCTTTGGTCTCCGATGAATCGGAGCAGGCTATGAGAAAAGTTCTTCACATTTTGCAAAACCAACTCCTTTACCCACGGAAACGGCTTATCTGTCCAGCGCTGAGGATGAAACGTAAACATTATTACTTTCAGTGAGGGCTTCGCCGTTCCCTTCGGTCCCCGAAAGAATCGGGGCAGGCTATGAGAAGAGTTCTTCGCGTTCCGTAAAACATTATCCCCACGATACAAAACAAGTTCCCCACTGTGCTGAAGAAGCTTCTAACTGCGCTGAATTGTTGTTTATGTATGCTGAATGAGTTTCTAACTATGCTGAATAAACTTCCATGTGTGTCAAACTCTTTTCGAAGTATGTCAAATGACCTTCGAAGTATGTCAAATGCTTTTCAATGTGTGTCAAATGAGCTTCGAAGTGTGCCGAGCTTCTTTCTAACTGTGTCGGATGACTTTCGAAGTATGTCAAATGCTTTTCAATGTATGTCAAATGACCTTCGAACTATGCCAAATACTTTTCAATGTGTGTCAAATGAGCTTCGAAGTGTGCTGAATGAGCTTCGAACTATGTCAAATGCTTTTCGAAGTGTGCTGAATGAGTTTCTAACTATGCTGAATAAACTTCAATGTGTGTCAAACTCTTTTCGAAGTATGTCAAATGCTTTTCAATGTATGTCAAATGAACTTCGAACTGTGTCAAATGTTTTTTAAAACTTTTTTAAGTTCAAGTATTTGTTTACTATGTTTTTCGGGATTTTGTTCTTTAAGTTTTTTAATATTCATGAGTTTCCATTTTATGCCTGGAAATACTTCAAAATTAAATATATCCCATTTTTGTTTACCTTCTGAGAAGCTTATTATCAGTTCAGCTATCTTTGATGAAATATTATTTTTCACAGTTTTTACCAATTGAACCCTTGTGTTTTCATACATATCATAAGTAAACTTTTCTTTTGTCATCCCACTAAATTGACTATTAAGTGTTGCTTCATGATTAAGAAAAGAAGGATTTAGAATTTCATGAATCGGACGTTTGCTACTCAGTAAGCAAAAAATAAAACCTTTATTGATTTCAGGGGGATATCCAAAGGTATCCAACATTTTTTTTACATCAAATAAATCGCGTGGATGCTGTCGATCAAGGGCTGCAACTATCTTTCCACCAAAAAGTTGACCTAAAGATACTATCTGTATTTCACAGAACATGTTAAACCGCTTTTGTGCAGCATTACTTAAAGGTAGTAAATTAGTTTTTTGATAAATACCGCGATTAATGGTATTAACTTCTATTTTTATTTCAGTGTTATTAAGTGAACAAAATAATTTATACTCTGTTTCATCAGATTTTGGTTCTTTGATATTTATTCCCGGGATTGTTTTTAGAAGTTGGCTTTTTAAACGATTTAAAATTGTTACTATTTGTGCCAGGTCTTTATCCCGTGTACTAAACGGCAAAAATGTCAAGTCAATATCAACAGATAAGCGAGGTATATCAAAATAAAAGAGATTAATTGCAGTACCTCCATGTAAAGCAATGTCTTTCTCTTGTGCAATAACGGGTAAAATTCTTAGCAATAGTTCAACTTGCTTATAATATTGCTTATTTATCATGAGAGTTCTTTCGGCACAGTAATTTTATATTTAGGAATGTAAATACCATTTGGAACAATACTTCTTTTTCCTTTTCCAAGATTTAGATGCCCGACATTCAAATATTTAAACCAGGAATGATTGGCTTTTTCGGCCATAAAAAGAAACAAACGTAAGGCTTTTACCGAATTACAATGTTCCAGAATTTCCTGAACGTTTTTCGGATTTAGTGCAGATAATCCTTCCATGATTTGCCAGGCTTCCTGTAAATCAAATCTTTTTGGTACAAGTTCCAGACATTCCAATATTGCCCTGGCAGGGCCAGATATTTTAATGGAAAATGTTTTTTCATTAAATTTTATTAACCCAATGTTTGGATTAAGCATTGAAGTATGTATCAATACCGGTTTGGTTTCCCAGTCTATTTTTTTAAACCAAAAAGGCAGGTTGGTGCCACCTGGTGCAAAAAGTAATGTCTCTTTTTGATACAATTCCAAATAATGTGACAAACCTTGCAAACCCAAAGCAGTGCGCCCTCCAATATGAATATTTTTTTCTGCTTGTGACTGTAAACTATATAAAGCGCCGTTTAAATTAATAGTATCACCGGTTCTTTTCATAGCACCATAACCTAATGATGTTAGCCATCCACTTTTTAAATATCTATGTTGTAGATCGTGGGAATAGCCTTGATTTACAAGCCACGATGATAATAAAACAGTACCTTGTGGATGCTGTTGAAACAGGTGGTTTATTTTGATGCCGGAACTTGTACTCATAGTACAAATATAATAATAATATTAAACTATTTTGATTATTTTAAACTGTATGTTTTTGCTGTGGATTGGTTGCAAATTGAAAAAATCCGAAACTAATAGCTCAAAACTATAATGGTCTTATTTTATTCAAATAATACTTAACTATATTCTTTACATTTTGCAAAACCAATTCCTTTACCCACAAAACCGGTTTGTCTGTCCAGCGCTGAGGATGAAATGTGAACATTATTACTTTCAGTGAGGGCTTCGCCGTTCCCTTCGACAAGTTCAGGGCAGGCCAAGAAGAGTTCTTCACGTTCTGTAAAACATTGTCCCCACAATGCAAAATGAGTTTCTAACTGTGCTGAATAAGCTTCAATGTGTGTCAAACTCTTTTCGAAGTATGTCAAACGACTTTCTATGATTTAATGAGCCTGTTTAGTAAATTAACCTTAACCAATAATTTTTTTTACCATAAAATACTTAACTACATTCTTCACATTCTGCAAAACCAGTTCTTTTACCCACGGAAACGGCTTATCTGTCCAGCGCTGAGGATGAAATGTGAACATTATTACTTTCAGTGAGGGCTTCGCCGTTCCCTTCGACAAGTTCAGGGCAGGCCAAGAAGAGTTCTTCACGTTCTGTAAAACATTGTCCCCACGATGCAAAACAAGCTTCCCACTGTGCTGAAGAAGCTTCTAACTGCGCTGAATTGTTGTCTATGTATGCTGAATGAGTTTCTAACTGTGCTGAATAAGTTTCAATGTATGTCAAATGACTTTCGAAGTTGTAATTCCCTAAAATAGCTTGACAGATTTTTACTTAATTTGGATAGTAGCAATGTGTTTTTTACAATTACTATTTTTTCTATTTTACAATAGAGATGCCTAGAACACTAAATCTCACTCAGGATAATAGTGTTTGATTTACGGTTTCAACCATAAAACCAACGACATCATCTTTTTCCGAAAGTAATTTTTGCTTGTTTTGTTGATATTCTTTATTTACAGGATTTTTCATGATGTGATGAATGAAATCTTCCGCTTTTTTTAATTCATTTTCTGTTGGCTGTAAGTGTTTTATTAAACCGTACTCTTTTTCAATTTCATTTATATATCCTCTTGTGCTATAATCTATAAAAAGGGCAGGAACACCCAACATAGCACTTTCTGTTGCAACTGTGGCACTTTCTCCAACAAGAATTTTAGCATGAGCAAGGGCGTGGAGAAATTTATCTTCGGATAAACGGAAACGGAATTTTTCCAGACATTGGGGTAAAGGTATTTCAGAAGAAATAACGATTGGATAAATTTTGGTTAACCTCTCTACAAAATGCATTTTATCGGCATAAGGCCATTTTTTAGAAAATAAATCGTGCATGGCACCATGATTAACCAAACGAACCAGAATATATTCCTGATCATTTTGAAAACCCAATTCTTTTCTGAAATCAGGATCTGTTTGAAAGTTCTGAGGACTTAAATAAGCGAGTTCTTTATAGGAATTGATTTTAATGTGTTTTTTACCAAAATCTTTCTGAAAACAAGCAGGTGTAATAATTTGCGTCGAAAAATTTCTGTAAATACATTGTAAAACCGGATCGGGTTCGGTATCATCAAAAACAATATGTGGTTTATTTAATAATCGGGATACTAGACCCGCGTAGGGAGAAGCAAAGCTTAAAAAAATATCAGGTTTAAATTTTTTAGCAATGCTGTAAATTTTACGTACTGAACGAACCAGATAAAAGGGTTTTAATAAAAAGGAATAAGAACCTTTTCCTTTAGTAATATAATTTAACTTATAAGAACAGGCAATCTGAACAGAACAATCTTTTTCTCGAATACTTAAAAGAATGTTATAACCCTGTTTTTTTAAACGTTTAATTATAGGATAAAAAAAATGAACATGAGCAGGGTGCCCAATGTCAACAAGTATGTTCATTAATTTATTTTTTAATGATAAACAAAACTATTTGTTATAAAAACAATAGGAGTATTACGATAAATCATCTATAAAAGTGGCATAATTATTTTCTTTTAATTCGCTGCAAGCGGCGGGGAATATGATACTAGATCCCGACAAGCTTCGCTTTCGGGATCAGTTCGAACTAATAATTTTAGTGCGTCTTCGACTTTAAAAATCATAGTCTCACTGATTTAAATGAATAGCTTACCCCAAAAATGCAACTCGGCAGAATATCCTCATCACCTTGGTAAATATCCCAACCAATAATGGCTGAAACATCTATAAAAAGGTCAATCTTTTCTGTAATTCTTACACTATTTGTTATTCCGATGTTGCCACAAACATTTGGCCGATTATAATAATTATTATAAAAGTACCCCGCTCCTGGATGAATAATTATACTCCATCTACCCTCAATAGAATTAGCGAAATTGAAAATTCTATTTAGATTTAATAATACATCACCATATATAAAATTATAATAGTGTTTGTCGTTATCACTTATAGTATGGAAATAAAAGCCTTTATAAGCTATTTGTAATGCAATTTCTGGTGTAAACCATGTTCCAACACTTAATAAAAATGAAGGTGTTACATTAGAGCTTATAAAATCTTCTGATTTAATGCCTGATATTTGTACTCCATAAGCTGATGAAATAAACCATTTTTTGTTGTATTGAAAAGCATTAGTATCATTTTTATTTTGACTAAAGCTATAACAGCCATAAAATAAAAAAATAAAAAAAATAAAATATTTCAATAGACCCATACTTACTTTTAGTAATTGTACCATCTTGGAATACTATTTATTCTTTTAATAGTTGATTCATAATCCAAACCAATAATTTCCAAATACCATTTTAATGAATTATATCTAGGTTTATTTTCTTCATAAATAAGTTCAAGGGCTTTCTCTCTTGTTATCATTCCTTCGCGAATTTGATTGCTTCGGAAAGTATCGTTTTCGCTAAAACCTGCCACCAGGGTATAAATATAATTGTAAAATGAAGCCGTACCATCACCGATTCGCCACGTTGATCCAGTATCAACAGCTTTTTCCCAATCATAATTATTAATTATAGTATCTTCAATGATTTTTTCGTTCCATTGTACATAATCAAAAAGGTGGTAATAATTGGCTTTGGGTGTCATATAGCGCGAAGCAAAGGAGCCCAGCGAATCGAAGATGGATTGATTGATATATCCGGGACTTTGTAATAGATTTTTGCCCACAAAACCAAATAATTTTAATTTGTTTTTAATTGATAAAGAATAAATTCTTGTTTTATCAAATTGGGGTTTAAGGCCTGAAAATCCTGTTTTGAAATTGGTGTTTTCCAGATCGTTTATTCCCCAAATTTCCAGGTCAATACCCAGTTGTTTCTTTATTTTATGGGCGTAATAAAAAAAGAATTTATCGCCTGCCATAAAAAGAGGGATCATTCCCAATTCCGGATTTTTTAGCCAGGCTTGTATATTTTTTCGGATGTTTTCTCTTTTCCAGTGAATATCGGCGGCAACAATAATATTTTCTATCCCCAATTTTCCGCATATTCGTGCTATATTTCTTCGGGCAAGGTCGGTTACCATTCCCCAGTCATAAGTATAAGCTATGGGGTTTAAACCCAATTCCTCTTTCACCAAATGTAAAACATAGGTGCTGTCGCGGCCACCACTGAAAGGAATTAAAACATCGGGCGAACCGTTTTTTTTTCGGTATGGTTCAACCATTTTTCGGAGTTCTTCAATGGGTTTGGGCTGGTTTTTCTTTTTATAGCTTTTACAATAATTACATTCTCCATGTTCATCGTATTCAATAAAAGGAAAGGTTTCCGGTAAAAGGCATTTGGTGCAACGTTTAAGTGCTTTGATTTTATCGATAGGATATTGCAAAAAAGCTTTTTCTTTTTCGGCCTGTGGGTTTAAATGAATAAAATTTAGATCAAGTACAGTAGATAATTGCTCTTTATCTGACTTAACGGAATGTATGTGTATTGGAAATTTTTGCCGGTTGATATTTTCTTTTTTCGATGTATGTGTTTCAAGTAAGGGAAAATGCTTAATATTAAAATGATCCAGATCAATGATCATTCCCTGATTTGTCTTTACTTGTTGCAGCTCATACTTTCCAATACCTGAAAGATCAATCTTTTCTGCAAATTTACTGAGCATGTAACGTTCAGACGCAAAGAACACGATATCCTTTTGGTTGTGAATGGTATATAACGAACCATTGTTAGTAGCTAAAACAAATTTATTAAGATCGTCGAAAACCATGGCTGTTGAAACGGTACCGAAAACTTCGTTTATGGAAGCAGAAACCGATTCTTCCAATGATTTATTTTGCTGTATATTGTAACGAATTAATGATAAAAATACTTCTGTGTCGATTTCGTAATTTCGTTTTATTTCGGGATGTTTTTCCCAGAGTTCGTTCACATTAACAACAATACCATTATGTATGGCAATAATGCCATCTTTAACCATCGGTTGGTTATTTTCATCATTTAGCTGGGTACCGTTGGTTACCAGGCGGGCATGGCCAAAAGCATACCGGGCCATAGAACTATCATTAAATGCAGCATGTAATTTTTCCTGAAGAATTTTTTCCTTAAATAATCGGGTTACAGGCACCGGGCCTTTGATTACTTCCAATGCTTTTTCCTCCGGGTTAAACAGGCATAAACCAGAAGAATCTTTTCCCCGGCTTTCGGAAAGCTGTGCCAGTGTTTTTAAGGATTTATTTAAAAAAACAGAACTATAAGGTGACCCCTTACCTGTTATAACTCCAAAAATTCCGCACATAAATTTTTATTTAATAATATTCAGTTTAACAATAAACCATTTAATTATGTTTTTGGTTTTAATCATTAAGTAGTTCATTATCCAGCGAAAACCAAAATCAAAAAAGGTATCCGGATGTGCATTAAGCATTATTTTGTCAGGCAGTTTATTGTTTTTAATTAATTCCATTAATTGGTTCGTATTTTTAATAGGAATATTAAAACGTGATTGCACCTTATCGCGCACACTGGTTGATGTTTTATTCCATCCCATACCATTATCTGAAATATAAAATACATTATTAAAATCGATATCGTGTTCTGTATCGCAAATAACACCAAAATCTTTATAATTATACTTTTCCCAAAGTTTTTTATTATCCCATTTGCTTAAGGGACTCCCGTGCCTGCAAATAGTTTTGGTTGGGGCAAATTTTCTAAATCTGTTAATTTGAAATTCAAAATGTTTAATAGCCGCCTTATAATCTCCTTTCATTAAACTTAAATCTTCATAATGATAGGATACTTCGTGTCCTAAATCTTGAATTTGAGTCATAATTTCTTCGTTATATACAGAAGGTATAATTCTGAAATAGTATGTTCCATTTATTCCAAGATTGTGTTCCAATTTCGCCATTTTTAATGCATTCATTGGATATCGGTCTACATCATGTCGAAGTATTAATATTTTTCGATGTAGGTTGTTAATCCCTTTTAATACAGAATTTATTTCGTATTCATTTTCTATAATATAATTTAGAAGGTTTATATATATTTTGAAAGTAAAATCCATTACAGATGCACAAATTAATTATATCGAACTAAAGTACAATAAATATTCAATGTGAAATATTCTGTTAAGAAAGGAATTTTCGATAATAATTTAAACAACTTCATTAGGAGCTTTTTGCTTACGTTTGTTCTAAAATTGCTTACTTTTAATCCTTCTATATTGTAAAGTATATTTTTATATTCTTTTAAAGATAGCCCATTAAAGCCGAGTTCAGTAATATTATTAATATTCTCATTTAGTTTTTTTAAATAATAATTATGCCCCATAATAAGGTGCATCCATGGTAATTTATGTCTTAATCTGTTATGATCCCCCCAAGGACTATTATATAAAGGTCCAAATCCAGTTATAATTTTACCACCAATTTTTAGTTTGTTCCTCATCTGTGATAAAACATCTTTCAAATTAAGTACGTGTTCGAATGTGGCTTTTGAAATTATTAAATCAAAATCCGAATCTTCAATATCTTTTATATTAATACATTTAAATTTAACATTATTAATAAAAGCTGGATAATTAGTTTTAAGGTTCTCATTAGAAAAATCTATTCGTTGCTTAATTAAGTCAATACCAACTACTTCACGAGCTCCTAGTTCATAAAGAGCAATCGATAATGCGCCATATCCACTTCCTAATTCGAGGATTTTTAGGTTTTTTAAGGAAACACCTTGAAATCGGTTTAAAAATATTTTGTTGTTAACCTCTTTTTCTTTTCTGAAATATTCGAAATTACTTTTTATCATAATTTAATCTAATTTAGATTTATATTATCAATAATTAATTAATAGAAGAATATAAAACATTAAAAAATTCTAAATTTAATTTTTCAATACTATTTGTAATAGTTGGTGTATTCTTCTTTTTTATTTCTAATAATGTTTTTGAAAATGATTCAGGCTTACTATAAAAAATATTATCAGAATCGGAATTAAGTTTTTCTTTAATACTTCCATACTCGGTTGTTAAAACGGGTATTCCACAGGCTCTTGCTTCTAAAATTGACAAGGGCATTCCAATTGAACCACTTTTCGCAATAACAGGGAAAATATATAGATCGGATAATTGATATATTTCTTCAATATTTTCAATATAGTGATCAATAATTAAAATACCATTTTTCTGCAATTGTTTTTTTATTGATTTTGGACCAATCGCATCATGAGGCGTAGAACTACTCCCAATAATGACAACCTGATTTCCTGCTTTTTGCAATGGAATAAGAAAATCAAGATTACGACCGGAATTTAAATGTCCCATATGGATAATAACATAAGCATTTTCAGGAATATTATACTTTTTACGGAATTTAATTTTTTTTAAAGAGTTTTTAATCGGGTAAAATTTATTTAGATCGGTAAATAAAGGTAATAGAACAGCATTAAATTTTTTCTCATCCCAGATTTTTTTTAAATCAGGTGATGGTGTTAATCCAACATCCGGGAATAAGCATTTAAGCAATTTATTTTGCCATGTTTTTATTGGCTTAGGCTGAAGAGCAATTAAAATAGACTTTGCGCTCTTTTGATAGGATGATATAATTTTTGACCTTAGGTAACTTGCAAAAGTTGCTGAAGAAAATGGTAAATATATTATTGCATCCGCATTAAAATTTTTAATTGAAGATTTCATTTTATGGTTGTAAAACAATCTGTTTACATGAACAATATCTATATTAGGATCATTTTCTAAACCCCTTCTGCAATACACTTTTACATTAAATTCTTTTTTAAGTTCGGTATATATATTGTATGCTGTTTTTTTAATGCCTTCATCATATGGAGGATTTATATATTCGGTAACCAATAATACTTTCTTCATCTTTCTTAATTACTTTTTAGATCTGATGGAGTTTCATTCAATTTTTGAGCTTCGTTTATGTTCAGCTTCTCATTATAATACTTCCCAACAATATTTTCCGGATCATATAAAACAATAGGATTCTTTTGCCCTTTTGATCTGAAAATAGCATCTTCGGGGGTATCACAAATGAAGAAATCTAATGGAATCCCTTTAAAATCGGCATGCTTCCTTTCGACCATATAACATATCATGGCAGAAATGGCATTTTTTACACCCGGCTTCCTTATTACTGACACATCAATATCCGAATTGCCGTTTAACTTCCCTTTGCAAATACTGCCTAGCACAATACAATACAATATCCAGTTTTTGTTATCTAATCTTTTCTCTATAGAATGTAGATGCTCAAATAACTTTTCTTTGGATATTTTTAACCACTTTAAGTTATGAATTAGCAAGACGTGTAAATTGCAATTTAAGAGCCAATTAAGAGTATGCCCAATAATAAAACTTATAACAATACTATAAATCAACAACATGTCTGTATTAAATAAAAAAATAAGAAAACCGATTATCCAAAAGAAAAAAGTAAATGAAATTTTATAGATTCTTTCAGTTTTTCCTGATTTTAAATTCCCTTGAAAAAACCAATTACTAAAGATTTGAAGCCAGTATAGATACTTATTCTCTATTATTATTTTTTTAATTACATTCATATAAGAAATAATTTAAGATGTCCGTTTTTACACTACCGTAATCCCTATTATTATCAACGACTTTTAAATTAAGATTTTTGCTCAAAATATCATAAACCTTAATTTTCTTCTCAAGTTGAGTGTCGTGCAAGGTGTCTTTTTTCCTTTTTCGGATATTTATTTCAGCTGTGGATAATACAACAATTTTCGTCTTTGGTGGAATCATCTTAATGAAAGACTTTCCAATATATGTTTTATATAAATCATATCTTTCAGTATCTACCATTAGATCAGCAAGTGTGTCCAATGCAAACCTATCCAAGAGAACTATATCAGCGCGAGTCATTTTTTTTATGATAAAAAAAAGTTTTATCTTAAAGTCAACTAGTTGTAACCAAGGGAAAAACCATGAAACGGATTTTGAGCGATAAAATTCATGATCGCCATATTTAATGCCATCAATGGTTATATATTTTGTGAGCTTTACAAGGCGGCAATAAGCCATCAGTGGTTTAGAAAGTATTTTAGGGGAGCGTAGCCAAATATTGATAGTTTTGACATCTTTTGTCGAGAAATATTGTTCTATCGCTTTTAGAAAAGTTGTTTTCCCGCTTCCGTCAGGCCCTGTTATATAGTAGGTTATTGCCATTGTTTGAAAGTGTCAGCTAAAATTTTTACATTTTTATGTGAAAATTTTTCTGCTATTAACCTTTTATTTTTTTCTCCCATTTCTTTCCATTTTTCTGGATGATCAAGCAAATACACTATCGCATCTTTGAGTTGCATAACATTTCGTTCCTCGACCAATACTTCTTCAACCAATTCAGGAATGCCTGCGTGTTTTGTTGATATTACCGGTTTACCCCAAGCCATAGCTTCCATAAGTGCTACCGGAATACCTTCACGCTCTGCCGGTAATCCATCTTCATATAATTCAGTAAAAGATGGCAAGCAAAAAATATCACAAGCTGAAAAAATAATATCAAGAATTACACCACCCTGTCTACCAAGTAAAGCGACTTTATCTTCAACACTTTTCTCTTTAACCAATTCATATAAATCTATTGAATTATCAGAGAAATAGGTGCCTCCAACTACCCAAAGGGTAAAATCATTTCTCTTTAATTCCCTTATTGCCTCAAATAAAATCTTATAACCTTTCTTTTCAGCCCAATTGGCTACAATTAATATTTTGGTTTTATCCCTAATATAGTTATTATTATCTATTTCAGGAAAAAGCTTCATTATTTCAATTTTTTCATTTGGGATTCCAAATTTATTATTTAAAATGCCGGCATTAAATGATGAGATTGTAATGACCTTATCACAACTGGAAAACAGCTTTTGGATTGATTTATTATTATCATAAACTCTTCTTTGATACAATTCGTGCGCATGTATAGTAACAGTTAGTGGAATATGGAGCAATTGTTTTAAGAAATAACCAATGTAAAGTTTGTCGTCACCCATTTGACAATGAAGGGAAGAAATATTGTTTTTCTTCAAAACTCGATAGAAACTTAATGCAATAAAAAAGAAGGGAATAACTTTGTTTTTTTGGGCCTCACAAAGCAATTTAATAAGCAGTATATTCTTTTTAAAAAAAAGTTGAATAAATTCTTTTAACGCAATTGATTTTGATGCAACTATTACATGCCAGGTTTTAATAGACATCCAGGGTCCTGGTTTTAATTGAGTAAGACATAATATAAAATCAATGCCACTTTTTTCCAATTCAACCAATTCATTATATGTGAAACGATGAATTCCAATTTTTCCAGACGTTATGTAAGCTACCTTTTTCATACTACTTAAAAATTAATTGATAATCCGGGTTATCATTCATAACCTTATGGCTTTCGGGATAATTTTCAATGAACCAGACAAAAAAAGAAGCAACATCAATCTTATTATTAAGTAGTTTTTCCCTCTTCTTTTTCCAATTGACTAATAAATCATCTTGTTTTAACCATTCAAGCGCTGTGGTGAAAGCATGATCAATATTATCTGTTCTGAAACCTAAACTATATTTTTCTTCCTGATCAATCAAATACCCTCTTTTAGTCTGTTGGATATTTATCCAAGGAACCCCCATCACTCCCGCTTCTGAAGCTGTCGTTGTCCCCTCTCCAATATAAAGGGAACAAAAAGATAAAAAGTCAAGATAATCATTTGGATGAATTTTGAGTTTGTTTTTTTCTAATTCAATTCCCATCTCTCTTTCCGTTGTGGAAATATATACTTTTGAATATTTTTCAAGTTCCTTAACATAATAAATTATCTTTTCCTTATAGGATATACTAGTTGATACCAATCCTAAATCATGCATAGCATGCAATGCTGAAAAACGTAATAGAACAATCTTTTCATCTCTCTTGTTGCCAAGGCGATCACAAATACTCTTTTCGGGGTGAAAATGTTTAGGATGCAAGTATGCTAATTCCTTATAACCTGAGTATTTTATTGTTTTTTTTTCATTTTTAAGCTTTAAATAAAAGCAATCTGGTATAAGTAAAGCATCAATAAATGGTAAAGAAGTTTTCAAATTAAATGTTGCCGTTTCGGTATCTGCCCAACAAATATGTGGAATATTAAATAGTTTGGCAATTATTCCTGAATAAGGTGAAGACGGCGAGAAAATGATATCCGGTTTAAATGTTTTTACTACCCGGTAAAACTTCGACTCAATTTTTATTATGTTGAAAATTTTTCCAAATAAGCTATTCTTCTCAAAACCTAACAACTCAAAATCATCGTGATATTTTTTTGCTATTTCTTCAACAATATTTTCTTTTTCAGTAAATACTAGTTTAACATGATGGCTACGTTGTTCTAACAACTTTATAACATATTTTACAACATGCAATTCGCCAGGGTGATAACATGCTAAAAGTATTCTCATACTATTTTTCTTAATTCTTTTGCTGGAACACCAGCAACAATGGTAAAAGGCGGAACATCTTTTATTACTACTGAACCTGCGCCAACAATAGAGCTTTCACCAATTTTCACATTTGGCATTATGATTACACCCGCACCAATCCAACAATCATTACATAATTCAACGGTTCCTTTTATATAAGGGATTTTCTCCATTAGTTTGGACCAGTTTGCATCAGAAGCTAACAAAATTGTTACGCGGGGTCCAATAGCAACTCTATCCCCGATTCTTAAATGACAAGATTTTTCTGAAATATTATGTGTTACGATTAAATCTTCAGCTATATATACATCTTTACCTAATTTAAAACCGCATATTTTTAAACCGTATCTCCTTATTTTATAATATGGGAAACTTTTTGCTAAAATAATTCCAGTTTTTGAGAGCACTCTCCTTATGAATGAAACCTTTTTAAACTCACTTTTTCGTGCGTATGTCATATTATTTTGTTTTATTTTGAAAAATCTTTTTAGTTTTTTTATACAAAAACATACCTAACCTTCCAACTGCCATTAACCATTTATTATGAATCAATTCAAACCTTCCAATATTAGCAAGTTCTCCACCAAATTTAAGTTTATAATCTCTTACACCATAAGGTTTGTCAGGTTTTCCGGCTCCTCCAAAATCAAAAGTTTTATATCCATTTTCTTTTCCCCATAAAAATACATGCCAAGGTATAAGATCATTAGGATACTTTTTATAATATTCTTTATAACTGCCGGCGTACCAATCATATATGGTATTATTAAAACAAAGTGTAAACATAGTCCCAATAATCTCACCCTCATATTGAGCAATAAATATTTTAAAATGCTCTAAACCTAATTTTTCATATACAGTCTCAAAAAATGTTTGTGAGTGTAAAGGCAATCCAGCTCTTTGATATACTTCTTTTAATATTTTATAGGTAGCTTTCAAATCTTTTTTGTCATTCAAAATATTAAATTTTGTCCCTTCCTTTATTGCTCTTCGTATTTCATTTCTTCTTTTTGTATGAACTTCACTCCATAATTCGTCGTTTGATTTTTTTAGATTAATTAGAATGTTAAAATGGTCCTCATATTCAAAACCAGTTTTATGAAATATTTCTTTCTCATTATCTTTCCAATTCCAGAAATTTCGGAAAAGGGAATAAATTGCTTTTCTTTTGACAGTTTTTTTGTATTCTTTTAATATAAGCTCTAAAACTTCAATATTATTATCTTTTACTAAGGGTCCACCATCAATGACAGAGCGTGCAGAAAAAATCCCTAAAAACCCAGAATGTTCTTTTTGTATACCAGCAATTAATACTCCTTCTACTTCATCATCATCATTCATAACTGCAACAAAAAACGGTTCAATTTTTTTTGTTAGCTCATAAACTTCAAATATTTCCGGAGTTTGAAAAATGTTGCCATGTGGGTGATTTTGGACAAAAGAAGACCATTTATTTTTATCAAGATTATAATTAATTAAATAGCTCATAAAAATATTTTTTTATATTTTATTTTTGATTCATCCAGATTAGGCAATGGGAAAAAAAGATAAAACAGAAATGACAAATCTCTTAAAATAAAAAACACAAAAAGTTCAAAATTGCGTAAGATTTTTTTTGATTTTACTTTTATTATTTTAATAAGAATCACTGCAAAATAACCACCTATTAAGTAGTAATTACCAACAAGGCCTGCAATAGAGAAAAAAACAAATAATGAAACCGCGGTATAGTAGTTCGTTACAATTATAGGATAAACGTATGGATTAAAGACATGCTTCTTTAATAAGAAAGAATTAGAAAAAGATATATCACCCGAAAAAACGGTTTTCCACATCCGGGAATGGTGAGTATAAGAAATCGTGGAATGATTGGCGACAATTTCTTTTTTTCTTAAAATTTTAGTTCCATTCTTTGCTAAACGTAAAGCAAATTCTAAATCCTGCCCTCGTTTAAAGCGAACATCCATACCTTCCTCTTGATTCCATAGCTTTCTTTCAATAAGAAAAATACCTCCTGTTGTGGTGAAATACCTGTCTCCGGAAAGAACTTGTTTGTATTGCCAGGTATTATTGAGAAACTTTCCTTGCTCGTTATAATTAAAATTTTTTAACTGACCTGAAACAAATGGATATTTTAATCCCGATTCTTCTGAATATACCAAGAGTAAAAATTCAGGATTAATTTCCATGTCGCCGTCAATAAAAAACAGAACATCTCCTCTTGATTCTTTTACCCCTATGTTTCGTGCAATAGCAGCATTTATTTTTCCAGTTAATTGGAATATTTTTGTCTCCTTAAAACATTTTACTCTTTCAATACTATCGTCAGTCGATTTAGAATCGACATAGATTACTTCGCAATCTGTTAGCGCGTTAACTACAATTGTTTTATAAACACTTTTTAGGCATTTTGTTAGTTTCCAGCCTTCATTGCGACCTATAATTATGAATGATATCATATTTTAAATATCTATTCTAAATTATTTTTATGAGTAAAAAAGAGATAAGTGTTTTTGTTAGAGTAATTATAATATAAAGGTTTTATTATATTATGTAACATTTGTTTTAAGTTAGTTCTGTTTAAGCAAATGGTAAACTGGATTGATAGCGGTATTTTTACCTGTTTTAATTCAGCCAGATCAGCCATTTTAATAATCGAAGTATTATTAAAACAGTTAATGTGTTCAAGTGGACTAACCGGATTAAGAGATTTATTGGATCCTTTAGGAGCTGTCCAATCATCAATCTTTAATTTTCTTTTAATTAAACTTCCATTTGGCACACTTATTTTCAATATCCCCCGAGCTTTTAGGAATCCTTTTAAAAAAACCAATGTTTCGAGAGGTTTTGGTATATGTTCAAATACCTGTTCTGTATTAATAAAATCGAAACGATAATTTGAAATTTCATCAAGAGAAATCACTTTTAAACCCCGCGATTTTGCAAAATCAATTCTATGTTCAGATAATTCAGTGCCAAAAACATTACAACCAAACGACTCTGCCATATGACACCATTTTCCCCAACCCATTCCAAAATCCAGAAAAGAAAGATCAGATGGTGTTTTGTTCAAATATGCTATAATTTGTGCTATTTCTTGTGCATATCGTAAATGGTATTCTAAATCATCCTTTTTCTTATGTAATTCAAATACTTTTTGGGGATCGATCCATTCATCATATAGCTTATTCATTAAAAAGTCATTTGGAATGTATTTTTGATATATCGTTTTACAAATACCACATTCCTTAAGTATAAAATTAACATCTGTTAAATATTCTGTTTCGATCATTCCTTGTGATGAGTAAAAAGACTGTAGATATTCTTTAATTGGAGAGCTAAGAAAACGATTGTTATATAATTCTTTATTGTCTGATGAACCACAAACAGGACAAAATATTCGTGTGTAGAAATATGTTTTACTCATTTTGTAATAAACGATTATTTGTTTTTATACTATCGTAATAATATTTATTAAATAATACCATTAATATTAAACCGGAAACCAAAAAGTGGTTAATATCAACGGTTAGGTTTGAAAACAAAAAACAAAGAATGCCAAAAAATGCACCCCAAAAATTACTTATTTTTGCAACTCTATATATTCTTTTAATTAAAAGAATTATAAAAGAATAATAAAAAAGCCCACCTACTAAGCCATAAAAATATAAAATTGCCAAATAACCATTGTGTATTTTAGTAACCCTGCCATAAAAATCTATTAAACTTTCCGTAACAACTCCTCCTGTGCCAAAATACATGTTTTTGGGGAATTCATGTATAAATGCATCAATGGCCACAAATCTTGTTTCATAGGTTTCATCAGACAATCTTTCATATAAGAAATAGTTAAAATCAAAACCAATATAATCGGCAATAACAACAATAGTTGCAATGCCAAAAAGTAAAACAAGTATTTTTTTTAATGAAAATTTGTTTTTAAAATACTGCATTAAAGCAATAATAAAATTAGCAATTGCAAATCTGGTAAGAGATAAAAGAACTACAATACCTGCAGCAAGTGTAATCTTGTACGGAAACTTCTTTTTTGTAAATGAAGAGGGAGCAATTAAACTATACATAATAGGTAAACTAAGGCCTAAACCATAACCATGATCACCCCAGTCAAATATAGACACTAATCTTGTTCCAAGAATATAAGTGTCGGAAATTTCTTCTCTTTTATAGGCATTATATAAAAAGCTAGGTTGTAAAAATTGTATGATACTAACAACTGCAGCAGTATAAATCAAATATTTTAAAACGACTTCAATTTTTTTAATAGTGGTTGTTTTAAAAGATGTATTTTCAATAATTAATAATAAAAAAAAAGAAAAGATATAGAAAAAACTTCTTTTTAGATTCGCGTCAATTGCAAAAAGTAAGTCATTTATAAAATATTTTGAAAGAATCTCTATAAAACAAAACAAACCGTAAAATATAAGATATTTTGGAAATTGAAGTTGTTTTTTATCAAAGAAAATAAAGAAGATGGATATTAAGATGATAAAAATTAATGTAAATAATGGCTGTTGACCCGTTAAATGGAATGTAATAAAACCAAATAAGGGATAAACAATTATTAAATATAAAGGGAGTTTTTTAAAAAAAGAATGCATTTTAAACGTACAGTTCTTATATATTCACAAGTTAAATTATTTTAAGTGCGGAAAATATTTTCCATATTAATTCGCAGTATTTCTTCGTTCCAAAACAAATTTTTGATTAGGTTTTTATTATCCTTTTTTTCAGATTCTGATAATGGTTTAAATAAATTTTTTTTGGAATTTTCAAGGTCTTTCTCTATTGAAAAAACACGAATGCCATTATAAAGGTAAAATTGATAAAGCAAACTTTTTTCACTCATAAAAACCTTCTTCCCATAATACAGTAATGAAAGAATAATGCCAGCACCTTGGCTACGATAATTGTTCATAATCGCAATATCTGCACGTTTAAGAATGTTGAAATATTCTTTTTTAGGCAGAAAGCTTAGTATGGGTATAAATTTTTCTCCAAATTCCCCACTGAATTTCTGAGTTAAATGTTTTGCGTAATGCTCCTGTCCATATGATAAAAAACTAATGATTTTAAAATCAAAATATTTGCTTAAGTTTTTTAAAATTGGAACTGTTCCTAATTGATTGTTCGTTAAATTAGCTGAATTACCAACTATTATAATCTTATCTGAATCGGCATATTTAAATTTATCTGTTATATTATTTTCTAACTCTTCATTCAATATGGATTTTATCCCAGTATAATTGAAGCGAAGGAATTTGGCATTTACCTTCATCTTCTCTTTTAGATAAGTATAGTCAAAATAATTATAATGCAAAATATAATTAATACGTGAAACAGCTTTTTTCTTTTTAAAATTAGACCTAAAATTCTTAATAATTGGCAATAATCGCCATATTTTATATGGTAGAAATCTTAACACAGAAAACTTTTTTTTCTTTAAGTACGATTTTGAATATTTATCAAATAATGCATTATCATTAAATACTTGTGGAATAAACATGTCAGCACCATAAATTATCCAATAAATCTTAATATTTAGAGGTAGTTTTCTGATAAGTGGGTATAAACGGGGATCGAGGTAATGTATAAAAAGCTTTTTATATTTAGAAAAATCTACAAAATCAAATTTGATTTTTGCAGAATCCCAGTCGTATTTTATTACATTTTTACTTTTTATGTATTTAAAATCTCTGTCTTGTGGTATGTTATATGCAATGAAAGTATGATTAATTAAATTATCATATTTATCGATCATTTCGATGAAAGAATCAACAAATTTATCATCTAATATTAAGTGTAATGATTGTTTGCTCATTTTTTAATTATGATTGCTGAATTTTTAGTAATAATCTTTTATAAAAACTTTTCTAGTGGAGATCCGTTAAGTTCATTATATATTTGGGAAATAATTTTTTTATCTAATAATTTTTTCCATTTATCTTTAACGTCTTTATCTCTATAAACAGCATAATCACCACCAAAATTTCTGGATTGACTTTTAATAAGAAATTCATCTGTTTGTTTATTATATTCTAAATTAGAAAAATCAAACATTTTTAATGTTTCTGTTTTAGGGTTCAACACTAAGTCTTCATACTTTACAATCATTACTTTTTGAGGATATTTTACCTGTAAATGTATATAAAGTTTAGTTAAATACACCCAGTCATTAAAACCCCAAAACTCTTCTTTCCCTATCTTCCTACACCCACCGGTTTTCCAGTCGTTTTCAACAATACAACCTTTGTTTTTAAATTCTCTTTCCGCATTTATCCAACTGTTTATTACAGCGCATGGATTTCGAACGATGTGTATGAATTTGATATCGATTTCTTTTTGTAACAAAGATTCTGTTAGATTGTGATATCTTGTGTCTTTTATTACTAATCTTTTGGGGTTTGTTTCTTTCCTTTTAAACCTTGGATATTCTCCATTTTCTCGTTTTTCTGTTTGAATTAAAAAATTGTCTTTACTTAAATAAACTTCGTTAAAAAATTTAAGAATATTATTACAATTTGATTCCTCATTAATCCTATTTTTATAGGTATACGAAAAAAGTGGAGAAAGACGGAAAGCTACGTCTGGATTACTGTCGAAAATTTGACTTAACCAATTTGTACCTGATCTAGGCATTCCGTTTAACCAGATAACTTTGAAATTCATGTATTGTCTTATTTTGTTAATAAAAGGTCGAATCGGTAATGAGAATTGATCATGTATTGCTCTTGTTCAATAATTTCACAATTTTTAAATCCACAATATTTTGAAAGTTTTAGAAGAAAATCTTTATTAAACCAGGATCCAATTATTGGTGTCATATTTTCAAGAGATTGGAAAAAATCAAACTCACGTTCATCATTATTATAATACACCCATATTTTTTCTATGTCAGGAATATCTCCAATATACAACTTCCCATTTGGCATAAGCCAATTAAATATTTTTTTGAAAATATTTACAATTTCATAATTAGTAAAGTGTTGTAAAGCAAAATAGAAAATTGCTTTTGAAAACATGTTATTATTAAAATTAATCTCCCTAACATCACATAATTTTGTTTTTATATTGGGAATGTTTTTTTTGTTAATTTCGAGAATCAATTTTTCTGAAATATCTATTGAGATTATTTCATTCACATAAAGACTGAAGTTGTGGCTTATTAGCCCATTACCAGAACAAATATCTATTAATGTGTCTTCTTTATTTAAGTCTAATTTCTTGCGAATAAACTGTAAAGTTAAATTCCAGTTTTTAGCAGAAATTGGAATTTTATTAATTGATCTTCCAATTTGTAATTGTAAATCACTGTTATCTATAATGCTGTTTTTATTCCAAAAATCAATCCAGTAATTTTCACTCATATCTATACTATATTAAACTCGTTTAACATATCTTTTATAACATTCTTTGGATTAAACATCATTACATCAATTATTGATAAATTATTAATAAATAAATTACTGTGCTGTTTATATTTAAAGTTTTCTGTTTTAATAAAACCTAGTAAAACATTATGCTCCTTGAACAATTCTTTACTGTACAAATTTTGACCTCCAATTGCATTATAAAAAATATTAGCTCTTTCTCTTTTGCAAAACTCTAGTATGCGCAATGTTTTAGTAGGATATTTCTCTCTGTCAAAACCTTCTATTGTAACTTGTGCAATTAAATTCTCAACTTCATTAAAATATCCTTCATTACAACTTATTTTAGTTTTAATTTGTAGATAATCACAAATTTTGATTATTGAGTTTTTATTAAACTCAGAAAGATATTCAGTCTCATAATTAACCAACTTCTCAATTAAGATATACGTTTGATCAAAATTGATTGCGTGGTTATAATTTAAATATAATGCATTTAGAATTTTCTTTCTCCAATCATAATGATTGAAAATTTTAATTTCAGATATTTTTTTATTGGAACTTTTTTTTTCTAAAGGAACAATTACGTAATTTTTTTTATAAGAACTTTTATTTAATATATAGTTTCTATTAATCCACGCTTCTTTAATAAAAGCAAGATTGTCGTACAGAATATATTTATCTACTGAATTTATCAATTGAAAATATCCAATATAAGGAAAAAAGTAAGGTTGCATTATAGCAAGTTTCATAATGCAAATTGTTTTATAAGGTTTATAATTTGACTTTGATTGTTATTATCAAGATCAGGATATATCGGCAAGCAAATAACCCTTTTAGTAATTTGTTCTGCTGTTGGTAAGTTTTCTGCTTTAGAAGAATTTAAACCTCGATAAGTTGAAAACTGACTAATGAGAGGATAAAAATAGCGCCTGCCATAAATTCCTTTATTTTTTAAGTCTTCATAAAGTTTGTCGCGTGTTTTTCCGTACATTTTTTCATCAACCAAAACAGGGAAATAGGGATAGTTATAATTGGAAACTCCTTCATGTTCCGGAATCATTTCTATACCTTTAACAGAATTAAGTTCCTTTCTGTATAAATCGGATATCGCTTTTCTTTTAGCAATATATTCCTCATAATGTTTTAGTTGTAACAATCCCAAAGCAGCTTGCATTTCGTTCATTTTTGAATTGATGCCTGGGGCCATAACCGTAACTTCATCAGCAAACCCGAAATTTTTAAGGTAGTCGATACGTTTTTTCGTTTTTTCGTCGTGGCTAATAATAGCACCTCCCTCCATGGTATTGAATGGTTTAGTGGCATGAAAACTTAATATTGAAAGATCTCCATAATTCAGGATGGATGTTCCATTTAATTTGTTGTTAAATGTGTGTGCAGCATCGTATATTACTTTTAAACCATAGGTGTCAGCGATTTCTTGTATTCGTTTTACATTACATGGATTGCCATATACATGTACGGCTAAAATGGCTGTTGTTTGCTGAGTAATGGCTGCTTCCATCTTCTCTGGATCAATGTTACAATAAACGGGTTCAATGTCCACAAAAACAGGTTTTAGATTATTCCAGATAAGAGAGTTTGCTGTAGCTACAAAACTAAATGGAGTTGTAATGACCTCACCAGTAATACGCAACGTTTGTAAGGCTGTTACTAAGGCTAAAGTACCATTTGTAAAAAGTGATACATATTTTACATTTAAGTATTCTGCAAGCTTTTTTTCAAATAGCTGATGGTATTTCCCATTATTTGTAAGCCTCTTGCTTTGCCAAATATCTTCCAGGTATGGAATAAGTTCTTTTAAATCAGGCAGTGTGGGTTGAGTTACAAATATTTTATTTTTTTTAGGCATAATCTCTAATTTCCATTAAAAAATTTCTCCGCAATTATACTTTTTATATAAAAATAACTTTCTAGTTTGAAAAATTCTGCAAGACCGAAGCTTAAAACAGCACCTGTTAAAATTTGAATCAATAATTTCACAAAATTAGAAGCTTGTATTAAATTCCCGGTTACAAAAATAACAATACCAACAAAGATTGCTAGCAAAAAAGAAGATGAAATATCTTTAAGTTGCTGAATGCTCGAATAATTAATAAGTTTACCTGAATAATAACTGTTTAAAAAATAAGCTATTAATGAAATTACAATCATACCTACTATCATTGCTTTAATCCCCAATAAAATACCAATAATAATAATAGGCACTGCCATTAATTTTTTTATAATTTCTAGTTTTAGAAAAAGGTCGGACCGGCCCTGTACATTTAACATATTCAAATTAATAGCATGCAGCGGATATGTCATCCCTACAAAGCAAAGCAATTGTAAATAAATAACGGAAGGGAGCCATTGTTCTCCGATTAATAATAATACCATTGGTTTGGCAATAGCTGCTAATCCCATCATCAAAACAAAGGTAATAAGCATGGTGCTTTTAATTAATTTTTGATATGCAGCCTTAAGTTGGGATTTGTCGTCTTGTATTGATGCAAGGACAGGGTAACTTACTCTTTGAATAACCATGGTAATATTTGATGAAGGCAGCTTGTTAAATTGATCTGCGCGGGTGTAATAACCCAGCTCCGTGGCGGTAAAATATTTACCAATAATCAGGAGATAAATATTTCTATATGTTGTCTCAATTAACCCGCTAAGCAACAGTTTTGATCCAAATGCAAATAACTCTTTAAATGATTTCAGACTAAATATCCATGTTGGTTTCCAATTATTCCAAAACCAAAGTAACAAAGATGTTAAAATGTATCCTGTCAGCATTTTCATAACCAGACTCCAAACTCCATAATCATTTAATGCCATAGTAATACCAATAATTCCTGAGCCAATAGTTGCAATAACAGAAATTTTTGTTTGTAATTTAAAATTAATATTCTTGGTTAATTTTGCTCTTTGAACGATTGTAAATGCATTTATAATTAACCCCAGGCCTATAACTCTTATTATAAGTATTAGTTGTGGTTCTTTGAAGAAATGGCTTATGTATTCTGCTAAAAAGAAGAGTAAACAATAGAAAAAGATACCCATTGCAAGATTAAAGTAAAAAACGGTAGAATAATCTGCCTGAGTACAATTTTTCTTTCTTATTAATGCTTGGGTAAAACCGCTATCAATGAAAGATTGTGAAATTGCTATAAAAATTGTTATCATCCCGATTAAACCAAATTCTCGTGGAGATAACAAACGTGCTAAAATAATTCCAACAATAAAAGTAATACCCTGTTTTGCAAAATTATCTATAAAACTCCAAAGTAAACCAGATACCGTTTTTTGTTTGAGTGTCATCTATACTTAATAAAAATAAATTGTTAAACTGTTAAATTGCTTATTTGTTTATTTGTTTGCTCATTGCTCGTAGCTTGCAGCTTGCAGCTTGTTTGTCATTTAACATTTGTCAATCATCATTTACAAAATTTTCCACTGTCCGCTTTTTTCACTACCCATGCGTTTAATTTTATTTTGTTGTTTTAGTTTTTCAATGTCTCTTCTAATTGTTCTTTTTGAAACATTTAATTGGTCTGAAATCTCTTGCAATAAAATTTTATTATTATTTCCAATTATTTTTAATATTTTCTCCAATCTATTCTCGGGGACATTATCGGGGACATCGGGGACATCGGGGACATTCTCCGTGGCCTCTCCATCTTTATTTGTCTCAATTGTTACCCAAAAAGAGTCGGTAAAATCAAATAAAATTTTATTTCCGTTTTTTGAGCAGGCATCTTTAACGCGTTTAATACCCGTTCCTGCTTTTTCCATAAAATCAGTTCTTGATAACAAATCAGCGAGCAGTCTGTTTCTGGCTTCGCTTCTTTTACCAAAATCTTTTTTGGGGAAAAGTAATTCACCTTTGTTGTTAATAATAATACTATTCTTCAGTTTTTCAATAGCAATAGTATCTCCGAGAAAATAATCAAAATGTATTACGGCATTTACGATAGCTTCTCTATATGCTTCTGAGGGATATTCAGGGAATTCATCTCTGGCAAGTTTATTAATTTCATATCGAACAGGGACACGTTCCTTAAGATATTCGACAGCAAATTCAATATTACCAATAATGCCCCTGTCAACAACTTTTTTGTCCAGTATATCAATTCTTTTATTATCATTAAAATGGATGCATCTTATTTTGGAACTGATGATATACTTAAATGGTTCTTTAGCAAAATACAAAACGCCTGCATTTGTAAAGCCATCATTGGTAAGAACGCGAAGATTTTTTAGGATTTCTTTTTTTGGCAGATTATTAGAAACTTTTGCAAGTTTTAAGTAGTATTCAAATTTTTCATTATCAAAATCTTTCCAATCAAAATTATAACAAACTTGCTCATCGAAACGAATTTTACCGGATTTAATTGCTAGTTCCAATATCTCATTTCTGCTCATTTTTTGGGAATTGGCTCCCATTCTCATAAAAAATCCGGTAGAACAAGAATAAGGCTTGTTGTTTCCTTCTTTAATTTCAACAGCAAGGATATTATTAATTTTGCTTAAGGAGATAATAATTGAGGGATCACAATTATGAGCAATATCCTGGATTTGTGATTTTAACCTATTTGTAATAGAAATACTTTTTATTACATTTGAATCGGTAATTCCAAGATAAATAATACCGCCTGAAGAATTTGCAAATGCAACAATCTCTTTGGCTAAGTTTTTATCAAGAGACTCTTTGAATTCTATATACTGGCCTTCACCTAATTGAAGAATATAATCTAACTTCTTATCATTTAGGAGATTCTTCATGTTTAATTATGCTAGTTTATCCATTAACAGAAAATCTGCTATATATATGTGTTTTACACCTTCAATGTTGTCTTTCCATGTTTTATCCATCGTAATCAGATATTTAGGATAGTTGTCTTATTTTATAACAAAATATCCTCCGGTTTTTTTGCTTCCTCGTCGTTCTATTAATATTTTTCCGAGCAAAACCCTGATATGTTTATCTACAGTACTAAAAGGCATATTTAATAGTTTAGATATTTCAGTTGCATTAATTCCGGCCTGCTTTTTAATTAATTTATATACTGTAATTTGGCCACTATTTAATTCGCCGTTTAATTCGCCGTTTTCTGCAACAAGCGAAGTTGTTTTTTGATTAGTATAACTCAAGCTTACCAAGAATCCATCGCCGATTTCTTTATAATCAAATTTCATGGTAGGATACTCACGAATAGCTTCCCTTACTCTGATATACCCACTTCCATATTTCTCAATATCTTTTGTAAGATAAAAAGATTCAGCAATTAATTTATTTCGGGTTCTCGATTGATAATAATTTGTTTTTAGTTCTTCTTTTGAAAAAAGAATCATTGCCGCATTCGTGGGTTTATTATTTATAATCAGTTTAAGTTTAGTTAAACATTCTAATGGTGTTCCATACTTTAATTATTCTTGTTTATCAGATTCACAATTACTTTTATCATTGTATCTTTTTCGGCAGGTTTGCTAACAGCGATCATTAATGTTAATGCAACCAAAGTGTTGTCAGCGATTCTTTTGTTGCCACTTTGATCAAATAGAATTCGATTTCGTTCTAGAAAAAACAAAAACAGAAATGCTGCAATTCGTTTGTTCCCATCAGTGAATGAATGATTTTTTGTAATAAAATACAACAGGTTTGCTGCTTTTTCTTCTATGCTTGGGTATAAATCAATGCCATTAAAGGTTTGATATATTGAATTGATAGAACTTTTAAACGACTTATCCTTTTCGTTACCAAACAAATCACTATTTCCATAAGCCTTTTTCGCGAGCTTGATTTTATTTATTGCTTCGTTATAGGTTAACTGATAAATCTCTTTACCAGATGTGTCTTTTATTTCAAGGCTTTGATAATCGTATTGGTCTAAAATATCTAATGCATATGCGTAGTCTGAAATAATTTTTAATAATCCGGAACTTTCATCGTTAGATAGCTGCTTGTAATTTATAACTTTGCCTAATATCTTAACAGATTCCTGAAGTTCTTTAAGTTGTTTGTTTTGTTGAGCTAATCTCTTTTCATTTAATGAATATCCTTTGATAAGGTATTCTTTTAAAACTTTATTAGCCCAAATCCTAAATTGAACACCACGTTTTGAATTTACTCTATATCCAATCGAGATTATAGCATCAAGATTATAAAGCCTTAATTTTCTTTTTACTGTCCTTTTTCCTTCTTGTTGAACTACCGAAGATTCCTCGGTAGTTGAAAGTTTATTTAATTCTCCGGAATTATAAATATTTTTTAAGTGAATACCTATTGTATCAGTATTTTTATCGAATAATTGTGCCATCTGTTTCTGAGATAACCAAACAGTTTCATTATCGAATCTTACCTGAACTTCTGTTTGTCCGTCTTCTAATTGGTATATTTTGATTTCTGATTCAGGCATTAAAATTTTTATTATTCACTAATTACGGTTTACTGATTTATTCCCCACCACCTTCCTAACGGCAGGCAGGTTTTCGCTGTTATTATCTGTGTTTATCCGTTGGATCTGTATTTTCTGTGTTCCTTTTGATATTTGTTGGTGTTCTTCGATTACTGTCCGAACTGAGCTTAATACAATATCCGGCTCAAAACCGGTTAAGATAATGGTTCCTGCATCTTGCGCTTCGGGGTGCTTTACCTTATTTAACATTGTATCCTCCTTTTTTTGAGGAGCCAGTAAATTCAATTTGATTTGCTTTTTTTAATATATGAATCCATCTTTCAATATTTTTAACCGATGTTGAAAGTTTCTCGGCAAAAAACGGGGTTCTATTCCCAGGATAGGTTTTTATTATTTCAAGTAAATTATTTACTCCCTCATTTACTCCCTCATTTATTCCGTCATTTAATGTATGTCGTTTAAATATAACAGTAAAGAAATCGTTAAAAGTGAATTCCGGCTCAGGAATATTATTTTCAAAGCAAAGCTGTCTTATTTTATTTATACCTGTACCCACATTTTCAACAAACTTGCATCTTTGTAATAAATTTGTAATAATAGGATTACGCCTCACTGCCTTTTTCCCAAATGTATCCGAAGATAGTCCTTTTGGTAAACCTCCAGGATTTCCAATTTCTATCCTGTCGTCGAATATTTCGATAGTTGTATGTGCCCCTGTTGCAAAATAATCACGGTGAGCAACTGCATTTACCCCGTTAGATAATTCTTTAACCTATTTTTAATATATCTTTTTCCCCATGATGTTTTTAGATATTTTTCTTTATGAGTTGCATCTTGTTGATTAAAACATGCTTCATAATACACTATTTTAAAAGGTCGTCTCGTTTTTGTTGACGATACTTGACCACTATTATGTAGTCTAATCCTATTATCAAGGTCTTTGGTATATCCTACATAAAACATTTTGTCTTTTTCACTTTGAAGTATATATACATAATATTTCATATATTTTTTATCTAACGGGGTGAATAACCGCTTCGCGAATGGCTTGTAATGGTATTTCGTAAATTTCATTCCTGCGTGCTTCACCTGTCATTATATATTCAACTTTCAGTGCCTGTTTTATAAAATGTAAGGCATTGTCAATATTAGTTATAATATCATCAGTAAAATCTTTACGGTTTATGATTTTTATTCTTTCATTGCCATCAAAAACAGCACAGGTTATGGTGGCTTGTTCCATCAAAATATCAAGATTATTACTAAAGAAGAGAACTCCAGCGTTTATTAATTTTTTCGTATCATCAACACTTTTTACAAGCCCAAGGTTTTCAAGAATAGTTATATCATCCAGATTTCTTGTGATGTCTGCTAATTTTAAAAACCCGATTAGTTTTGCACTGTTATAATGTTTTTCAAAATCAAAATATCGATGAAATTGTTCTTCAAATTTTACTTTCCCTTCGGTTTGTAAAAAGTCAATAATTTGACTTCTATTCATTTTTTGGGAGTTTGGTCCCATTCTTAAATAAAAACCATCGCTACAATGGTAAGGTTTGTCAATACCTTCCGGAACAGTAACAATAAGTACATTTTCAATTGAATGTAATAATATATTAATTGAAGGTTGAATATTACGAGCAATATCCTGAGTTTGCGATTTTAATTTATTGGATATATCGATTCCTGTAATTTTATTTTTATCATTGATACCAATAATAATACGTCCACCTGATCCGTTTGCAAAAGCAACTAGCTCATGAGCAAAAGACTTATCAAGCTTTTCTTTAAACTCAACAAAATAACCTTCTCCTTTTTCTAATATAAATTCAAGTTCTTCTTTTTTCACCTTTTGTCCATTTGAAAATTGCTTATTTGTTTATTTGTTTAATGATATATGGTTTATGATACACGGTTTGCGGTTTAAGGTATATGGTTTAAGGTAAAATAGTTTACTTAGAAAACTGTTAGCTATTAGCCTTTAGCTTTTTTCACCCTTTGTCATTCGTCATTTTACATTACTCTCTTCGATTCCCGTATCCATAACCGTATCCATATCCATAGTTATATCCGTAATTGTATCCATAGTATTTTGGAATTTTCAGGTCATTTACAAGGATATTCATTGCAGTAATTTTTTGTTCCTGTTCAAGTTTGTTGATGAGTTCAAATACATGTTTACTACTATATCGCTGCCTGATCATAAACAGGTTGGCATGAGCATGCCGGCTAACCAGCAAAGCATCGGTAACCAGGGCAATTGGAGGTGTGTCTATTATAATATAATCGAATGTTTTACCTGCTTTTTCGAAAAAGTTTTTCATTTGTTCTGTTTCGATAAGCTCGGCAGGATTGGGAGGTACAGGACCCGATGGTGTCAAATAAAGATTCTCGATGCTTGTTTCTTTAATGATGCTATCGTACTCGCTTTGCTTGCTTAAATAAGTGCTTATCCCGGTTTCGTTGGGTATATCAAATATTTTATGCAGACTTGGCTTGCGCAAATCAAGACCAAGCAGCAGCACTTTTTTGTTGGTCATAGCCATAATAATAGCCAGGTTAACGGCTGCAAAGGTTTTCCCTTCGCCACTAATGGTTGAAGATATCATAATAATTTTTTGATCTTTTTCGCGCAGAATATATTGCAGGTTAGTACGCAGACTGCGGAACGATTCTGCAATAGCTGATTTTGGATCGACATAAACCGGCATGTCGCTATGTATTTCGTTATGGCCAATGGTTCCTATTATAGGTATCCGGGTATTGCTCTCGATGTCTTTTTTATCTTCTATTTTGTTATTAAAAAATTCAAACATCAAGATTACTGCTCCGGGTATTCCAAATCCAAGCACTAAAGCTATCATGTAATTCTGTGAACGTTTGGGTGTTAATTGAGCAGTATTTTCGGCACGTGCAATATCCAGTATTTTATTGTCGGCGATGTTCGATGCCTTGGTAATTCCTGCTTCGGCTCTCTTTTCAAGTAAAAAAGTGTAAAGCTCGTTGTTAAGTTTGTATTCGCGCTCAATATTTATTTGCTGACGCTCATTGGCTGGTAATTGGCTAATTTGTTGGTTAATTAAATCCTGCTTTTGTTTAAAAGCCTGTAAGGTAATCTGGTTGGTTTTCCGGGTCGAAACAATATATTCTGCCAGTGCTTTTTTTATGGCATTTAATTCATTTCGGATAATGATTAAATTAGGAGCATCTTCCCGGGCTACCAGGCTGAATTTATTTTTTTCAGACAAACGCATATTATACGATTCAACCAGTTTTTGCAATGCCGGGTCTGTAATTCCTAAAACAGAAGGGGCAACAATAGCATCGTTTTGTTCTTTGTTTTTAAGACTAGTTTCTAAATAATCCAGGTATTTAGTTTTTACATCATAAGCGAAGCGCTCATTTTGAATACCTATTAATTCATTATAAAGCACAGAACCTTTCTGGCTTAAATTAATAACCTGGTTTTTGGTTCGGAAATCCTGTAAACGAACTTCGGCAGCATTTAAATCTTTTACTATAACATTGAGTTGTTCGTCAATAAATTCCAGGGTGTTTTCGGCCCGCAGGTTTTTTTCAATAAGTTCCGAGCGAATATATACTTCAGATAATTTATTGAGGTAAACGGCCATTTTTTCCGGCACAAAACCATTTAATTTTAGCATGAGGATAGAACCTTTTTCATCGTTCACATCAAGGTTTAATTTTGCACGGTATTGTTTTGCCAGTGAATTAATATCATGAAATCTAAAATAATATTTGTTTGAGCTGGTTTTATCAAAAACAAATGTTTCAGGATTACTTAACAGGATTTTAAATTTAAAAATTTCAGAATCGAATGTTTCTCCAAATTTTAGCTTGCGTTTTATGCCGTAATTGTCGTTAATTTCAAGCAGATATTCCCGGTCTGATAATATTTTAATGTTTACAGGATATCCGTTAAGTTGATTATGTGATGTGTCGGGAATTACTATAAAAGGACAATTATGATACATTTTAGATTCGGCAATTTCCCTTCGCCCAACTCCAACATATAAAATTCCAAAATCTAATTCCTCAATAGCCAAACGTGCCATTTTATAAGATTTTAAAATGGATATTTCGTTTACCACGGTTGCTTTTCGGCGTACACGGCTACGCCCCAATTCTGCAATAATGGCTTCTATGCTGGCTACATCGCTTTGCTTATCGGAAATAATTAAAGAAGAGTTTATGGTATAGGTAGGTTCGGAGTAACGGTTTACCATGTATGCAACTGCCAGAGCAATGGATAATGCTATAGCAAACCAGTACCAGTTGGCCAGGAACTTAAAAAGGTACTTTTTAATGTCGATGCTTTCTTCCTGGTAGATGTTTGTAGGTTCCATTTTCTATTGAGATTAGTGTTGGGATTAATGATTTAATGTTCTATTTAAAAAGCCGTTAGCTGTTAGCTATTAGCTATTAGCGATTGGCTTTTAGCCGTTAGCTTTTTTATGTAATTGTTAATTGGTTTATGGTTTAATAGTTCACTGATTATTGTTCATTGGTGTTTGTAAATAGTCTTTCAGTTTCTTTTTTATGAATTCTTTTATTTCATTCCAGTTAAATGGGTGCAACATCACCGGATCTTCATCTTCATCGGCATCCTCGAAATAAGATAAGCTTTTTAATACTAAAAATTCTGAGCCGTCGTGATATTTTTGATTATAGAAAGCAAGTATTTCATCCAGAGATAAACTTTGTAACAAGAAAAACAAATCAATAAAATCTTTTTTTGTGCCACGTCCTGTAATAGCAGATAATTTCATGGCTGCAATATCTCTTTCTCCGGCTAATGTTAAATCATCCTCATTAATTGATTTTTCAATCCATGGATAATGATAATTAACAATATCTACTTTTATATTATCTATTAGAAAAATATTTATGTTCTCACTTTTCCTTAATATAGTAACTTTTCCTATTGCATTCAAGGCTTCGGAGATTGCATATTCATCACTTTGAATATTCCCAAATAAATCCAGATCAATTGATTTTCTGTGCCCCAATTGCAAAGCCAGAGAAGTTCCTTCTGCTAACCGCAATTCTGAAAAAGCCGGAACTTTTTGTAATTTTTTTAAAAGTTCCAGTGTTTTGGGGTCAATTGTTTCGTAGTGTAACATAAGAATTTGTTTCGGGGAATTCCTGAAAGCAAAGAAATTAAAGACACGGATTTTTTGTCTAAATTTTTTAAAGACACTGCTGTTGTTGTAATTTCTTTAATCCCATAATAATCAAGAATTATTTTCCAATCAGACAATAAACCATAATCAAGAGCTCTCTGTATAATCAGTTTCTTATTTTTGTCAAAATCTATTTTATGTATATCTACATCCCAAAACAGATGACTTGAAAGATTTTTTATTTGCATTATAAAAACTATTTGCTATTTAAAAAGCTATTAGCGATTGGCTTTTGGCCGTTAGCTTTTTTATGTAATTGTTAATTAGTTTATGTATGGCTTGCCAGCTGTTTTAACTGCCGACTTGACTGCCTTTGGCACTTCCTTTTCGTATAATACTTTTTGATTTTGTTAGTTTTTCTAAATTACGTTGAGCAGTTCTACTAGTAATATCTAATAATTTAGCGATTTAATTAGCTGTAATTTGATTGTTGTGTTCAACAAGTCTCCTGTCTATATTATTAGTAATACCAGTATAATATGAGTTATCAGAACAAAGTAGTATGTATACGTAATATGGTTTCATTTAAAATATCTTGTGTCTATCCTTCGACTACCGATTTCCGATAGTTATTGGAACGGGACAGGATGACACGATCTTTTTCCTTCCTTCCTGCCGTCAGGCAAGGTTGACTTTTCCCTTGTTTTTTAAAGCTTTTATCTTTTTTCACCCTTTGTTATTTGTCATTATTAATTGGTATTTACTCACTACGTTCGTGAGAAATTTGCTCTTTACAATGAAATCATGTATTTATTTAAAAAATCAAATATATTACAAACTCTAATGTTTTTTTTAATCAGATAATCATCGCTGTTTGGTGTAATGATAAAGTTTTGTTCGGAGCTTAAATCATCAAAAGCAATTGTTGTGCCTCTTGTAAGTTTAGGTGCTGATGTATATTTAATTTCAATTGCCATAATAGTTTTTTGTGATTTAGTAACTACCAAATCGCATTCTGCCCCATCGTTTGTACGATAAAAATAAGTTTGATATTTTGGTGATAATTGTTGAATAATTTGTTCAATAACAAAACCTTCCCAGGAGTTCCCAATTAATGGATTTCCAAACAGATCTTTTTTTTCATTAATATTTTGTAAATAATGTAAAATCCCGGTATCTCTGATATATATTTTTGGAGATTTTACAAGTCTCTTCTTTATATTCAGATAAAAAGGGGCTAATTGTCTGATTAAAAACGATCCTTCAAAAAAGTTAATGTATTTTTTTATTGTATTCGAACTCACTCCAAGAGATTTTGACAAGTTATTGTAGTTAATAATATCCCCATGTATATGAGATATCATTTGTAATAATTTTATTAATAAAGTTTTGTCAACTTTTAAACCTAAATTTGGCAAATCCCGTTCGACATACGTTTTAATATAGTTGTAATGCCATTGTGTAACCATTTCAACATCATCGAATAAAAACGCATTAGGGAAACCTCCCTGTAACCATAACCGATCTGTGTTTTTATTACTTAATTCATAAACTTCGGTTAAATTAAAAGTTGTTAATTCAACATAAGCAATTCGTCCGGCTAAACTTTCAGACGAATTTCGAATTAATTCAGGACTTGCAGATCCCAAAATAATATATCTTCCCGGGATTCTGTTTAAGTCAATCATTGAGCGTAAAACAGGAAATAAATGTGGTAAATTTTGAATCTCATCTAAAACAACGCATTTATCAATATTGTCTTCGAAATATAATACAGGGTCTTGAAGTTTTGCAATATCGCGTGGATTTTCTAAATCAAGAAAAACACATTCCTTTTGAATATTTTCGACTATTTGTTTTGAAAGAGTAGTCTTTCCAACTTGTCTTGGTCCAATAATTCCTACGACAGGAAAAAAATCGAGTAGTTTTACTATTTTTTTTGCTTTATTTCTTGTAATCATGATTACAAATATGGTAATAAAACCGAAATACTTAAAATTAAATGAGAATTTACGGTTTTAATCCGGTTTGTGGCTTGCCAGCCGGGTATCAGGGACAAGGTTTTGCAGAAACCATTTTTACGCCTGCAGGCGTAATGCTATTAGGCGTAACGCAAAAGAAATCGTTTCGCGTATTCTGCCGAAAAAACATTTTCGCCACAGATTAAAAGAGATTTCAATAATTTTTTTTATAAGACAATTGCCTGTCGTAAAGCTCAAAATAGTAATCGCTTTTCAAATCCACAATACCCTCCGCGCATATAGCAATAATATCTGTGTTTAAATCTTTTGTTGGTTTTTAAAAAAGCCGTTAGCTTCTAGCTATTAGCCATTAGCTTTTTTTATGTAATTGTTAATGATTTATGTTTATCCAAAAGCCAAAGGGCTGCCTGTTCTCCTGCGGCGAATAAATCGGCAGTCAGGCTAATTATAATTGTAATAAAGTAATAATAAGAACAATAGTTGTCAGTGTGGACGAAATAGCACTTACCACAAACACATAATCCGAAGCCTGTTCTCTAAACAAAGTAGATTTTAATGGCTCAACATAGATAATATCGTTAGGCATAATATAGTAAAGCTCCGAATCTATTACATTTCCTTTGGTTAAATTAATTCGATACGTTTGTGTCCCTTTAGCACTTTGGCGCAACAAAAGAATGGTTTTGCGATTTCCATTGTACGAGATATCACCACCATAAGCTAATGCTTCCATAATGTTTACCTGGTTAGCAGTAACCTGTTTTACTCCGGGAGATTTTACTTCACCCAAAACTGTAAATTTAAAATTGGCCAGTTTTGCGATTACCTGCGGATTTTTTAAAAACCGATAGGCTTTTTGTTTTATAGAATCCCTAACCTGATCTATATTTAAGCCCGAAACATAAATGCTTTCCAGTAATGGCATTTCAATATATCCCGAATCGTTAACAAGATAACTGGTATAAAACATGCTTTCAGGTCTTAAATTCTGCGATGTGGTTTGAGAAATTAAAGGATTAAACAATTGGTTGATTTCCTGATTCTCGGTTATAATTTGTACATAAAGCAAATCGCCTGCCTGAACCTGGTATCCCGGTTTATTTTTTTCGAAAATTGCCGTGTCTTTTGTTTCTTCAACACCCTGAAAATAAGTTAACTTTTCGTATGAGTTACACGAAGCTAACATAAAGGAAAGGATTCCAAGGATTAAAATATGGTTGGTTTTAATTTTCATCTTAAATAAGGTTTATAAATTAAATTGCTAAATTGTTAAATTGCTAAATTGTTAAATTGTTGAATATAGTTATTACTTATTTCCTACTACAGACTATTTACTTTCTACCGGTAACTTAAACCTGCTTGCCGCTAACTGTTTCTCTCATTCACTTTTTTTCCTTTTCTCACTTTCCTCCTGGCACAGCTCCGCTTCCTCAGTCACAAAAACCTGTGTCCGAAAAAGCGTATCCCGATAACCGCCGGGACCCTAATGTTAAGCAAACCAAATATAGCTAAACCTTCTTTAAATACGAAGGATTTATTTTTATTAATATATTCTGATTTATTGATTCAATTCGAACCAAAACTTTATATTTATTCAGGTGATGAACCATTTCTCCAACAAGACCTTTTAAACTACCTTGTGTAACTTCTACCTTTTCTTTTGGTTCAAATTTTTCAGTGCTTAATTCATACTTTTCACTGCTCGATAAGATAGATTGAATTGTTTTGATTTGTTCTTCTCTTACCGGAGCAGGTTTTCCCGAAAAACGTATAACAGTTACAACACCAGGAGTGTTTAATGCTTTTTGCAAATTAGATTCTTCAATATTTACAAAAATATATGAGCGAATAAAAGGTTCCTCTACCCACTTTTTTCGATCACTCCAAAGTTTCAGCTTTTTTTCCAAAGGCAAATAACAATCGATCCCTTTATTTATAAGTTCCTGATTGACTTTTTTTTCAGAACGAGATTTAGTATATAATGCAAACCACTTTTTTGCCATGACAATTCTTCTTCCCCTGTATATATAGCAAAAATAGCATTTATTGGTTTACTATCGCATATAGTTTAAGATGTTTCTTGTTCCAGATTTCTTGTTTCAGAACTTTCCTGTTGATTATTAGTACCTAAAGGCCTTTGTGGTAAAAAATGTAGTTTACTGGTTTATTCGTTTAATAGTAAATTGGCTAATTGTTATTTGCTTATTATTAACTTCTCCTCTTCTCCCAATCTTCTTTTCGTCCCTTCTCTAAAAGCTAAGGGCTAACAGCTAATAGCTAAATAAAAGCCACACCCAAAAGAGCATGGCTAAACATTTTGATTTTTAGATATCAGGTAAGCTTTTGTCTTGATACTAATTACTTGATACTAAAACTTGTTTTAATTTTATCTACATAATCCAGTTTTTCCCATGCAAAGAATTCAACTTCTTTTTCAATAGCTTTTTCATCACAGCTATTATTGCCCTGAATTATTACCACTTTTTCAGTTTTAAAATCTCTGCCTAAATGTCCGTAAGCAGCGGTTTCTTCAAAAATAGGATTTTTCAAACCAAAACGTTTCACAATTGCCGCGGGGCGCATATCAAATATCTCATTAACTTTTTGAGCTATTTCTCCATCATTCATATTTACTTTTGCTGTACCATATGTGTTTACATATAAACCAACTGGCTTAGCAACGCCAATGGCATAAGCTACCTGCACTAAAACCTCATCGGCAATTCCTGATGCAACAAGGTTTTTAGCAATATGACGTGCAGCATAAGCAGCAGAACGATCTACTTTTGATGAGTCTTTACCGGAGAATGCACCACCGCCGTGTGCTCCTTTTCCTCCATAAGTGTCTACAATAATTTTTCTTCCTGTTAACCCTGTATCTCCATGAGGTCCGCCAATCACAAATTTACCGGTTGGATTCACGTGTAAAATATAATCATCGGTAAATAGTTTTTGTACACGTTCAGGAAAGCGGGCTTTTGCTCTTGGAACCAGAATGTTTTTAACATCATTCTTAATTTCTTCAAGCATTGCTTTCTCTTCGGCAAAATCATCGTGTTGTGTTGAAACAACAATTGTATGAACTTTTACAGGCTCGTTGTTGTCGTTATACTCAATAGTAACCTGAGATTTTGAATCCGGACGCAGATATGTCATTTCTTTTTCTTCTCTTCTGATCTTAGCAAGCTCCTGTAATAAAACATGTGATAGAACTAAAGCTAATGGCATGTAGTCATCAGTTTCTTTGTTTGCATAACCAAACATCATTCCCTGATCACCGGCACCCTGATCTTCTTCTTTTTCTCTTACAACTCCCTGATTAATATCAGGTGATTGTTCGTGAATGGTAGAAATAACACCACAGGATTCTGAATCAAATCGATACTCTTGCTTGGTATAACCAATTCGTTTAATAACTCTTCGGGCGATTTCCTGAACGTCGATATATGCTTTAGTACGAACCTCCCCGCTTAAAACTACCAAACCGGTTGTTACCAGTGTTTCACAGGCAACTTTCGATTCAGGATCGCGACGTAAAAATTCGTCTAATAAAGCATCTGATATTTGATCAGCAACTTTGTCGGGATGTCCTTCAGAGACAGATTCAGATGTAAATAAATATCCCATAATAAAATTTATTTATAATGATTAAAAATAAGAAAGTCCAAAAATAGTTAATTCAATTTATAAAAACCAATTTATAATTATTAAAGTCAGTTTCAACATGATTCTTAAGAATGTAATTAAAATCAGCTTTTGGCTTTTGGTTATTAGCTGTTAGCTTTCGTTACTAATTATTATCTTTTTTATAAACTAATAGCTAAGGGCTCAGAGCTAATAGCTTACGAAGTAAGCTCCTGGAATACTTCTTCAAGGCTTTTTTCCTTTTTCTGCATTGAAAGTACAGCAAGATTTGATTTAACCGCAAAGTTGAAAATGTTTTGGCGTATATCTTCTTTTGATGAGCTTTGAATTAACCAATTTTTATCATCTATTTTGGCTACCTTATCCACCAGTTCAATTTCTTCCAGTAGTTTTTGATTCGGTTCTTTATCAAATTCAACGATAACGGTGCTTAGTTTATCTTGTGTGTATGAATAAATAGAATCGATGGTATCATCAGCTATAATTTTCCCGTTATTAATAATGATAATCCGATCACAAATGGCTTCAACTTCCTGCATAATATGTGTTGAAAGCATAATAGTTTTTTCTTTTCCCACTTCGGAGATTAAATTACGGATTTCAACAATCTGATTAGGATCTAATCCGGATGTTGGCTCGTCCAAAATTAAAATGCCCGGATCATGAATTAGTGCTTGAGCTAACCCAACTCTTTGTCGGTATCCTTTCGATAATGCCCCGATCTTTTTCTTCCTCTCAATGCTTAATCCTGTTTGCTCAACAATTTCATCTATTCTTGATTTGGTTTTGTTTCCTAATTTATAAATCCCGGCTACAAATTCAAGATATTCTTTAACATACATATCCAAATAAAGAGGATTGTTTTCCGGTAAGTATCCAATATGTTTTCTTATTTCCAGCGAATTTTCTATCAGGTCAAGATTATTAATTTTTGCTTCGCCAGATGATGGAGGAATAAATCCTGTTAAGATTTTCATGGTTGTTGATTTTCCGGCTCCGTTTGGTCCTACAAATCCAACAATTTCTCCTGTTTTTATTTCAAAACTAATTTGGTCAACAGCTTTTTGTTGTCCGTATATTTTAGTTAAATCTTTTACTTGTATCGACATGGCTTAAGTTTAATAAAACTGTCTACGAAAATAAGAATTTTATTAATTAAGTTTCAGGTTTCATCCCAAAAGCTTTCGGGACAAATTTCAGGTTTCAGGTTTTCTTTGTGTAACTTAGTGCACTTAGAGTCTTTGTGGTAAAAAACAATATGTATTTACAATATTTTTACCAACTTTGCATGAAACATTTAGTTTAAAACGAATGAATTTCGAAAAACACATCAATCTTTTTAAATATTCCAGGTTAAAAACGCATCCGGTAAAAGTCGGGAGCATCGAAATAGGAGGAAATAACCCTATTCGTATTCAGTCAATGACCAGTACGAACACCTTAAAAACTGACGAAACGGTTGATCAGTCGCTTAGAATTATTAAGGCTGGGGGAGAATTAGTCAGAATAACAGCGCAGGGTATTCGTGAAGCAGAAAATCTGGGAAATATAAAAAAAGAAATTCGCGAATCCGGATTTGAAACTCCTTTAGCAGCAGATATTCATTTTAATCCGAAAGCTGCATTTACAGCAGCCAAAATAGTTGAAAAAGTTAGAATCAATCCGGGAAATTTTGTTGATAAGAGAGCCGATTTCACGAAAATTGAATATACAGAAGAAAATTGTCAGGTTGAATTAAAGAAGATAGAAGAAAAATTTATTCCTCTTCTAAATATTTGTAAAGAAAAAAAAACAGCATTACGTGTTGGAGTAAATCATGGTTCATTATCAGACCGGATTATGAATCGATATGGCGATACACCAAAAGGAATGATAGAGTCGGCCATGGAATTTTTGCGAATTTGTATCCGCGAAAACTTCTTAAATGTTGTTGTGTCGCTTAAATCAAGTAATACTCGTGTAATGGTTCAGGCAAATAGATTAATGCTTGCCCGAATGATTGAAGAAAGAATGAATTTTCCTTTGCATTTGGGAGTTACAGAAGCAGGCGAAGGTGAAGATGGACGGATTAAATCTGCTGTTGGCATAGGAACATTGCTTGCCGATGGAATAGGAGATACTATTAGAGTTTCGCTTACCGAACCACCGGAAGACGAAATTCCCGTTGCCAAAAAGCTGGCAAACTATTTTGATGAAAGGATTAATCATAAACAGATTAATGATATAGACACTATTCCGATTAACTTTTTTGAATATAATAAAAGAAATACAAGAGTAGTTGAAAATATTGGTGGTAACAACCTGCCTGTTGTGATTTCTAATAAAGAAGGGAATGAGGAATTGTACCCCGAGTTTGTTTATTTAGGCGATCAACTTATTTTTGATTCTTCTCATGAAAAATCGAATTTTATAATTGATGAACAAAATTGGGATCAACAAATTACTTATGATGATAATTTATTTCCGCTTTTTAAATCCTTTAATAATTTTTATTTATCGGAGAGTAAATCATCAAAACTAAATTTTCTTAAAATTAATTGTTCGGAGATAAATGATGAAAATTTATTAAAAATCAAAAATCAGAATAATATAGTTTTAATTCTTGAAACGAATAACAAAAACAGTTTTGCCGATCAGCGTGCTGCTTTCTTCAAATTAATGAATTCGGCTTGTGATTTTCCGGTTATCATAAAAAGATCATATAAAGAGAATAATTTAGAAGATTTACAATTAAAATCAGCTAGTGATATTGGAGGTTTGTTTTTAGATGGTTTAGGTGATGGGATTTGGATTGATAATAAAAGTAGTATTGATGAACAAGATATTATAAATACTTCGTTTGGAATTTTACAGGCAAGCAGGGTTCGTATTTCAAAAACTGAATATATTTCTTGTCCCGGATGTGGAAGAACTCTTTTCGATTTACAAAAAACAACAGCAGAAATTCGAAAACGCACATCTCATCTTAAAAACCTGAAAATAGGAATTATGGGATGTATTGTAAATGGCCCGGGCGAAATGGCCGATGCTGATTATGGGTATGTGGGAGCGGGGCCCGGCAAAATCACTTTATATAAAAACAAGGAAGTGGTTAAGAAAAATATTCCCGAAGAAAATGCTGTTGAGGAATTAATTCAGTTGATAAAGAATTGTGGCGATTGGAAAGATTAGTTTAAAGTAGAAAGTTTTTAGTACCAAGTTAAACTAAGAACTCTGTACTAAGAACTAGAAACTAACTTATTATTTTATTCCCGATCCATTTGTTGTTTTTTCGTTAGGGACAACAAAATTTAACCTTCCGCTGGCATTTTCGGCCATTAAAATCATTCCCTGGGACTCAATTCCACGAATTTTTCTTGGTTCCAGATTCATCAAAATACTTACTTGTTTACCAATAATATTTTCAGGTTTGTGATCAACAGCAATTCCTGAAACTACAGTTCGCTGATCAATTCCTGTATCAATTTTTAATTTTAATAATTTATCTGTTTTTGGTACTCGCTCAGCTTCCAGAATTGTTCCAACCCGAATATCCATTTTTACAAAATCATCAAAAGTGATATTTTCTTTTACAGGTTCAACTGCTTTATTTTCAATTTCGTTTGCTTTTTTTGAATCCATTAGTTTTTGAATTTGTTTTTCAATTTCGTCATCTTCAATTTTGTCGAAAAGCAAGCTGGCTTTATTAATGGTATGGCCAACTTCAATTAAGTCCTGTTTACCTGCTAAATCCCAGCTTAATTTTTTAACATTTAATAAGTTTCGTAATTTCTCTGTTGTAAATGGTAAAAAGGGTTCCATAATAATTGATAAAGCAGCTGTAATCTGCACAGAAATATTCATTATTGTTTTTACACGCTCTTCATCTGTTTTAATCACTTTCCATGGTTCTGTATCGGCCAGGTATTTATTTCCCAGTCTTGCCAGATCCATCGCTACTTTTACAGCTTCACGAAAACGGAAACTTTCAATACTTTTCTCCAGATTTTCTTTTATTATAGATATTCCCTCGAGTGTTTCCTTGTCGAAATCGCTTAGTTTTCCTCGTGCCGGTATTTTTCCTTCGTAATACTTATGCGTAAGAACCAATGTTCTATTTACAAAGTTTCCGAAAATGGCAACTAGCTCGCTGTTATTGCGAGTTTGGAAATCTTTCCAGGTAAAGTCATTATCTTTTTGTTCGGGTGAGTTAGCACAGATAGTATAGCGTAAGACATCTTGTTTGCCGGGGAAATCCTGTAAATATTCGTGAATCCACACAGCCCAGTTTCTTGATGTTGAAAGCTTGTCTCCTTCTAAATTCAAAAACTCATTTGCAGGAACATTATCAGGTAAAATATAATCACCATGTGCTTTGAGCACCGAAGGAAAAATTAAACAATGAAAAACAATATTATCCTTTCCGATGAAATGAATTAAACGAGAATCTTCACTTTGCCAGTAATCTTTCCAGTCTTTTCCGTTTTCTTTAGCCCAGGCTTTGGTTGCAGAAATGTAACCGATAGGTGCATCGAACCAAACATACAGCACTTTTCCATCAGCACCTTCCACAGGAACCGGAACACCCCAATCTAAATCACGGGTTACGGCACGCGGCTGTAAACCAGCCTTTAACCACGACTTACATTGGCCGTAAACATTCGATTTCCAATCCGATTTGTGGCTATCGATCCATTTTTCTAACCATTCATTTTGGTATTTTTCTAAATCCAGATACCAGTGTTTTGTGTTTTTTAAAACCGGAGCATTTCCACTTAATTTTGATTTTGGATTAATCAATTCTCGGGGACTCAAACTTGTTCCGCATTTTTCGCACTGATCGCCATAAGCTTCTTCGTATCCACATTTTGGACATGTACCTATTATATATCTGTCGGCAAGGAATTGTTGTTCTTGTTCATCGAAAAACTGTTCTTCTTCTTTTTCAATAAATTCGCCCTTTTCGTACATTTTCTTGAAAATATCCGAAGCTGTTTCGTGATGCAATGGATCTGAAGTACGGTGATAAATATCAAAAGCAATTCCAAATTCTGTAAATGCATTTTTGATCATATTATGGTATTTATCAACTATATCCTGAGGCGAAACACCTTCTTTTCTGGCTCTCAAAGTAATTGGTACACCATGTTCGTCTGATCCACAAATAAAGGCAACATCCTCACCTTTTAATTTTAAATATCGAACGTAAATATCGGCAGGTAAATATGCACCGGCAATATGCCCTAAATGCAATGGTCCGTTTGCATAAGGTAATGCTGATGTTATTAAATATCGCTTCGGGGTTTTCATTTTTTATATCACGTATTATAGATTTTCAAGAATTCTGACAAATATACGAAGGAATATTTTTTTTCATGAGTTAAATATTATTTAGTTTTACATTGATTAAAATTCAATAATAATGATTACTCCTCCTAAATTGGTTTCTGGTGATAAAATAGGAATTATAGCACCTGCTCGTAAAATTTACATAAACGAAATAGAAGCCGCTATAAAAGTATTTGAAAGATGGGGGCTTCAGGTAGAATTAGGGAAGAATGTTTTTGAACAGGACAGGCAGTTTGCAGGAACGGACGAACAACGTGCCGAGGATTTACAATATATGTTAGATAAATCAGAGATTAAAGCAATTGTTTGTGCCCGGGGAGGTTACGGAACAATTAAAACACTTAAGCTATTGGATTTTTCCAATTTTCTTAAAAGTCCAAAATGGATAGTTGGATACAGCGATATTACTGCATTGCATACTCATATAAATCAAAATTTAGGAGTAAAATCGATTCATGGAATAATGCCTTTTAATTTCCCTAAAGACTTCACGGAAAATGAAGCAATCAAAACATTGAAAAAGACTCTTTTGGGAGAACAAAATATTTATGAATTTAATAGCCATGAGTATAACAGGCCGGGGAAAGTTGCCGGAGAATTAACAGGAGGGAATTTATCTGTTCTTTATAGTGTTTCGGGAACTAAATATGATATAAATACAAATGATAAAATTTTGGTTTTGGAAGATCTTGATGAATATCTGTATCATATCGATCGAATAATGATGAATTTGAAGTTTAGCGGGAAACTTAAAAATTTGAAGGGACTAATTGTAGGCGGAATGACAGACATGAATGATAACCAGGTTCAGTTTGGCAAAACGGCATATGAAATTATTCGTGATGCAGTTGAAGAATATGATTTCCCGGTGTGTTATAATTTTCCTGTCGGTCATATTACAAACAATTATGCAATAATACTTGGTGCTCAGGTTAAATTAGAGGTAGGAAAAAACGGAGTGGTTTTTAAAAACTAACGCACTACTAATTCAAAGTCAGAAGGAATTTTAAATATGTCATCGCTAATAGCGTTATTGGTGATGTTGATAACATATAGCCTGTATTTTTCTTTTCTAAGCAAAGTTCTTTCTACGCAAAGCATTGGAAAAAACCCTTGTGTTTCCGGAATTTTTTCAAAAAATTCGTAAGTTTTATCAGTATTATTAATAAGCCGAACCAATTCTTCGAAAAAATAAAAATTGTTTTGAGAAACCCAGTATGAAACTTCTGTATTACGCTCCATATTTTTCACTCTCCATTGATAGCATACGTATTCGCCAACCATTCTTGAGTTTTCTGTTTTAAGTATTGTAAAATTCTCACTGTCAGGGTTTGGCTTGCTGTTTATATCTGATTTGGTATATAGCTTTTTAGAAGGATTTAAAATATAAATTTGTTCTTTTTCAAGATTAATAAGTAAAGATTGGGTAAGTGTGTGGTTGTTATCAAATTTGTCAATTCTTACATTTTCTTTCTTAACAAAATATGTAAAATATGAAATATCATAATATGATTCTTGAATCATTTCAATGCTTCCTTCAAACGATTCAACATTAGTGTTTGTTGAAGACAGTAATAGTAAGAAACTTAATAAAAAGTTTACCATAACTAAAAATCAATTATCTTTATAAAAACGATTATTTTACAAAACCTACAATTTATCTTACAGGTTTAATATTATAAGGTTACAAAAATAATTAAAAAAATGGCCGATCATAATATATTGGGAAAAAAAGGAGAAGAGGTTGCAAAACAATATCTTGTTGAAAAGGGCTATAAAATAAGGCATTTGAACTGGCGACATAAAAAAAACGAAATAGATATTATTGCAAATAAAAATAACCTTTTGGTGGTTATAGAAGTTAAGACAAGAACAAATGATTATTTTGAAAATCCGAAGGAAGCTGTTACTAAGAAAAAGCAAAAAAATATTATAAATGCCACAGAAGCCTATATAAACGAATATGATATTAATCTTGAAACAAGATTTGATATAGTAGCAGTAACATTATCAAATAATAAAAAAGAAATAGAACATATTAAAGATGCTTTTCAACCAAGCTTGCTATAAAAATATAGGATATGAATATAGAAGAATTCAGAGATTATTGTTTGCAAAAAAAAGGAGTAACAGAAGAGTTGCCATTCGATGAAACAACTTTAGTTTACAAGGTTTCAGGAAAAATGTTTGCTTTAACCGATACCGACGATGAGTTCAAGATTGCCTTAAAATGTGATCCTGAAAAAGTTATTGATTTAAGAGAACAATTTCCTGAAACAGTTCTGCCAGGTTACCATTTTAACAAAAAATATTGGAATACAGTAGTTATTGATGGTACGATTCCTGAAAAATTGCTATACGAATGGATTGATGAATCTTATGTCTTGGTAGTTAGCAAATTACCTAAAACAAAACAACAAGAACTGGAAATAGATTAATTTATATTATACCTTTACTAAAATTTGATAATTTATTAGATGAAACGATTGCTGGGATATTTTTTTCAAGGTCTTTTATATATTGCTCCTCTTGGCATTACTTTATATGTATTATATAAAGTCTTTATATACCTGGATAGTTTATTTAACCCAGTTTTATATAAATATTTACAGATAAATATACCCGGATTAAGTTTAATTATTGTTTTTCTGCTTGTTGCTTTACTGGGCTTTTTAGGACAAACAATTATTGCCCGGCCAATTAAGCGAATATTAAATCATTTTATTAATAAGGCGCCGTTGGTTAAAGTAATATATTTGTCAATAAGAGACCTTTTATCAGCATTTGTTGGAAAAGAAAAAAAATTTAATCAACCTGTTCTTGTTAAAGTGAACCCTGTTTCCGAACTCGAAAAACTTGGGTTTATTACACAAAGCGATGTTTCAAAATTGGGAGTTGAAGGGGATAAGGTAGCAGTATATTTTCCACATTCATATAATTTTTCAGGTGAACTTTTTATTGTTCCCGCTGAAAATGTAAAAAAATTAAATGCCCCACCTGCTGATATTATGAAATTTATAGTGTCGGGAGGCATTACTAATTACGATAATGAAAACATATTAAAATGAAAACACTAAAATTATTAGGCCTTATTATTATTTTGTTTTTTTCTTTTAGTCTTTATGCACAAGAAGAAGAAAATGAAGGGTATAAATTTAAAGATTTAACAGGCATAAAAGTTACATCGGTAAAAGATCAGCAAAGAACAGGAACCTGCTGGAGTTTTTCAACCACATCTTTTGTCGAAGCAGAATTATTACGCTTAAACGACCACGAGTATGATTTATCAGAAATGTATTTTGTTCGATATGCATACGAGGAAAAAGGGATGGATTACGTAAGATATCACGGCAGTCTGAATTTCGGAGAAGGAGGTCAGGCACATGATGTTATGAATCAGATTCAAAAGTATGGATTTATAAGCCAGGAGGCATATCAGGGAAATGAATACAGCCCGGGGAAATATATTCACAGAGAACCCGATGAGCTATTAAAAGCGTTTTTGGATGTTATTGTAAAAAATCCTAATAGAAAATTATCACCTGTTTGGTATAATGCTTATAAAGCCATTATTGACACATACTTCGGAGAAGTTCCTGAAAAATTTAACGTTGATGAAGAAATTGTTACTCCGGTTGAATTTGCAAACAAAATGGAGTTTAATACTGAGGATTATATTGAACTAACTTCTTTTACACATCATCCAAATTACGAAAAAGTGATATTAGAGATACCTGATAACTGGTCACATGATTATTACTATAATTTACCTCTGGATGAGTTTATGGATGTTATGAAAATAGCATTGAAGAATGGTTATACCTTTGTATGGGATGGCGATGTAGGGTTCAAGGGTTTTTCTCATAAAAATGAAGTGGCTATTGTTCCCGAAGGAGATTTAGAATTTACATCTCCAAAAAAAGAAAAAGAAATAACTGAGGATTATCGCCAACAAGAATTTGATAATTTAACAACAACAGATGATCATTTAATGCATATTACAGGATTGGCAGAAGATCAAAACGGGACAATATATTATAAAACAAAAAATTCCTGGGGAGAAGACAGCAATGATTTTGGCGGTTATTTATATATGTCAGAAAGTTATCTGAGATTAAATAGTATTGCAATTATGTTGCATAAAGATGCTATTCCGAAAGAAATAAAAGAAAAGTTAGAAATTAAATAAAAGGATTTGTCACCCTGAGTAATGTCATACTGAGCTTGTCGAAGTATGACATTACTCTGCCACCAATAAATTACAACCTCGAATATCACTGTAATCAAATCGGCCAAGAATCTCAAAACTGTTATTCTGGTTAATTTTTCCTAAATCTTTTGTTTCAATAAACGAACATGAATTGATGTTGGCAAGATCAATTATGTTTATTCCGCCGGGTTTTTCTTTTTCAAGATAACAAAAGGGATCATAAACGTCGCGTATTAAGATTTTCATCCATGGAGGTGAATAAAACTTCCCATCACCTTTGGAATATGCTTGCGATAAAAGTTCTGTCATTCCGTATTCCGAATGAATTGATTCAATCCCAAATTTTGATGACAAAAAATTATGTAGTTCTTTTTTAGTTAATTCTTTTCTTTTACCTTTCATTCCACCTGTTTCCATGATTATTGTATTGGGAAGATTCATTGGGAACTTTTCAGCCAAATCGACTAAAGCATACGAAACACCAATTAAAATAACTTTTGTTTTTGCTTGGTTTAAATATCTTAATTTAAGCGCAAGTTCTTCACCGTTTTGCAAATAAAACCCACTTTCAGAATGACCGGATTCTTCAATTAAACGATTTACCATGTAAACTAAAGAAGAACTTTCGTTTTCGAGGTATGTTGGAAGTAATGCAAGTATACAATAGTTGCTTATTTTACCATATTGTTGTTCAAAGGCTGTCAGAAAACTTTTTTCGTAAACAGACAGGTCTGTAATATAATGATTGCTTTTTTCAATTCCGGTTGTTCCACTACTATAAAAAGTTTTCACATCTTGCTCTGATCCGGTTATTACTTTATGAGTTTTAAAGAATTCGATTGGAAGAAAAGGGATTTCTTGAACTGTTTTTATTGAAGAAAAATTAGTTCCTAAATGAAAAAGATATTCTTTATATACCGGATTGTTTTCGGCCTGGTAATTAAATATTCTTAGTGCAATATCATTAAAATGATTATCACTATTAATGGAAAATATTTCGTCAGTTGAAAAATTATGCATCTATAACAGAGTTTTTATGACAAAAATATAAGTTTTATGTTGTTTGTAGTTGGTCGTTATTAAATGCTAATTCATTATAGGAATTAAACATTCAACACTCAACATACAATATTCAATTTTCATTATTTCTGCATATTCGACTTC
>JAIORB010000058.1 GCA_021108325.1 Bacteroidales bacterium | reverse complement strand
TTAGGATAGATATTCATTATACTACAAAAGGTACTTCTGATGAAAATGGAACAGGTTTAGGTTTAATCCTTTGTAAAGAATTTGTGGAAAAATCAGGCGGGAAAATATGGGTAGAAAGTGAGCCGGGCAAAGGAAGCACTTTTAAATTTACATTACCTAAAATTTCTTAAACTGCAATATTGATTCTTCGTGGCTGTTATAAGTAATCTCAAACACGAAATAAAATTTAAGTTATACGTAACCAAGCCAATATTTTTAAGTATCGTGTTTTTTTATTATTTTATACCCTCATTTAATTAATACAATATGGCAACATTTATAACAAACAGATTTTTGGTATTAATTTTATTATCATTCTTTTTTTTAAATACTTTGGCCGCTAAGCATTTTGATACAAAAATTGATAGCCTTTTAATTGAGTTGAAAAATGTAAAATCAGATACAACAAAAGCAAATATTCTGAATAATTTAAGTTGGGAATATAAATTGTCGATACCCGAAAAAGCTAATGAGTATGCAAAACAGGCTCTTGATATATCGAATAAAACAGGCTATAAAAAAGGAATTGCAAAAAGTTTAAATAATTTTGGGATAGTGCATTGCATTCAAGGTAATTATTCGAAAGCAATAGAATATTTTCAAAAAGCATTAAAATTAATGACAGAACTTGGTAATGAATCCGGAATTTCAAGCAGTTTAAATAACATCGGTATTGTGTACGATGAACAAGCCAATTATCCGCAAGCAATAGAATATTATCAAAAGTCATTAAAAATTAATAAAAAAAAAGAAAATAAAAAAGGTATTTCAGCTTGTTTAAATAATATAGGGCTGGTGTATGAAAAACAAGGTAATTATACGCTTGCATTAGAATATTTTCAAGATGCATTAAAAATTGAAAAAGAATGCCGAGATAAAAGAGGAATCTCAAATTGTATGATTAATATTGGAGAAGTGTATAAACAACAAGGTAATTATACGCTTGCATTAGAATATTATCAAGAAGCGTTAAAAATTGGGAAAGAATTCCGATTTAAAAGAGGAATTTCAAATTGTATAAATAATATTGGAGAAGTGTATAAACAACAAGGTAATTATACGCTTGCATTAGAATATTATCAAGAAGCGTTAAAAATTGGGAAAGAATTCCGATTTAAAAGAGGAATTTCAAATTGTATAAATAATATTGGAGAAGTGTATAAACAACAAGGTAATTATACGCTTGCATTAGAATATTATAAAAAATCATTGACAATTTACAAAGAACTTGGAAAGAAATCCGGGATTGCAAATAATTTAAATAATATTGGTAATTTATATTACAAACTGAAAAAATTTAATATAGCAACAGAATATAGTTTAAAAAGCCTTAAAGAAGCAAAGGACATAGGTGCAAAACAGTTAATTGCAAATGCTTATAGAAGTCTCTCCGAAAATTACTCGGCACAAAACAGTTATAAAAAAGCCTTTAAATATCATAAACTTTATAAAGAAATGAACGATAGCATTTTTAATAAAGAAAAAAGTAAGCAACTTAATGAAATGCAGGTGCGTTATGAAACTGAAAAAAAAGAACAACAAATACAAGTACTCAAAAAAGAAAATGAAATCAATGTATTAAAGTTAAAAAAACACAAAATTCAAAGAAATTTATTAATCGTAAGTTCTTTATTTATTTTATTATCAATAATTATATTATATAGTCGGTTCCTGCTTAAAAAGAAAACTAATGAGCAACTTGAGATCGCTATTAAAAAAATATCAAAATCGGAAGCTGAGCTTAAAGAATCAAATAATGCAAAAGATAAATTCTTCACAATTATTTCTCATGATCTTAAAGGGCCTTTCAATTCATTACTGGGGTTTTCAGAATTATTAATAAAAAAAGCCAAGGAATATGATAAGGAAAAAATTATAAAGTTTGGCAATGCTATTAATACATCTGCTCATGATTTATATGATTTAACAGAAAATTTACTTTTATGGGGAAATGCACAATCAGGTAATTTGCAAAACATTCCTGAAAAAGTTAATTTAAGAAAATTAGTTATTGATAATATATCTGTCCTGAAAAGTAGTGCAGAAAAGAAAAACATTATTTTATATCAGGAAATTCCTGAAAATATTTATGTATATGTTGATATAAATATTATTTCAATGGTAATTAGAAATTTAATATCAAATGCTTTAAAATTTACCAATAGCGGTGGAAAAATAAGTGTTATTTCTGTTGAAAAAGATAATTTAGTTGAAATTTCTGTTATTGATACAGGAATTGGTATTAGCGAAGAAAGCATAAAAAAACTATTTAGGATAGATATTCATTATACTACAAAAGGTACTTCTGATGAAAATGGAACAGGCTTAGGTTTAATCCTTTGTAAGGAATTTGTAGGAAAATCAGGTGGAGGAATATGGGTAGAAAGTGAGCCGGACAAAGGAAGTACTTTTAAATTTACTTTACCTAAAATTTTTTAAACTACAATACTTATTCTTTGTATTATTTTTAGTGGCTGTCACATGTAATCTCAAACACAAAATAAAATTTAAGTTATACCAATTCTTCTTCAAAATGTCGTCCCGTTTAAATCGGGATGGTGTTTTGAAGTTTAGAATGGTTAATGCCGTTATATATTCAATCCATATTTGTTTTTCACAAATATGGCATTTTGAATAATAAACGGTATTCTACGCAACCAAGCCAATATTTTGCGCATCTTGGTAATATATTTTAAATCTAAAACTCGATTGTTAATGAAAAGGCATTCTAAAGTATTCATTATCTTTTATCTTTTGATCTCAGTTTTATTTATTCCAAAATTTTCTCATGCTCAAGAAAAAATGCAGGATGTTATTTATTTAAACAATGGAAGCATTTTGCATGGCGAAATAATTGAAATAAAAGCCAACAAATCTATTACATTAAAAAGTAACTGTGGAGATACATGGGTATTAAATCAGTCCGATATTGAACGAATTGCTAAAGAACCTATTTCGAGGTCAATCATTTTAAAAGATTCAATAGGGGAAATATCTTATAAAAGAAAAGGATTTTATTCTAACATAAATATTGGATTTTTGTTTGGTGGCAATATGGATACTCCATTTCCTCCTCTTAGCTTGATGTTTGTTAATGGTTATCAGTTTGATTGGGGTTTAGCTCTGGGTGCAGGTTTAGGATTAGAATTGTTAAATGAAGCCTATATGCCGGCAGTTGCTGATATCAGATATACATTCAAGAATTCAAAACTTAGCCATTTTATATATATACAGGGAGGTTATGCTATTTCGTTAGAAAATCCTGATCCTTATGATTATGATTATTACAGTTATTATGATTCCGATTCAAAATCAAAAGGAGGGTATTTAATTAATCCCGGAATTGGATTTAAAATAAATTTAAATAACAAAAATGCATTTTCGTTCGGGGTAGGTTATAAATATATGCAAGTGGAGCATACATATCAAGAATATAACGGACAGGAAATTGACCGAACTATAAAATATAACAGGATTACATTAAGCTTTGGCTATCATTTCTAGTAGTTTACTCGTTGATCTATATATATTTCATCGCTTCCGTTAGGGTTAAAATTCAAATTCGGGAGCGATTTTTTTATCCGGAATTTTGATTGAAAATTTGACATGTGAATAAAAAGACATTAACTTTTAATAACTTTTAAAATCAATTAAGTTATAATTAAAATTTATGATGTATTTTCATGTTGTAATTTATATGTTATGAGGATTAAACAGACAACAATAGTAATATTACTTACATTCGTTATTACTATTGTTTTAAGTGGATGTAAAAGAGAGGATCAAACCAGATTTCAGGCAGGCTGGTCAGCTAAGGACCCTATTGCAATACCGTATAATATAAGAAACCACGAAAAGACCCTTGGTAATTTAGTTATTAATCCTTCTTTCGAGACAGGAAAAGTTTATTACGAAGAAAGTAATATTAAATCATACGATATTACAGGATGGAAAAAAGTTGGTAAAAATATTAAATGGGTAAACTCAAATAATGGTGAATATAAAGAAGACGAGGTTTATGAAGGAACTCATTCCATTAAGATTGAACGAAATACTGCCGATGAAACAGAAATTACAGGCGAAGGAATTATAAGCGATTTTATTAAAGTAATACCCGGAAATTATTCATTTAAATTATTTCTGAGATTAGAAAATATTTGTCCTAATCAGGCTCGTGTCGGAACAAAAATGCACGATGCAGTTAATATACGTTTACTATATTTCGACAAGAATAAAATCGAAATAGACGGAGTTGAATATGATGCTTTCCAAAATAAAAAAATAGACAATACATTTAAATCATATAGTCTTTCGAATTATTGGAACATAGATGAGTTTTGCTGGGGGGAGATACATGGTAAAACAGCAAATTATCCATTTTTTGATGGCGATATACCAGATGATACCAGATATGTTAAAATATTTATAGGTTTAAAAGGAACAGGTAAAATGTGGGTCGACAATATTGATTTCAGGTATACCAATGAAAATTTTACTACTCTTGAAAGATTAAAACCTTATTTTGATTCTTCATATTCGGCTTATGATCTGGTATTACCACAACCAAAACAATTAATAAAGAAATCTCAAATTGAGTATTTTAACAAGGATTCGCTTCTTCTTCCGATCATTGTTATTCCTCAAAACACAAGTAAGGTTGTTAAAGAATATGCTTTGAAACTCAAAAAAATATTGACTTCAAAGATTAAAGAAGCAGATAATTCATTATCTGCTGAAATTAAAATTGTTACAAATATCGATCTAAGTAAAATTCCTCAAAAGCAATTTATAGTATCAATTGGAAATAACGACTTTTATAACAATTGTAAAGCAAATCTCCCGGATTCGTTAATAAATGATAATGAAGGCGCATATTATATTGTTCAATCGGAAGATAGAGAGAACCTGGTTTTTATCAACGGATATAATGATGAAGCTATTAAATATGCTTTTCTCTCTTTTAATCAGTTGTTTGACTCACAAAGTACAACTTATTTTGGCGCAAATATTATCGATTATCCTGATTTTCATGAAAGGGCTTTCATATTACACTATTTTGATGGTGATTTAAATGACTTAGATAATAAGTTAGAATTGTTAAATCAATATAAGTTCAATAATGTATATTTTGAATGGTATGGCGGGGACAACGAAAAACATTATCCTTTTAATTCAATTAATGAATTACAACATCAAAGTAATTCAATGAATTTCAGTGTACTGGTTGATTTAATCAAACTTAATGCAAAACAATCATTAATTTCAGGGAAACCTTTTGATAATCTTAATTACGAGACTCTAATATCTAAATCTCTGAAATCAGTATTATTTGCAGGTGATTATTATCAGTCTTATGAAAATTGTAATCCTGATAAAATTGTTTTTCGCTCAAATAAAAAAATGGATAGGGATTTGCAATTCGATCATATAGAGTTGCTTAATGATTTTAATAAATTGCTTGTTAGTAAAGCCCTGTCAACGAAAATAGAATTTTTATCTCCCTGGAACAGGTTAGATATAATTGATAAAGGGCAGGGAGAAGCTGAGTTTTACTATCGTGATTTAAACAGAAATCTTTCTGATAATATCCCGATTTATTGGACAGGAGGAAGTTATTACTCCAAATCGATTGATTTTGCAGAGTTTTATAGGATGAAAAAAATAGCAGGTAACACAACTGTTCTATTTGATAATAATCTAAATGACTCTGAACTAAGATTTAATTTAGAATTTGTTAGAAATTATTATGCCGGTAAAATAAGAGCATTATCTATTTTCGAACCATATAATTTTATAACATTTAGTGATTTTTATAAACAAAGCAGGGGTAGTAAAATTTTATTAAACACAAATTCCTTATCAGAGCTTAATACGATAAGAATATTAACAGCCGCAAATTATTTTTGGAATACAACAGCATACGATCCTGATAAATCTTTATGGATAGTACTAAATAAATTAGTTGGTAGAGATAACGCAATTAATTTATTGTATTTTAATGATGCGTATTATGGATTAAAAGAAATATGTGAAAAATTAAAAATTAATGGATTACAGTATAACAATTTAAGAATAGCCAAAAACTTTGATAGTGATTTAAATAAATATTACAATGAATTAGAAATTAGTCTTGATAATAAGATTTTACTTACTGAAATTGAAAAACTTAAAACAGAAATATTAGAAAAATATAATAACATAATCACAACAGATAAATAAATCTAAAAAAGTGATAATTGGTAGTGCTAATCAGTCGAAAAGTATTAGCTTTGCACGCACATTTTGAGAGAAAATATGAAGGAAGATTTTGAAGATATATTTCATGATGAAGAATATAGTGAGTTAGTTAACCGCTATGAGGAGATGCTAAAAAATAATACCAAATATTTTTTTGATGTTATTGAGTTTGAAAGTATTATTGACTACTATATTGATAGTAATAAAGCTAATAATGCATTAAATGCTGTAAAATTTGCTTCACAACAACATCCTTATTCACTGAATATTCAATTAAAGAAAGCACAGGTTTTAGTCGATAAAGGGCATGCGCCCCAAGCTTTACAAGTTATAGAACAAATTGAAAGAATAGAATCTTCAAATAGTGATGTTTACTTGCTAAAAGGGAGTACTCTAAATATTATGGGACGTTATAGTGAGGCAGAAAGAGCTTTCGATACTGCTATTATTTATAGCTATGACGATAAAGTTGATATTATTTATACAATAGCACAATCATTCGAACAAATTGGCAGATATAAAACAGCATTAAAATATTTACACCAGGCCTATAAGATGGATAACAAAAATATTATGCTGTTGTACGATATAGGTTATTGTTACGAAAAATTGGGGCAAATAAATAAAAGTATTGAATTTTACAAGCAATATCTTGATAAAGAACCATTTTCCGAAAATGGATGGTATAATCTTGGAATTTTATATAATAAATGGGATAAATATACTAACGCAATTGAAGCTTATGAATTTGCACTTGCAATAAATCCTGAGTTTTCTGTAGCTTATTTTAATTTAGCAAATGCTTATTCAAATAATGAAGATTATCATAATGCTATTCTTAATTATAAGGAATATCTAAAATTTGATGGTAAAAGTGTTGAGATATTGACTTTTATAGGTGATTGTTACGAAAGTCTTAAGGAATTTGATATCGCACTTAAATATTACGATGAAGCCCTGAGCGAAGACAATTATTTTGCTGATGCTTTTTTTGGTAAAGCAAACGTAATGTTCAGGTTAGAGAAATATGAGTTGGCATTACCATTTATTGAAAAAGCAGTTGTTATTGACGATATAAATGCTGAGTATTATTATATGCTTGGAAATATTTCTAATGAACTGAATAATGACCAAAAAGCTCTAAATGCATTTAAAAAAGCCAACGATTTAGACCCGGAAGAGCTGGACTTTATTTTTTCGCTATCCGAAACTTATGTTAATGTAAATAAGGTTGATTCAGCTATCGAACTTTTAACAGAATCGCTTAAAGATAATTCAGGAAATGCCTTAATATACTTTCGTTTAGCAGGGTGTTATTTCTTGGTCAAAAACGAAAAGAAAGCTCTTGAAGCATTTGAAAAAGGCTTAAAGATAAATCCTAAAGCTTATTTAGAGATTATTGTTTTTTATCCTGAAGCGGTTGAAAGTAATTCTGTAAATAAGCTTTTAAATACTTACTGTTTTGATAAATAGTAAAATAATGCTTTAGCCCAAAATATTATAAAGTTTTCAACGTTAAATTAAACTATAGCCTAATATAATATGTTTAATTCAGGAACGAAAACTCTCTAAGTCAATTAAATAGTTTTCGTTTTTTTTATTTTAAAATATGAGAAACCAGATTAAAAAATACATCAGTATAATATTAAAAGGTTTTGCAATGGGTGCAGCTAATGTTATTCCCGGAGTTTCGGGAGGTACAATTGCACTTATTACAGGTATTTTCGAAAGAATAATAAATGCCATTAAGTCCTTTGATGGTACTGCAATTAAATTATTGTTTAAAGGAAAAATCAAGGAATTAATAAAACACACTGATTTGTATTTTCTAATTGCAGTATTCTTTGGAATGGTTGCCAGTGTTGTTTCTCTTGCAAAACTGTTAGAATTTTTATTTGTTCATTACCCCGTTTTTGTTTGGGCATATTTCTTCGGATTAATTTTAGCTTCGGTATATTATGTTGGGAAAAGAATTAATAGATGGAGTTTAAGTGTTATAGTAACATTTATCGTAGGTGCTTCTTCCGCTATTGTTATATCTGTGTTAAATCCTGCAGCTCAGAACGATTCATTTTTTTACTTAATAATTTGTGGTGTTGTAGCAATTTGTAGTATGATATTACCGGGATTGTCAGGATCGTTTATCCTTATTTTAATGGGTAATTATGAACTTGTAATGATTCAGGCAGTAAATAATTTTGATTTGAAGATATTACTACCTGTTATGATTGGTGCTATTGGTGGTTTAATTGCATTTTCGCATATTTTATCCTGGATTTATAATAAACATAAAAATCAAACCATATCTGTTTTAACAGGTTTCATACTTGGTTCTTTGGGCATTTTATGGCCATGGAAAAATGAAATTTACCTAGTTGATATGGCAGGGGAGTATATCCTTAAAAATGGAGAAAAAATTGTACAAGGTTCTACTAAATACATTCCTGAAACATTTAACACAGAAGTAATTATTGCTATTTCTCTTATGATTATCGGAATTATTACGATATCTTTGATAGAGAAAATAGCAAGTACTCAAAACTAATGCGTTTTTTTGGACTCATAGGTAAATCGTTGGAGCATTCTTTTTCACCGGTATTCTTCAAGGAAAAGTTTGAAATAGAAGGAATTAACGATTGTTTCTATAATCTTTATCCTTTAAAAAATATTGATGAGTTTAATCAATTGATTGGCGATTTTACCGAATTATCAGGATTAAATGTTACCATACCTTATAAGCAGGAAGTTATTCCTTTCCTTGACGAAATCGAGGATAATGCTAAAGAAATCGGTGCTGTTAATACAATTAAGTTTGAATGGATAAAATCCAAATTAAAACTTACCGGTTATAATACCGATTATCTTGGATTTATTGATAGCCTTAAACCACTGTTAAAAAAGCATCATAAAACTGCTCTTGTTCTGGGAACAGGTGGGAGTTCTGTGGCTGTTACATATGCTTTAAAAAAACTGGGCATTAAATATATTAATGTATCGCGAAATCCGGTAAATACAGAAATATTAAGTTACGATTCATTACATGAAGATTTAGTTAATGATTACAAATTAATTATTAATACCACTCCACTGGGAATGTATCCTGGTACTTCGCAAAGTCCTGATATACCTTACAATGGAATAAACAAAGATCATTTATTGTACGATTTAATTTACAACCCAAAACAAACCGAATTTTTAAAGATAGGAAAAAATAAAGGGGCTGATATAAAAAATGGTGCTGAAATGTTATTTAATCAGGCCGAATTTTCATGGAAAATCTGGAATAATATTTCTCTTAAATAAAATTATTGAAAGTGTAATAATTTAAAATTAAAAATTTCCGCTGAAAACTTGTTGTGAAACACATTTTTGCATGACATTATTCATGTGAATTATAATGTAGAAACTTGAATTTTGTGTAACTTTGCTTAAAAATCATAAATAATCTAATTAATTGATACACAATGGATTTGTTAAATAAAATTAAAGATAGTGCCAAAAAGTATAACAAACGAATAATTTTACCTGAATCTACTGAAGAAAGAACTATTACAGCTGCTGATGAAATAATTAAGGAAGGAATTGCACAGATTATCCTAATCGGTAATCCTAAAGAAATTAAAAACAAAGCAAAAGAATTAAATCTTAGCAATATTGATAAGGCTATAATAATTGATCCTAAAAATAATAATAAAAAAGAGGAGTATATTGATTTGATGGTTGATATACGCAAAAAGAAAGGACTAACACGCGAAAAAGCTGCAAAGCTTATTGAAGATCCCTTATTTCTTGCAACAATTATGATTAAAAATGGTGATGCCGATGGCGAAGTTGCAGGTGCTGAAAATGCAACCGGTGATGTTTTAAGACCCGCTTTTCAATATGTGAAAACTAAACCTGGATTTAGTGTAGTTTCCGGAGCTTTTTTAATGATTCTAAAAGATAAAAATTTTGGAGAAGATGGTTTGCTTGTTTTTGCTGATTGTGCTGTTCATCCAAATCCAACAGATAAAGAACTTGCGGAAATTGCTGTAGCCACAGGAGAAACAACAAGGGCTATTGCAGGTTTCGAACCACGTATTGCAATGCTTAGTTTTTCAACTAAAGGAAGTGCTGTACACGAAATGGTCGATAAAGTAGTTAATGCAACAAGAATGGCCAAAGAAATGGACCCATCATTAAAAATTGATGGTGAATTGCAGGCAGATGCGGCAATAATAGAAGCTATCGGACAGAAGAAAGCTCCGGGAAGCGAAATAGCCGGAAAAGCTAATGTATTGGTATTTCCTACACTGGAAACAGGAAATATTGCTTATAAGTTAGTACAGCGTTTGGCTGGAGCCGAGGCTGTAGGCCCAATATTACAAGGAATGGCAGCTCCGATTAACGATCTTTCTAGAGGTTGTTCAGTAAGTGATATTGTGAATTTAGTTGCAATTACAGCAAATCAGGCAGCAGGAAATTAATTTATATATAAGGCAAATAAATAAAATGAAAATATTAGTATTAAACTGTGGTAGTTCGTCTATTAAGTACCAGTTATTAAATATGACAAATTCTGATAATGCTGATGTATTAGCAAAAGGCCTTGTCGAACGAATAGGCATTTGCAATGGTGAACTTAAGCATAAAACTAAAGATGACAAAAAATACAATTTTACAACTGATATTCCTGATCATACAAAGGGAATTGATTTAATTTTTGATGCGCTGTTATCACCTGACCATGGAGTGATTAAAAGTGCTGAAGAAATTACTGCTGTTGGTCATCGTGTTACGCATGGTGGTCAATATTTTAAAGAAAGTGCTCTCATTACAAAAGAGGGTAAAGAACGAATTGAGGAAATTATTGAATTAGCACCACTTCATAATCCTGCAAATCTTAAAGGTATTTTGGCTATGGAAAAATTATTGCCTAAAGTACCTCAGGTGGCTGTTTTTGACACTTCATTCCATCAATCAATGGAGCCAAAAGCATTTTTGTATGGATTACCTTATGAGTATTATGAAAAATATAAGGTAAGGCGATATGGTTTTCATGGTACAAGTCATAAGTTTGTTGCAAAAAAAGCTTGCAAACTAGTAGGTTGGAACTGGGAAGATAAAAAAGTAATTTCTTGCCATTTAGGAAACGGTGCATCGGTTGCCGCTATTAAAAATGGTAAATCAATAGATACCTCAATGGGTTTTACACCAGTCGAAGGATTATTGATGGGAACACGTGCCGGTAACCTTGATTTAGGTGCTTTGTTATTTATCGCTGAAAAGGAGGATTTAACAATTCAAGATAGCAATAATATGATTAATAAGCGCAGTGGTTTATTAGGTATTTCAGGCCTGTCATCAGATATGAGAGATCTTGAGCAAGCTGCCGCGGACGGAAATGAAAGAGCAAAGTTAGCATTGGATATGTTTACTTATAGAGTTATACATTATATTGGTGCTTATGCTGCTGCGATGGGAGGTGTGGATTTAATATTGTTCACCGGAGGAATCGGCGAAAATGGTTTTGATGTGAGACGCGATGTTTGTGAGAATCTTGAATTTTTAGGTGTTGATTTTGATGTTGAATTGAATGATAAAAAACGTGGTATTGATCTGGAACTGACTAAGCCAGGATCCAAAACAAAAGTTGTCGTGGTTACAACTGACGAAGAACTGGTTATTGCACAGGATACTCAAAAAATTGTTAGTGGTTTATTATAAATTTGCCTATATATTTTAAAATAGATTTATTATATACTTTTTGCGGCAATTTTAGACCTGTGTTTAAAATTTAAAAAATAATAAAATGACTTATAAATCATTAAACGATATAGTAAGTATTGCTAAGAGTAAAGAAACAAGGCGGTTAGCAGTTGCAGCAGCAGCTGACAGACCTGTTTTGGAAGCTGTTAAGAATGCTTTCCTCGAAGGAATAATTATTCCGGTACTGGTTGGAAATAAAACTGAGATTGAAAGAATATGCAAAGAAATAAACTTCGATCTTTCCGGAATTGAAATTTATGAAGAAAACATCCCTGCTATATCATCAGTTAAAGCTGTTGCTCTTATTAAAGAGGGAAAAGCAGATATTTTAATGAAAGGTCTGGTAAGTACTGCTCCATTATTAAAAGCTGTTCTTGATAAAGAAAATGGTTTAACAAAAGGATCAACATTAAGTCATTTTGCATTTATCGAATCACCGTACTATCATAAGTTAATTGGTATTACTGATGCAGGAATGAATATTTTACCGAGTTTAAATGAAAAGGTAGATATCATAAATAATTCTGTAGAAGTATTTCACCGTTTAGGAATAAAAATGCCTAAAGTTGCTGTTGTGGGGCCATTGGAAGTTGTAAATCCTAAGATAGAATCAACAACTCATGCTGCCATGTTAGCTGTAATGAACAGAAGAGGACAAATACAAGGATGTATAGTTGATGGACCATTTGCAATAGATAATGCTGTTTCTAAAAAAGCAGCCGAACATAAAGGTGTTATTAGCGATGTAGCCGGTGATGCTGATATTTTAGTTGCTCCGGATTTAAATAGCGGAAACATGCTTTACAAAACATTAATGTTTATGGGAGGATGTACTTCTGCCGCTGTAATTATGGGAGCTAAAGTTCCTATCGTTCTTACTTCAAGAGCAGATGCAGATAAAAGTAAAATGATGTCGATAGCTTTAGCTGCGGCAATGTAATATTGTGTGGAATAATTAATTTGAAAAATAAATAGAAATGGAAAACCAAAGAATTTTAGCTATAAATCCGGGTTCAACATCAACGAAGATAGCCGTTTATCAGGGTTCAAAATCAATCTTTTTGAAAAATGTTAAACATTCTTCAGAAGATTTAAAACCCTTTCCTAATATCGTTGATCAGTTTGAGTTTAGAAAAAAAATTATTTTAAAAGAATTAAAAGAAGCCAAAATAAGAATCGATTTAATTACAGCTATTGTTGGCCGTGGTGGATTGGTTAAGCCAATAGAATCAGGTGTTTATGAGGTTAATGAACAAATGATTAAGGATTTGTATGAAAGTAAATTAGGTGAGCATGCAAGCAATTTGGGAGGTTTAATTGCAAATGATATTGCTAAATCTTTAAAAGGAGCAAGAGCCTTTATTGCTGATCCTATTGTTGTTGACGAGATGGAAGATGTAGCTCGTTATACTGGTCATCCTAAATTTACTCGTCATTCAATTTTCCATGCATTGAATCAAAAAGCAATTGCTCGGAAGTATTCAAAATCTGTTGATAAACCTTATGAAGAACTTAACTTAATTGTTGCTCACTTAGGTGGTGGTATTTCTGTAGGTGCTCACAAAAAAGGAAAAGTTATTGATGTGAATAATGCTCTTGATGGTGATGGACCATTCTCTCCTGAAAGAACGGGCACCTTGCCTTGTGGTCAGGTTGCAAAACTTTGTTTTAGCGGCGAATACACTCATGATGAAGTTAAAAAGATGATAAAAGGAGAAGGTGGTTTTGTATCTTATCTTGGAACAAATGATGCTTACGAGGTTGAAATGAAAATTAAAGCTGGTGATAAGAACGCAGAAAAAGTACATGATGCAGTTGGATATCAGTTAGGTAAAGAAATTGCATCATTAAGCGCTGTTCTAAAAGGAAAAGTTGATGCAATTATTTTAACAGGAGGTATGGCTCACGATAGAATTGTTGTTGATTATATTAAAGAAATGGTTACGTTTATTGCTCCGGTTGTTGTTTATCCGGGCGAAGATGAAATGGAAGCATTAGCAATGAATGGTCGAATGGTTATGACTAATGAAATAGAGCCAAAAATATATAAATAGTAAATTGTATTATCTGTTGAAAAGGCATCTGTTTTGATGCTTTTTTTTATGGTGTTGAAATACTTACAGGTATTATCTTGCCATTAAAATATTTACTTCCATTGATTGAAAAATCGTATATGAAATTAGCCATTTCATCTGCATTTAGTGGTGCATTAAAATCGGGGAAAGCGGTTTTTAACATTTCTGTATTAACTGCCCCAAGAGCTAAACAGTTAAATTTAATATTATTGTTTTTGAATTCTTCGGCCAGGCATTCCGTTAAATTAGCCAAAGCAGCTTTACTAGAGCTGTAAAATGACAAGCCCGGGAATTTAGAACTTCCCTGATAACCTCCCATACTTGAAATATTAACCACATGTCCTAATTTGCTTTCTTTCAGAAATGGAATTAAATCTTGTATTAAAACTGAATGACTAATAAAGTTAATATTATAAATTTTCTGAATTTCTTTAATATCCATATCTACAAAAGATTTATTTATTAGAAATCCGGCGTTGTTAATTAGGATGTCTACAGAGTCGATATGTTTTATTATTTCATTTTTAAGCCTGTTTTTTACATTATTTGGATCTTCAATATCAAATACTACAATTTTAATTTTACTTTTTAAATTCTGCCTGATACAATCGTTTCTTAACTCTTTAAGAAGATTCTCGCTTCGTGCAATAGCTACAACCGTGTTATTTTTATCTTTTGCAAATAATTTCGCAAGGTGAAAACCAATTCCTTTGCTCGTTCCAGTGATTACTATATTCATAATTTATGTATTATATTTAAATATTATTTGGGAATTTAAATACTTTTTATGATTTAATAAATTTGTTCTGTAAAAATAGATTATTTATGAGAATAGCTAAAGTAGTATTAAGTTTTATATTTTTTATTTTAATTACGACCCATCAGGTAGATGCTCAGAAAAATCAAAACATTAAAAATAAATCAAAAGAAGAAACAAAAGAATCGTATTTATTTTGGGGTGGCTCATTATGGATGGGTTTTGGAGCTTATACTTATGTAGATGTAAATGTTATATTTGGAACTCAATTAACTGAAAGATTGAGTATTGGATTAAGTGGAAAATATCAATATTACAATGATAAAAGATCAATGTATGGCGATTTTGAAACAAGTGTATATGGTGGCAGTGTTTTTTCTCAATTTGCCGTTGTTAAAGATTTTAGAAATCTTATTAAAGTAAAAGGGCATAGTGGAATAATTGCACATGTCGAATATGAATTTCTAAATACAGAATATAATTACAAATATTTTAATGATCCTGATTTAAATTACGATAGATATTGGTTACACAATATACTTATTGGAGGAGGATATGTTCAACAAATGGGACGAGGTTCAAAATCTTATATTATATTATTGTGGAATATAAATGAAACAGATGATAATCCGTATACCTATCCTCAACTGAGAATAGGATTTTCTATTGCAATTTAATTATTGTATGTATTTCGACATTATGGCAAGCAGGTTTTCAGGACGAATTGGCTTCGATATGTAATCATCGCAACCAGCTTCCATACTTGCATCTTCATCTTCTTCCATTGCGTATGCAGTTTGTGCAATGATTGGTAAATTAGGAAAATCCTTTTTTATTTCAATAGTAGCCTCAAGACCATTTAAATCAGGCATTTTTATATCCATTAACACAATGTCTACTTTTTCAGTATTACAAATATCAATGGTTTCTCTTCCGGTTTTTGTCCAGATCACTTGGGCCTTTGTTGGCTTTAAAACAGCTTTTAGGAACAAATAATTTATTTGTTCATCTTCAGCTATAACAACAACTTTATTTTCCCAATTTCTCAACATGATCCAAATGTATGAAAAAGAATGAATTATTGTTTTAAAACCTCAAACATTTTTTTTCCAATTTCAGCAGGGGATTCAACCACATGAATTCCACAATCGCTCATAATCTTCATTTTTGCTTCTGCTGTATCGCCTTTTCCTCCAATAATTGCACCTGCATGACCCATTCGTCTTCCTTTAGGTGCTGTTTTTCCGGCAATAAAACCAACAACTGGTTTTGTTCCGTTTTCTTTTATCCATTGTGCCGCTTCAGCTTCCATATTTCCACCAATTTCTCCAATTAAAATAATCCCTTCTGTTTCAGGATCATCCATAAGCAATTTAACGGCATCGCATGTTGTTGTTCCTATAATTGGGTCTCCACCTATACCAATACAGGTTGATTGGCCTAATCCTGTTTTTGTTATTTGATCTACTGCTTCGTAGGTTAAAGTACCTGATCGTGATACTATACCAATAGTTCCTTTTTTATGAATGAAACCTGGCATTATTCCAACTTTTGCTTCTCCGGGAGTAATTATCCCGGGACAATTTGGACCAACCATTCTACAATCTTTATCTTTAAGAAACTCCTTAACTTTTACCATATCCGAAGTAGGAATTCCTTCTGTGATAGTTACAATAACTTTAATTCCGGCATCAGCAGCTTCCATAATTGCATCAGCAGAAAAAGCAGGAGGAACAAAAATAACCGATACATCAGCCCCGGTTGATTTAACAGCATCTTCAACAGTATTAAAAACAGGTTTTTCTAAATGTGTCTGACCACCTTTCCCGGGAGTAACCCCACCAACAACCTTAGTTCCATACTCAATCATTTGTTGTGCATGAAAAGTACCTTCGCTACCGGTAAATCCCTGAACAATTATTTTTGAATTTTTATTTACTAATACGCTCATTTGTGTTTTTGTTTTATGAAAAATCAAAAATACATTAATTAACACTAAACACAAAAAAGTTTTTTTTTAGAAATAGGAAATATAAATATGTAAAAAACATCTGCTTTCTTATTATGTTATTACTTTTACATTTTCGGAATTAAACTATTTAGAATGCTCAATAAGTTAAAAGAACTGGCTCAGGATTTGAGTGGCGATTTATATACTGATAAAAAAAACAGAATACTTTATGCTACAGATGCTTCAGCATATCGTGAAATACCTTTGGCTGTTGCAAGGCCAAGGAATCCTGAAGATTTAAAAAAACTTATTGCTTTTGCAGAGGAACACAAAACATCTCTAATTCCTCGTACAGCAGGAACTTCATTAGCCGGACAGGTTGTAGGGAGTGGTATTGTGGTTGATGTTTCAAAATATTTTACCGAAATTTTAGAATTGAATAATGAGGAGCGTTGGGTAAGGGTTCAGCCGGGAGTAATACTCGATGAATTGAATATGTTCTTGAAACCTTATGGATTATTTTTTGGCCCTGAAACTTCCACATCAAGCCGATGTATGATTGGTGGTATGGTCGGCAATAATGCTTGCGGTTCACATTCAATTATTTATGGAACAACCCGTGATTATACCTTAGCAACAAAAGTTATTTTAAGTGATGGTAATGAAGTTGAATTTAAATCTTTAAGCAAAAAAGAGTTTGAAGAAAAGCTTTCCGGTAATCAGTTAGAAAATAATATATACCAACATATTAATAGTATTTTAACTGATAAGGATAATCAAACTGAAATTCGTAAAGAATTCCCCGACAAATCAATTTACAGGCGTAATACAGGATATGCGCTTGACTTACTTCTTGAAACAGATGTATTTACAGAAACCGAAAATAAGTTTAACTTTTCTAACTTGATATGCGGCTCAGAAGGTACTTTGGGTTTAATTACTGAAATCAAATTGAATTTAGTTGATATTCCACCTGAAAATATTGCTGTTGTAGCTGTACATTTTAAAACTAAAGAAGAAACATTTAAGGCTAATTTGGTAGCTTTAAGGCACAATCCGGGTGCTGTTGAGATGATGGATAATACTATTCTTAATCTTACCAAAGGGAATCGTGACCAGTTAAAAAATAGATATTTTATTGAAGGTGAACCGGGGGCAATTTTAATTATAGAGTTTACCAGGCAAACAGTTGAAGAAATCAACGAAAGTTGTAATCATTTAATTGAGGATTTTAAAAAATCGGGTTTTGGGTATCATTTCCCGGTAATTTATGGTGATGAAACCCAAAAAGTATGGGATTTACGTAAAGCAGGATTAGGAGTGTTGTCTAATATGGAAGGTGATGCTAAACCGGTATCTGTTATTGAAGACACAGCAGTAAATGTGGAGGTATTGCCCGATTATATGGATGATTTCCGGAAAATTCTGGATAAACATAAACTGGAATGTGTTTATCATGCACATATTGGCTCAGGAGAACTGCATTTACGGCCGATATTAAATCTGAAAGATTCAAAAGATGTTGCCATGTTCAGAACAATAGGACTGGAAATTGCTCATCTGGTTAAAAAATACAATGGCTCATTAAGTGGTGAACATGGCGATGGTCGTGTGCGTAGCGAATTTATACCGATCATAATAGGCAAAAGGAATTATAGCTTGTTGAAGGAATTAAAATCTGTTTGGGATCCGAATCATATTTTTAATCCGGGTAAAATTGTAGATGTTTCTTCAATGACAAGTTATTTGAGATATGAACCGGATCGAGATGAACGTGAAATTGAAACCATTTTCGATTTTTCAAATGTAGGAGGTATTCTTAGGGCTACAGAAAAATGTAATGGGAGCGGAGATTGCCGAAAAACTGAAAAATCCGGTGGAACCATGTGTCCGAGTTATATGGCAACTCGTAACGAAAATGATGTTACCAGAGCCAGAGCCAATATATTACGCGAATTTTTAACTAACTCAACTAAAAAAAATCCTTTCGACCATCCTGAGATAAAGGAAGTGATGGATTTATGTTTATCATGTAAAGCATGTAAATCTGAATGCCCTTCGAGTGTTGATGTAGCTAAATTAAAAGCTGAGTTTTTACAACATTATTACGATGCACACGGAATACCATTACGATCAAGGCTTGTAGCATATATTACAGAAATTAATAAGCTTGCTTCGGTTTGGCCCTGGTTTTATAATATGATCATGAAAAACAGAGCTGTTTCATCGTTTATAATGCGTATTATTGGTTTTGCACCGCAAAGAAGTATGCCTTTGCTTAGAGGGCAAACCATGAATAAGTGGATGAAACACTATATTTCTGAGTTGAAAAACAAACAGGAAAACAAAGGGAAAGTTTATTTATTTAACGATGAATTTACGAATTACAATGATACGGATATTGGTATCAAAACTGTGCAATTATTAACCCGCTTGGGATACGAAGTGATAATACCAAAACATATTGATAGTGGCCGAACTTATTTATCGAAAGGTTTGCTGAGAAAAGCACGTAAAATTGCCATAACGAATGTTAACTATTTAAAAGATATTATTACAAGTAAATCACCTTTGGTGGGAATAGAACCTTCTGCTATTCTAACATTTCGCGATGAATATCCCGATTTAGTTGGAAACGATTTAAAGAAAACAGCCCAGGAATTATCAGAAAATGCACTGATGATTGATGAATTTCTGAAAAGAGAAATTGAACGCGGAATTATTACAAATGAGATATTTACGATAGAAAAAAGGCATATTAAATTGCATGGACATTGCCAACAAAAGGCTGTAGCATCAACCGATCCTACTAAATTTTTGCTCTCATTCCCGGAAAATTATACAGTTGAAGAAATCCCTTCAGGTTGTTGTGGAATGGCAGGTTCGTTTGGTTATGAAAAAGAGCATTATGAGGTTTCTATGAAAATAGGAGAGATGGTACTTTTTCCTGCGGTGCGTGAAGCAGGTTCAGAAACTTTAATAGCTGCTCCCGGGACAAGTTGTCGCCATCAAATTAAAGATGGAACAGGACGTAAAGCTTTACATCCTGTTGAAATTTTATATGATGCTTTGTTATAAGAGAGACTACCGAAGTTTTTAAACTTTGGGTGTCTTGTTGGTACGATATAAAATAAATTAAAATTATAAATGCCTAAAATGAACTAAAAATGATTCAATTAACAATATTCTTTAGGCATTTTAAACTTTATCATTTATAATTTGATGATTAGTAAAAAATTAAAAAAAAATTGCAGCATAATTCAGATTAGAAATACTTATTGGGAATGTCTAGAAAATATCTTTTATTGTAAACTGATTATTGTTGATAGTAAAAGTGTCGCCCACTTTCAAATCTTGCATAGCTTTAAATACTGGTACTTGCGTAGAAATGGCAAAATAAATTTCTCCTTCAATCTGGATTTTACCCAAGGCAACAGCAATAAACATTTTTTGTTTGTCAGTTATAACAATTGATCCAAATTCAACTTTTTCTGATATCCTATCAGGGTCAGCTTTTTTAATTAATTTGATATCATCCAGGTAATTTTCCAAATGCTTCACCTGCATATCTTTTTTCTTCATCATTTCTCCCTTAAAAGGATCAAAAATGTCATGATCTCCTTCATATTCAATTGCCGTTTGAATAATTTCATCGATTGTTTCACGAACTATCTGTGCACTTTTTTCTAAAGTGTCAATACAAATATTTATTATATTTTTCTTTAATTTTTGCTTGTCCATAATTGTAAAATGATAAAATCAAAATTACAAATTTCTTTGATTAGTTGTACTTTTTAGTCTGTTATTTTAAAGAATTTTAAATACTTTAAACTATTTATAAATAAACTAATCGAATAAAATAAATTGTCGAAATGTAAAAAGTTAGGGTACATTTTTAGTAAATTGGCAAATCAAATTTTAAATATACATCAATATGAAAAAAATAGTCAAACTTACATTAACTCTATTATTAACCTTATTATTTTCTAATTATATTAATGCACAGGATAAAAGTGACTGGAAAGGTGGAGTGCCAGAAGGCTGTACATCAATAACAGTTGGTAAACTTGCATCGGTAGATGGATCTGTGATTACTTCACATACAGATGATAGTCATAGAACACGTTCGTGGATGGACATTAAATTCGCTAAAGATCATAAAACTGGTGATAAGGCTCCAATGTATAAACGTACTGCTGATAACACCACAGCGATGCCTGCATATAAACATGACAAGATAGGAGAAATACCACAAGTTGAACATACATATAAATATATTAATTCGGCATACCCTTGTATGAACGAAAAGCAACTTGGAATTGGTGAATCAACATTTGGTGGGAGAGATGAGCTTCAGTCTGATGCAGGTTTGATTGATTGTCAGCGTTTATGCCAGCTAATGGTTGAGCGTTGTACTACTGCACGCGAAGCAATTAAAATGGCCGGTGAGTTAACGAAGAAATACGGATGGAACGATTATGGCGAGTGCTTAACAATTGCTGACCCGAAAGAAGTATGGCATTTCGAAATTGTTGGCTCAGGAAAAGATAAAGTAGGTGCTGTTTGGGTTGCACAACGTGTTCCTGATAATCATATTTCAGTTAATGTTAACGCTAGTACTATAAAAGAAATTGATTTATCACAGCCGGATTATTTTATGGCATCAGAAAATATATTTGATGTAGCCAAAGAAAATGGCTGGTGGAACGAAAATGAAACTTTTCGTTTTTGTTATGCCTATGCGCCTGAAAGCAGAAAATCTTTTGCTGCTCGCCGTCGTGAGTGGAGAGTATTTGATTTATTAGCACCATCATTACATCTTGACCCAAATGATGAAAATTATCCGTTTTCTGTAAAGCCCGATAAAAAAGTTTCTTTAGAAGATTTAGTAATGGTTTTTAAAGATTACTTCGAAGGCACACCTTATGATATGAGAAGAAATATTACTTCTACTGATAGCGATGGTAAGACTATAATTTCTCCAATGGCTAATCCTTTTATGCCTTATGATCAACTGGAGATTTCGAATGTAAGTGGTGGTTGGTACAATGTTGATCATGAATCGGGGCATATTGATTTTCTTGGTGAACGTACTATTGCTCGTTGGTATACAATGTATGCAACTATTATTCAGTGTCGCGACTGGTTACCTGATGAAATTGGAGGTGTGGTTTGGTTGGCGCAAGATAATGTAGCAAGTTCGATTTATGTTCCTGTTTATTGCAGTGTAACTGATTTACCTGATTCATATAAAACTCCAGGTAGAGTAAATGGATTTACCAGAGAATCGGCATGGTGGGCTTTTAACCGTTTAGGAACATTGACAGCTCAACGTTGGGGAGATATGCGCCATGATGTTGATGCAGTGTGGAATCCAATGCAAAAAGAGCTTTTTGAAAATCAAAAACCCTTTGAAGAAGAAGCTTCAAAGCTATACAATGAAAATAATCCAGAAAAAACAATTGAATATTTGACTAAATATACAAACGATTGGGGAATTAAAGTGGTTGATAAAGCTTGGGAGCTGGGTGATTTTCTTTGGACTAAATATGACGAAAAATTTTAATAATAAGTCTTTATAACCCTGCCAGAGTTTCAAACTCTGGCAGGGTTTGTTTAATCTAAAAAAGATAATATAATGTCTATTTTAAACAAACGCGGTTTTGCCAGTGATAACAATTCAGGTGTTCATCCTGAGATTATGAAAGCTATTATTGAAGCTAATGAAGGTCATACTATAGCTTATGGCGATGATATTTATACTGAACGTGCAAAAGCAAAATTGTACGAACATTTTGGAAATGATATTGATATATATTTTGTTTTTATTGGTACGGCGGCAAATGTTTTAGGTTTAAACGTGGCAACACGATCATGGAATTCTGTGATTTGTGCCGAAACATCTCATATTAACGAAGATGAATGCGGAGCTCCTGAAAAGTTTAATGGATTTAAATTATTATCAGTCGAAACATCTGATGGTAAACTTACGATTGATTTGATTCAGAAACATATAAGAGGTTTTGATTTTGAACATCATTCGCAACCAAAAATCATTTCCATAACTCAGGCTACAGAGTTGGAAACGGTTTATACTACAGATGAAATTAAAGAATTAGCTGATTTTGCTCATCAAAATAAGATGTTTTTACACATGGATGGAGCACGTATTGCTAATGCTGCAGTAAGCCTAAATAAGGGATTTAAGGAATTTACAAAGGATATGGGTGTTGATATTCTATCATTTGGTGGAACTAAAAATGGTATGATGTATGGTGAAGCAATTCTTTTCTTAAATAAGGAATTAGGACAGGATTTTAAATATGTTCGTAAGCAGGGAATGCAACTGGCATCGAAAATGAGATTTATTTCTGTTCAGTTCGAAAGATACTTATCCAATAATTTATGGTACAAAAATGCTAAACATGCTAACGATATGGCGCAACTGTTAGCATCAAAAATAAAAGATATACCACAAATACAAATAACACAAAAAGTAGAAGCAAATGGTATTTTTGCCATAGTTCCAAAAGAAATTATACCGGAATTAAAACAGGAATATTTTTTTTACGACTGGGATGAATCAAGATCTGAAGTACGCTGGATGACATCTTTTGATACACAAGAAGAAGATATTAATAATTTTGTGGAATTGATAAAGAAGAAACTTTCTTGATATATTCCTTTTTAAACCTAACTGTTATTACACTATCTGTTTAGAATAGATTTGTTCAATCAGATCTCTATATTTTTCTGCAATAAATTTTCTTTTCAATTTCAAGGTAGGAGATAGTTCTCCTGAAGCAGGAGACCACTCATCTGCTATAAGCTTGAATTTTAAAATTTGTTCTGCTTTAGCGACTTTCTTATTGAAATCTTTAATGTCGTGCTGCATTAAGGAATATACTTCAGGAATTTGAATAATTTCTTCATTGGAATTGTATTTAAGATCATTCTGATCGCACCAATCATTAATATATGTAAAATTTGGAGATATTAATGCACTGGCAAATTTCTCATGCTCTCCAACAACCATAATTTGATCAATACAATTCAATTCTTTTATTTTATTCTCGATCACCTGTGGTGCAATAAATTTGCCGGATGACAGTTTGAAAATTTCTTTTTTTCGATCGGTAACCATAAGAAATTTATTCTTATCCATATAACCAATATCACCTGTGTGAAACCATCCATCCTTATCGAAAACCTGTTCTGTTAATTCAGAATTTTTATAATAACCAAGCATTACATTATGGCCTTTACAAAGAATTTCACCATCATCGGCAATTTTAATCTCGACACCCTCGATTAATGCTCCGACGGTTCCCAGCTTTAAATCGGGTATAGTCTGCCTGTTAATAGTAATTATTGGCGATGTTTCTGTAAGTCCATACATGTTTATTACTTTAATCCCTGCCGCCCAAAACACTCTTTCCAGCCTGGGTTGTAGAGTAGCACCACCACATCCTACTATTCGTATTTCTCCACCCAAAGCATCACGCCATTTAGTAAAAATCAGTTTGTCTGCAATTTTTAATTTCATTTTATACCACCAGCTACTTTCCCATTTGAGTTTATATTTTAAACCAATTTTAATCGCCCAAAAGAAAATTGTCTTTTTGAATCCTTTCAGTTTCTTACCCTTTGCAATTATATTATCAAAAACTTTTTCAAGAAGACGAGGTACAGTATCAAAACCATTGGGTTTAATTTCTTTCATATTAGCGGCTATGGTTCCCATATTCTCAGCATAATACAAACTACTTCCATTATATTGTGTTTGATAATTACCCATTCTGCCGCCAACATGACATAGTGGAAGAATGCTCAGAAATTTATCATCAATAGTGAGTTTAAATACTTCAGCTGCAGCAAGAAAATTTTGTACAAGGTTCTTATGCGACAACATAACACCTTTTGACGTACCGGTGGTTCCTGATGTATATATCAATGTTGCGAAATCGTTTTCATTAATACTTTTCTTAAGTTTTTCTACTTCTTCTTTATAATAAACTGTACTTTCTTTACCCAGATTGAGAATTTCATTCCAGTTCTTAACCTCATCAATAGTGTCAAATGAATAAATAATTTCATTTTTATTGATTTTTTTAGCTGCCTGAGCAACCTTATTATATAGTGTTTTGTCGGATACAAATATCAATTTTGCATCGGAGTGCTGTAGAATAAATTCATATTCATCAGAACTTAAAGAAGTAAATACAGGCACGTGAACAATACCAATCATAGCCATTCCCATATCAACAAAATTCCATTCAGGACGATTATTGGTGATGGTTACAATTTTGTCGCCTTTTTGCATACCAAGTGATAGTAGCCCGTAACTAATTTGATGAGCAATTTCGATATATTCTTTCGAGCTGTATTTAACCCACTTTCCATCTTGTTTAACTCCAAAAGCATCTTCCTTACTTAAAAATTTTTGCTCGTATCTCTCTAATAAATCGAATGTACGGATAACTCTCATAATATTCCTTATTTATGATTAAGTACTTGTAGTTAATCTATTATTTTATTGATAATAAGACTATTTGCAAGATAAAAAGAAATTCCGGGAATTTGCTTATTGAATTATAAAAATTGATGCTTCTTATAGAATAAATTGTTATAAGAGCTATATAAAAAGTAATTTTTTTGAGGGTACGGAAAACAGAAAGGAATTTACAGTTGTAACATATTTAACTCATCTGCTAAGTATGTCAGGAAAAGTGAAATGGTGAATGCAATAATAGGAGCAACAACCCACATTACAAAAAACCTGTTTACTTCAGTTTTTCGAAAGATGTTTTTAAAACCAAGTTTTGCAACTCCGATTCCTATTATGGCACCCACATTTATTTGAACCAATGAAGTGGGAACTCCTTTAATTAGAGAAGCAGTTAGTAACAAACTTGCAGAAAGAAATGCAATTATAACTGCTTCAATTCTTCCGAATAATACAATTTCTTTTCCCGTGTTTTTAACAACTTTATGACCGAAAATAGAACTGCCAATACCAAAACTAGGAGCTATAATTAGTGTTGCTAAAATCATTACATGAACAAAATAATCTTCTGCAATATTTATTTCATTACTTGCCATAGTTGCAAGTGGTCCCACAGCATTTGCAACATTATTTGTACCAATTGAAAAGGCAACATACAAGGACATTAGTATAATTAAACCTTTGAGAACATAACTTTCATTCACTTTCCTTGAAATAGTATATCCTCTCTTTCTTATTGGTTTGTAAATATATTTGCCAATTAAAAAAGCTAAAACAAATGATATTATCGGCATAATAAACCATGTAGGCAAAATTTCAAAAAATAATTTATCAGTATTTAATGAATGAAAATATATAGCAGGTGCTATAACAGCCATTACTGTAGCCTGACTGGTAGATTGAGGAATCCCAAATACATTAGCAATCAATAAAGAAATAGCGACAGATAAAAGAATAATTGATACAATTATAAAGTTCATCATCTCGGGGTCAAGCAAACCTTTACCAACGGTTTTTGCTGTTTCTTTACCACCTACAATTGCTCCTATAAATACCATAACACCAAACAATCCGGGAATTAATGCTTTACGAATAATATTGGCGCCATAAGCAGCAGAAAATGAGGGAGCGGTTCCGCTACCACCCATATTAATTGCTAGAAAAATTGCTATAATAAATGGTATTAAAAATGGTATAAGCATAATTAAAAATAAACCTGATTAATGCTGAATCAAAAGTATTTCAATTGAAAAGGTTAAAGAATAGTTTTAAAGCGTAAATTGGAAGATAAGTGTTTAAACGTATAAGAATTTTGCCAAAATTCTAAACCTCAAAGATGTTATTCTTAATAGCATAAATAACTAAGCCCGCAGTGTTTTTAGACTGGGTTTTTAATAGTATATTTTCTCTGTGTTTGTCAACGGTACGTTTACTGATATATAGTAAGTCAGCCATTTCCTGATTTGAAAATCCCTTGCAAATATTATAAAGTACCTCAACTTCCCGTTCGGTTAGGTCGGTATTTTGTTTTTTAGGTTTTTTATTCAGACTCTTTATTATGGCATGTAAAATTTCGGGAGAAAAGTAGTTCTTACCATTATATACATCAGCTATTGCATTTTGCACATCCTCAAATTTCGAATTTTTTAATAAAAAGCCTTTTGCACCTGCATCAATCATCTCTGTATAGTAGTTCTCGTTGGCATACATCGATAAAGCAATTATTTTGGTTTCAGGATACAATTTTAGAACTTCCTGTGTAGCTTCAATACCATTCATCTCAGGCATCTCAATATCCATGAGAATAATGTCCGGTTTTATATTTAACACTTGTTTAAGTAATTCCTTACCATTGTTGGCCTCATAAATATTTGAGACTAATTCGCTATTGGATAGTAAAAACCGAAGCCCTTCTCTAAATAAAGTATGATCATCAACAAGGAATATTTTTAGTTTTTCTTTCATACAGGAACAGTTAATTTTAGAAAGAATCCTTTATTAGGTTTGCTGTGAATTTCTATTTTTCCGTCTAATGATTTAATTCGTGAACGGATATTTGACAAACCCATACCTTTGTCGGTATTTCTTTCAATATTGAATCCTACGCCATTATCAGAATAAAATAATTCCAATTTACTTCCATAATCGAACAAGGAGATATCTACTTTGGTAGCAGATGCATGCTTAAGTGTATTGCTTAGTAATTCACCAATTATTCTGTAAATTATAACTTCTGTATTATAATCGTAACGTTTCTTTTTAATATTAGACGAATAAGTTATTTCAAATTCTTTTCCGGTAATAATAGTGTCGGTAAAAGATTTTATTGCTTTTTCCAATCCAAAACGTTCTAATATATGAGGATTTAGTTTATTTGAAATTTCTTTAATTGTAATTATTGCTTCGTCAATTATTAGCTCAGTTTTATCAATAATTTTTTTATTTGAATCTTGTAAAATAGATTTATTGATTGCCGAAATAGCCATTTTTATAGATGATAAAACCGGGCCTAGTCCGTCATGCAGTTCTTTTGAGAATTCCTGACGCTCTTTTTCTTCAGCTTTAATAATTGCAGAAAGAACGTATGCTTCATTTTTTTTGCGAAGATTATTGATTCTTTCCTGAAAATTAAATATCCTGCGAATATATATTGTACCAATAAACATTAACAGTGAAATCATAACTGCAATCCAACTACTAATTGTTATTTCGGTATTGTTGTTGGTATTTATTAATATTATGAGTTCATACAATCTTCGAAATGCCATCAGGAAGAAACCGGTAGATATCATTATCCAGGAAATATTGTATTTGGTTCTTCGTATCAGTCCAATAGCTACAATAGTGGCTCCAAATTGCAGCAATACAGATAATATAAGTGCTATTTTAATAAACATACAGCAAAAGTAATCGAATAATTTTTGATATTAATACGTTTATTACCGTATTTCAATTTTTTTATAGGATCAATAAATTATGCAAGTTTTCGGATAAATACACAAATTGGTGGGATAGAGTCTTTTTCGTAATATTATATGTGAATAGTGACAAAGTGGGGATTATTGCCTATGATCTGAGTTCAGTACTTTCTGTAAGATGTATGCAGGACAATTAATAATGCCCTGCACACTACATCTGAATTAATTTTTACTTAATACAAAACTCCAGTATTCTATTTTTTCAGTAGCGAAAGCATTATAACGCTCAGTGCCCTTAGTACCTGCAAATTGGAGAAATCCTCCTATCAGGAACTTTGGAATCTGAGATTTAATAGATTCTTCTCTTCTGGCTGAATCATTATCCAAAGCTTTTACAACACTAGGAGTAATTTTTGTTTGATGAAGAATTTTAAATCCATTTTTCTTTAAATCATTCAAGAAACCATCTAATTCATTTTTCTTAATCATATCTGCAAGAAGAAAATGACCATCAGGTTTTAACACACGATATACTTCGCTGAAAAATTTACTAATATTGCCATAACATCTGGCCGATTCAACATTAACTACAGCATCGAAAGATTGATCTTCGAATGGTTGTTCTTCAGCATATCCTTTAACAAATGATAAACCGGGAACTTTATGATAGTCAGAACAAAAATCAATGGCAGAACTGGAAATATCCATTGCAGTATATGCTTCCGGCATGTGATATCTTTTAATAAAAGATGCTCCGCCACCTCTTCCTGAACCAACTTCAAGGACATTCTTTCCTTTCAGATCAACCCTGTTTACAACGTGATCGTATAGTTGAATGCAATAACGGTTAATTTCATCTTTCTCGTTCAATTGTACCGGTTTATCACCATTAAGACCTTGATAACCGTAGTTCATAAAAATAGCACCTCCTTTTTTATCAAATTTGATAATTAATTTATGCCAAATTTGCCACATTGGCCGACGGATACTTTTCGGCATCTCCACATACTTTTCTACTATTTTTTTCATTTAGTGTTATTGATTAATTTTATTTGACAATAATAGTCAAAAAATATTAAGTCTCTTTTTAATTTCAATAAATTTGTTATTTAAATTTATTAACAGCCTGGGAATGTATGAATATATTGTAGATTTTTATATAGAGGAAATACTAAATTGCTTTTTTGCCATATTGAGTAGTATTTTACCACATTTTCTACTCGAATGCTGTTTGTTTGTAGCCTGCGAATATTGCTACAATTTACTTCATTTATAAGCCTTTGTAAGTGACTTATCTTTTTCTTCGATTGCTTTTATGATGTATTTTTTGAGTGATCTTGCCAAAAAGTTTATCGATTAAATCTTCACGCTTGGCTTTACGTAATTCGGAGATAATATCGTTTTTAAACTCATTTTTGTACCAGAAGAAAAATTTACGTTGCGATAATTTTTCGTCTTTACTACGTGCAACAGAAACTTTTTCCATGGTATAAGGATTAATACCTGAATAATACATTACAGTTGCCAAAGTCATTGGAGTAGGAGTGAAATCTTGTACTTGTTCAAGTTTAAAATCCATCATTTTGGTTTCAACAGCCAGTTCGGCCATGTGTATATTTTTACAACCAGGATGGCTCGAAATAAAATATGGAATGAGTTGTTGGTTCAATTGGTGTTTTCTATTGATTTTATCAAACAACTTTTTGAATTCATGAAACATACCAAGATCAGGCTTTCGCATAATCTTTAGTACATCTTCCGAAGTATGTTCAGGTGCCACTTTCAATCTCCCTGACACATGATTTTTTATTAATTCATCGGCATAATCCGCATAGTCAGGATCATTAAGTTTATGCATGAATAAATCGTAACGGATACCACTTCCGACAAAAGCTTTTTTAACTTTTTGATGCTTATGTGTTTGTTTGTATATTTTAGTTAATGGCTTTGGATCAGTACTCAGATTTTTACAAATAGCTGGATGAAGACAAGATGCTCTTTTACAAGTTTTACATTGTTCAATATCAATCCCCTGCATTTTGTACATGTTAGCAGAAGGGCCTCCTAAATCAGAAATATATCCTTTAAAATCAGACATATTTGTTACCTGTTCCACTTCTTTTAAAACAGATTTCTCAGAACGGCTGCTAATAAATTTCCCCTGATGTGCCGAAATCGTACAAAAAGAACAAGCCCCAAAACAACCCCGATGTAATGTAATAGAATGCCGTATCATTTTATAAGCCGGAATTGGTTCCTTTTTAGCGTATTTCGGATGCGGAAGCCGGGTAAAGGGTAAATTATATACTGCATCCATTTCTTTCTCTGAAAATAGCTCAAATGGAGGATTTACAATGACTGATTTTTGCCCGACTTTTTGAGTTAATCGTTTTGTGCTTTGATATCGGTTCGATTCTTCTTCAATAATTTTAAAATTTTTAACATATTTTATTTTATCCTTTAAGCATTCATTATGACTAAATAATTCAAAATCTTCCCAATTCTTATTTTCCGGGATTAGTTCTTCATTTATAATATATGCTGTTTGAGGAATCGTTTTTATGGATTTAAAAGAGATGCCTTTTTCCAATAATTTCACCAGTTCACTCAAAGGTTTTTCGCCCATTCCGTAAATGAGTAAATCGGCTTTACTTTCTTCCAAAATACTCGGCTTAAGCTTATCAGACCAATAATCATAATGAGTTAATCTTCGTAATGAAGCTTCAACACCACCAATAACTATTGGTACTTCGGGAAACAGGCGTTTTAAAATATTTGAATAGGTTATAGTCGCATAATCAGGCCTGAAACCTGCTTTTCCACCTGGTGTATAAGCATCGTTGGAGCGCAACCTTTTATTTGCAGTATAATGATTTACCATAGAATCCATACATCCTGCAGTAACAGCAAAAAACAATCGTGGTTTACCAAGTTTCTTAAAATCTCGCAGGTCGTCTTGCCAATTGGGTTGAGGAACAATTGCAATTTTTAATCCAAGTGATTCTAAAACTCTGCCAATAACAGCAGGTCCAAACGAAGGATGATCAATATAAGTATCGCCACTGAAAAGGATAACGTCCAATTTGTCCCAGCCTCTTGCAATTACTTCTTTTTTGGTTGTGGGTAACCAGTCAGCGAATTGATATTTATTTAGGCTTTCAGACATAATTATGCTGTGTAATGCAAATGTATGCTAAAAGGATGAATTATTACTGATTTTAAAATGCTGAAGTTAATTGAGAATTGATTGAGGATGAATAATCACAAGTGCTATTCGTAAGTAATTTAAAAATTGTTTTGATATTAGATACTCAGTACTTGCCTACTGATTAGGTATTAGTATGGAACTATCGCCATAACTTAAAAATCTAAAGTTATTATTCAACGCAAAATCATATACTTTCTTCCAGTTATCTCCAATAAATGCAGCTATAAGTAAAAGCAATGTACTTTTAGGTTGATGAAAATTTGTTATCAGTATATCGACCATTTTAAATTGATAACCCGGGAATATCATTATTTGTGTTGATGCATGAAGTTCTTCAACATTCATGTTATCCATGTAATTTAACAAGGTATTTAATGCATCTGTTTTATTTATATCATCTGATAATTTATAAACTTCCCACTGCGATATATGAGAATCAAAATAGTTATTTTGTAATAATTTAACACCTAGCCAATACACACTTTCAATAGTCCTGACAGATGTTGTTCCTACCGCTACAATTTTTTTAGAATTCAAAAGATTTTTTATCGTACTTTTTTTAATAACAAAATGCTCTGTGTGCATCTCATGATTATTTATAGTTTCTGATTTTACAGGTATAAATGTTCCGGCTCCGACATGTAGCGTGACTTCTTCAAAATTAATTTGCTTTTCTTTAAGCTTATTTAAGACCTTGTCTGTAAAATGTAATCCGGCAGTTGGTGCAGCAACCGAACCTTTCAGTTTTGAATAAATTGTCTGATATCTGTCTTTATCAATAATTTCCGATTCACGATTCAAATAAGGTGGTATAGGAGTAAGGCCAATATTTTCAAGTATTTCGCTAAAAGTAAAGCTATTATCGTTCCACGAAAATTCTATAATTTGAGAATTACCTTCGCCTGAAACTTTTGAAGCTGTCAGTTCAATTTCAATGTTATTTATTGAAATTTTTTTCTTTAAATCCTGATTTTTCCATTTTTTCAAATTCCCAACTATACATTTCCAGGTGATTTTTTCGGTTTGCTGAAAAGCCAGTATATAATCAGAAGGTTCAATTGGTTCCAGGCAAAAAATCTCAATTTGCGCCCCGGTTTCTTTATAGAATTTTAATCGTGCCTGAATTACCTTTGTATTATTAAAAACACAAGTAGTATCCGAATCAAAGTATCTATCTATATTTAAAAATTGATCTTTACTTACTTCACCCTGATTATAAACCAATAATTGTGACTGATCTCTTTGCTCCAAAGGATATTTGGCAATTCGATCATTAGGTAATTCGTACGAATAATCTTCAATTCTTATATTTTCCGGATTTATAGTCATATTTATCTTTTTCGAAGTGCAAAAATAACTAATTTTGTGGGGATAAAAATTAAAAATATAATTAGGATGAATTTTAGAAAAGGTGATCGTGTAAAGTTTTTAAATGATGTGGGTCAAGGTATTATAGTTCGGTTTCAGGATGAGAAAATAGTTCTTGTATTAAATGATGATGGATTTGAAGTTCCCGTTTTAATGAGCGAACTTTTAAAAGCGGAAGGCGACTATGTGTTTAATGATAATGAAAAAGAAAATTCTGACAATAATCTTGTAAGCTCAAATCAACAAAATAATATTGTTGAAGAAGATGACTTGGAAGAAGACGGTTTAAATACGGATAATAAAGCAAATGTATACTTTGCTGTAGTTCCAAAAGATCAAAAAGATATGGTGAGTTCTGATTTAGATGTTTACTTAATTAATGATAGTAATTTTAGAATTTTGTATTCAATATCGAAAACAGAAAATGAATTTCAATCACTTTTTGCTTATGGTAATTTAGAAGATAATACAAAAGTAATCTTGGAAACAATAAAAAGAGAAGACCTGACTGATTTTGAAGAGATTAACTTTCAGTTAATATTTTTCAGAAAAGGAAATTATTATCTTTTAAATCCGCTTAATAAAACCTGGAATGTAAAACCTACAAGATTCTTTAAGCAAAACACATTTATTGAAAATGATTTTTTTAACGAAAATGCCTTTATTTATGAACTAAGCGCAGAAGAAATTAATCTGGCCGATCATATTTCAGATTCAGATATTGAAAAAGCCATTAAGGAAAAAGAGAGAATTAAACCTAAAAAACAATTCAAGAGTAGCAAGAGTGGGGAAAATCAGGAAATTGAAGAAGTTGATTTACATATCCATGAGCTAGTTGATAATCATAGTAATTTATCTAATACGGAAATGCTGGATATTCAAATGAGTCGTTTTATAACTGCCCTGGATGGTGGAATTATTGCAGGAACCAGAAGAATGGTTTTTATTCATGGTATTGGAAACGGTAGATTAAAGCACGAAGTTTTAAAAACACTCGACAGAAAATATCCTAAATTACGATATCAGGATGCTTCTTTTAAAGAGTATGGATACGGAGCAACGATGGTTATTATAAAATAGTTACTAGTTTTTAGTTTAAAGTTCAAAGTTAAGATATAAATTTGCACTGCAGTAGGCTGTTTCATCGCTCTGTTTTACAGAGAGGAAAGTCCGGGCAACACAGAGTACCAAACTCTCGAAAGGAGAGATATTCGTGAGGGTATAGTAACAGAGAAGAAAATAACCGCTCCGATTCGTCGGAGTAAGGGTGAGAAGGTGAGGTAAGAGCTCACCAGTTCCGATAGTGATATCGGTTGCTGTCTGTCTTTTGGGTTGCAAGACCATGTATACCGGCAATTAAGAGCTACTCGTTCGATGCCGGGGGGTAGGTTGCTTAGATAAATGATGGAATTCCGTTTACGGAAACAGAACCCGGCTTACAGGCCTACTGCTTTTTTAAAATTAGTATTAAGTAATTAGTTAAGAGTATTTAGACAAATAAATTAACATCAAACATTTTTCAAAATACATAAACAGAAATTAGTTACATCATATATTAATCTCAAATCTAATATCTAAAATCTCTTTTCTATTTTATATCTCCTCCAGAATTTCCATTTAGTTAATGATGTGTATACAATAATACGCTCAAAAAACCGAAACCTTAATAAATAATGGAAAATCCTGTAAAAAGCAATAAATAACAGAACAACTAATACGGAATCAATAAAAAAAAGTAATATATCACTTAACCACTCCAGGAAAATATTATCGAGAAATCGGTTAATTTGTAATAATTTATAAATTTTTACAACGAGAAAAGACGTAATTAAATAATATATAGCAAATACATAACCATGTGCTGTTTCAATGGCACGTTCAGGGCAAATATTCATGCATTGCATGCAGCTCTCACATTTATATGTCCAGAATGGCCTGTTATCAACAGTTTTTATTGCTTGCAAAGGGCATTCTTTAATACACAAACCACAATTGGTGCAATCTTTTGAAGCATAAAATGATTTGGCTAAAATAAATCTACCAATAATGTAATATAAAAACGCAATAGGAGAAATCAATAAATCAATTAAAATAGTTCTTAACCCCTTGAAATCTTTTTGATTATTAATCAAATTTAAAGCAAATCTTTCAGTTTCTTTTTTTCGTCTTCTATAGATAGATTCTACAACTTTAGGTTTGATACCCGGGTGAAATGAAATCCAGTTTGAAGGTAAATCAATTGGGTGCATTCCAACAATTCTGAATCCTTTTAATATCAATATTAGTGCAGAAAAAAACTGGGCTAATCCGCTCATTCCAGGCAAAAAGTATTTACCCATTTTTAATCCAGCCCTTGTGTTTATAATAAAAACTCTATTTTTTCTTGACCTGGGAAATCTTAGCAGGAAATGAAACATAATTGGAGGAAAGTTAAAACCGTGTGTTGGAGAACAAAACCCAATTAAAGCATTATCCGGAATAGTTATATCTTTTCTGCTTTTAAGCTTACTAATATCAATAATTTGAGTTTCAATTTTATATTTATGTGCTATGTTTTCAATCCAGTGTGTTACGTTTCTGGCATTACCTGTACCCGAAAAATAATATATAATTAGCTTACTAATTTTTTGCTGAATATCTTTTTTCATTATTGAAATAGATAAGATTAAATAAAAATACAAAATCTAATTATTTAAATGATTGTTAAACATATAATATTGAACATCAATAAATCAATAATTTTTTGCTATTTTAATAATTAAAATCTTTCTTTGCAGCAATTATTAATTCAAAATGAAAGTTTATGACAATTTCAAACGAAAAAGTAGTTACGTTGGTTTATCAGTTAAAAGTTGACAATAGCGAAGGCGACATTGTAGAAACTGTAAAAGAGGATAAACCTTTCGTATTTTTATATGGTGCCGGTTTTATGCTTCTTAAGTTCGAAGAAAATTTGAATGGTTTAAAAGCAGGAGAAAATTTTGAGTTCACATTAAAAAGCGATGATGCTTATGGTCAGGCTAGTGAAGAAGCCCTTCTGGATTTACCAAAAAATACTTTCGAAGTTGATGGCAAGATTGAAGAAGAATTATTAGCTGAAGGTAATGTTATTCCAATGCAAAATAATGAAGGTCAGAAGTTTAATGGTGTTGTAGTAGAAGTTAAGAAGGAATCTGTAGTTATTGATTTTAATCACCCATTGGCTGGTGACGATTTACATTTTACAGGTAATATTATCGAAGTTCGCGATGCAACCAAAGAAGAAATGGAACACGGACACGTTCATTAAGATAAACTTAATTAAAACCTATAAATATAAAGGGGTGAAGAAATATTTTCTTCACCCTTTTTTTAGTAAATTTTAGTTTATTATCTATTTTTACATTTTCTGGAATGATTTTTGAAAATATTTGATTTACTAACTAAAAAAAACATGATATGAAACGATTAATTTTAATTACACTATTAATAATACCATTTAGCATTGTTTCAAATGCTCAAATTAAATTTGGTGTTAAGGCGGGTATTACTTCAACAAGCATAAAAGTTGATGAAGTTATTGAGATTACAGATCAGACTGATTTTGATGCGTTAGTAGTAAAAGGTCAAAATGCTAAAATTGGATTTCAGGGTGGAATTTTTAGTAGAATTACAATTGCTAAATTATATGTTCAGCCAGAATTGCTTTTTACATCAACTAGTGGTGAAGTCGAAGTTTCTGCCTTATTAAATAATAATGTTGTGGATGGAACAAAGGAAATTAGAGAGCAGAAGTACAGACAAATTGATTTCCCAATAATGTTAGGTTACAAATTTGGCCCGGCACGTATTCAGGCAGGACCTGTTGGAACTATTATTCTTAGTACTGATCCTTCATTAGATGGATTTATGGGAATGGATTACGAAGAAGAATTCAATGGAGCAACCTGGGGTTATCAGGTTGGTGTTGGCTTGGATATAGGTAAAAAGCTTACAATTGATGTAAAATATGAAGGAAATCTTAGCAAATTGGCCAATGGAGTTAAGATAGGCAATGAAACATTAGATTTTGATTCAAGAAATAGTCAATTTGTAGCTTCTTTGGGAATTTTCTTCTAAAAAAAATATAAAGTTTTCAACAGCCACTACTTAGTTCAAAGTAGTGGTTTTTTTATACTTTCCTGCAAATTATCCCCGAAATTGTTAATAAACTCATCATCAGTTTTTTAGTATTTGTCAAAACTTGTACTCGATTTATTTGTTGTTTGAAATAATTAATTAGCTTTGCATCCGTTTTTCTTATTAAATTTTTAATAAGGTGCAGATATCCAGAAGTTTATTTTCTGGATATTGATTTATGGATTTGTTGCGAAATAAGATGTACAGAATAAATGAAGTTATTTAAGGCTTTGAGCAACACAGTTAAAAGTAAAGAGAACAAGTTTAAATGTATAGGTTCTTTAGTAACAAATCCTTAGTAGGAACGAATACAATTTTTATGAAATTTATACGAGTATTAAGAATAACATTATTATTTATTTTAGTCTTTTTTGGAGAGATAGCAATCAGTTTTTCCGACAAGACAACAACTGAGAAAGTTTTTCCTTCAGAAGAAAAAATGCCTATTGCATTACGATTAACTAATAATTTATCTGCTTATGAATCAATGCAGGGACTAGACCAGCAGATTGAAAGTTTTATGCAAAAATGGAATATTGTTGGTGCCTCGGTAGCTGTTGTTAAAGACGAAAGACTAATATATACAAAAGGCTTTGGGTATGCCGATAAAGAAAATGAGATAAAAGTTCAACCAAAACATTTATTTCGTATTGCAAGTGTATCTAAATTGATTACATCTGTTGCAATAATGAAGCTTGTGGATGATGGCAAAATCAGTTTAAACGATACGATATTTGGTGAGAATGGAATTCTTAACGACAACGAATTCCTCGAAATTAAAGACAAAAAAGTGTTGGGAATAACTGTCAGGAATCTTTTAAATCATACATCCGGTTGGACAAATAGAAAGGGAGATCCAATGTTTTTAAATCTTTCTATTGCGAGGAAAATGAATGCAGAACTTCCTTTAAAAACTGAAACTATTGTTCAATATGTAATTCAAAATCGAAAATTAGATTATTCGCCCGGTAAAAAATCCGTTTATTCTAATTTCGGTTATGCACTTTTAGGTTTGGTTATTGAGAAAGTATCAAATACTTCATACGAAGATTATATTGTTACTCAAATATTAAATCCTTTGGGAATTTATGATATGCATCTTGGCAAGTCGCTTCCGGAAGATAGTTATGAAAATGAAGTGAATTATTATGGTCTTAAAGGAGAACGTAATGTTTTATCAAGTTTTGGTACCGGCGAAAGAGTTCCAAAGTATTATGGTGGTAATTCTATTGAAACACTTGGTGCAGCCGGAGGTTGGGTTGCGTCACCAACTGAATTAATGAAATTTTTGGTTGCTATTGATGGTTTTGGTATGAGAGACGATATATTATCGGTTGAATCAATAACTGAGATGACAAAATCAAGTAAATGGATCAGACCATTTGGATGGACAGGAACAGATAGTAATGGATTTTGGTGGCGAACAGGAACCTTATCAGGAACATCTGCACTTTTAAAAAGAGAACAGAACGGATTAAGCTGGGTACTTATTATCAACACTACGCCTAAATATGGTGCTCGATTCCCTGTTCAAATTAATAAAACAATAATTAAAGGTTTAGCTACTATTGATAATTGGCCTACCTACGATTTGTTTGATTATTATGAGCCGAAGCCATTGCAAGATAAATGGTTAACTGCAAATAATTAGGTAAAAAATCCGGAGTTTAAGCTCTGGATTTTTTATTTCAAATTAAAATATTATTCCATTTATTCTGTTTAATTAATTATTATATTTGTTTTATGAATTAAGATTGCAACCAAGCAATAAAAATGCCGTAATAGAAGTATTAAAAAAGCCTTAGTCAAAAAAAGCATAACGGGAGTTAAAATGAATGGGATAGGTTCTGAAAAAAAAATAGAAAAACGCGTTGATATATTACGTGATGTGGTTATTTTTTCAGAGTCTGACGAAGAAATTCTTAAACTTCTGGCAGACCTTCTGACTGATGTTTTTGTTGAGAAAGACGATACTGTTTTTCATAAAGGAGATCAGTTAAATGCTATGTATATTATTGTAGAAGGGAAGGTGAAAGTTCACGATGGTGAACATATTTTCACTCAGTTTGGAGAAAAAGATTTTTTTGGTGAGTATTCATTAATAGATTCTTCTGTTCGATCAGCAACTGTAACAGCTATTGAAACAACACACTTACTTCGTTTAAATCAAGAGGATTTTTATAAAATTATTAAGGATAATATTGAAGTTTCGAAAGCTGTATTAAAAGCATTAATAAAGCGACTTAGAGATAATAATATTTTAGAAGAGAAATTAACTCAAAACAACCTTAAAATTGAACGTCAAAGGGACGAACTGGATAAGCAAAAAAAAGAGTTGGAAGAACTAAATGCTACAAAAGATAAATTTTTTACTATAATAGCTCACGATCTCAAAAACCCCTTTAACACGGTAATTGGATTATCTGAATTACTTATCGAGCGATACGATACTTATGATTCAAATAAAATAAAAGAGTTTATCAGGCAGATTAATAAATTTTCAAATAACGCATATAATTTGCTTGAAGATTTGCTCAAATGGGCTAAATCACAAACAGGACGGATGGAAGTCAAACCAGAAAAAGTTGAGGTTTTTGAACTGGCGATTGAAAATATGAATCTTTTTCAGGAAAAGGCTGAGAAAAAAGGTGTTAAAATAAACGCGAATGTAAAAATGGGTTTATTTGCTTATATTGATAAAAATATGATTTGCACTGTTTTAAGAAATTTAATATCAAATTCAGTTAAATTTACAAATTCCGGAGATATCATAAATATTGAAGCTAAAAGTCTTAATGAGCATATTGAAATAATGGTAACTGATACAGGGATTGGTGTACCTGAGGAAAATTTGAAAAAAATTTTCAAGATTGATTCCCATATATCGACACAAGGTACTGCTGATGAAATAGGTACTGGCCTTGGTTTAATTATTTCACGAGAATTTGTTGAAAAAAATGGTGGCACAATAAATGTAAAAAGCAAAGAAGGAAATGGAACACAGTTCATGTTTACAGTTCCTGTTTATAAAGAAAAAATTATTTAAGGATGAGAAAAGGATTACTTAAAAATATATTTATACTTTCAATTACTTTAACTTTTATTCTTTTAACTAAAAGTATCTATTCTCAAAATCTACTTGAAGTAAAAGGAAGATTATCTTTTAAAGATGGAGATAATGCAAAAGAGGGAGAAATTAACTTATATGAGAATGGTCAATTTGTAAAATCTATACCATCAGATAGGTCGGGGAGATTTAAGATGGATTTAGAAATTAGTAAAGATTACATATTTGAATTTTCTAAAGATGGATATGTAACTAAAAAAATTAGTATAAATACCGAAGTTCCCGATAATTTTAAAAATAAAGCTTTTACACCAATATATTTTGCAGTTGAACTTTTCAATCAATATGAAGGAGTAAATACAGTGGTTTTTTCTCAACCTGTTGGAATTATTAAATTTTACCGACAAATAGGTGATTTTGATTATGATGTGGATTATTCCACAGAAATGAGAAACAAAGTTATTCAGGCTGAAAAAGCATTAGAAGAAGCTCATAGAGAACATATAGAAGAACAAAAACAAAAAGAATTAGCTGAAAGGCAGCAACAGATAGCTGCTCAGAAAGCTGCCGAAGAAGCTGAACGTCAGAAAAGGTTTGAGGAAGAAAAAGCAGCATCAGAAGCCAGAAGAAAGGCAGCAGCAGAGGCTAAGGTTCAAGAAGAGCAAGAAAAAGAAAGAATTCGAAAGCAACAAGAAGAAGAGGCCCAACGCAGACGTCAGGAAGAAGAAGCAAGAAAACAAGCAGAATTACTTGAGAAACAACGTGTAGCAGAACAACAAAGAGTAGAAGCAGAGGAAAGAGCTAAGAAAAAAGCGGAGGAAGAAGCTAGACAAAAAGCGGCTTTAGAAGCTAAAATTAAAGCTGAAGATGAAGCTCGAAATAAAGCAGCAGCAGAAGCGGCCAGACTAGAAGCCGAACGGAAGGCTCAATTATTGACTCAACAACAAGAAGAAGCCAAACAACGCCGACAAGAAGAAGATGCAAAAAAACAGGCTGAATTGCTCGAAAAAGAACGTATTACAGAACAACAAAGGGTAGAAGCAGAGGAAAGAGCAAAAAAAGAAGCCGAAGAAATTACAAGAAAGAGGGCTGCCGAAGAAGCATATTTAAAAGCCGAAGCCGATTCACTTAAAAAAGTTGCTGAAGAAAAAGCTAAACGTGAAGCTGAAGAGTATGAGCGACAATTAACTCAACTGAAAGAAGAATCTGAACAGAGACAGAAAGAAGAAGAAGCCAGAATAGTGATGGAAGAAGAACAGAGATTGGCAAAACTTGCGGAAGAAAAACGTTTATCTGAAGATAGAAAAGAAGCAGATGAGGCAGCAAAAGTACAGGCTGAACTGGAAGAGCAAGAACTATTACGAAAAGATATTGAAGTACGAAAAGCAAAAGCATTAGCTGAGAAATTAAAAAGGCAAAATCAACTTTATCACCAGGCAAAAAAAGCTGCTGATGAGTTTACAGAGGTAAAAAAAGATTATCCTAAAGGTAAAACAGTTGAGGAATTCGAGAAATTTGGTATGTATATAACTCGTACAATAGTTATTGATAATGAAGCTGTAAGAATTTATCTTAAAGTAAAACATGATTGGGGTGGATTATTCTTTTTTAAAAATAATCAATCTATTTCTGAAGAATTATATGAGGTTGAATTAGAAAGGATATAATTAAGTTAACTAATGAAAGATTTTAAGAAATATTATATTATTCCAGCTGAGCCTGAAGAAGTATTTATAGCAATTACTAATCCATTTACAATAGAACTATGGACCGGCTATAAAGCTATAATGGATTCCAATGTTGACACCGAGTTTTCTCTCTGGGAAGGTGATATCACCGGCAAAAATCTGGAAATTATTGATAATAAGAAAGTTGTACAGGAGTGGTATTTTGAGGATCAATCTGTTAAATCGATTGTAACAATAAATTTATTTGATAATAAAAAAGGAACTCAAGTTGAACTTATTCATAAAAATATACCCGATGAAGATTATGAAAATATTATCGAAGGTTGGAATGAATATTATTTTGGTGCCATAAAATCTTTTTTTGAGACCGAATAAACATTTGATTGTTTAAACTTTTCGGGTTTTCCTTCTACTAATATCTCCAATTATTTTGTATATTTAAATTTTATATTCAATAATTTAATGGTTATGAGAAGTTTCTTTAGCATTTTAATTACAATATGCTTTTTATCTTCCTATGCTCAGGAAGATTCTTATAAGACAGAATTACTTCGATTAGAGCAAAAGTTAAATAGTACAAGTCAATCAGGTTTGAAGATACCTGTTTATAAAAATATTATTGAACTTAGCTTCCCTAATCATTTAGAAAATGTTTTACATAATTCGGAAGAATTATTAAAACTTTCCGAATCTGTAAATAATTCCGATTCAAAGGCCTTTGCAATTTTTTATTTGGGTGAATACTATTTTAATATTGATGATTTTGAAAAAGCTGAAGAGTACTATAAAGAAGCGCTTTTACTTTATCAGTCATTAGATAATTCAAGCCAAATTATGCAACTATGTCATAATCTTGGGCTTACAAATCAGTATGTAAATCATTATGATGAGGCTTTATTTTTTTATCAAAAATCAATAGAAATAGCTGAATCAATAGGAAGTAAAGAAAAAGCTGCCATAAGTTACCAGGATATTGGTACTTTATATAACGATTTGCAAAAATATTCGCTGGCTCAGAATTATTATGAAAAGGCTTTAGAAATTTATAAGCAAACAAACAATGAAGAGCGAATAGCCGCTATTTATCAAAATATTGGCGTATTGCAATATAATTGGGGCGATTTTGTTCAGTCACTTAATTATTATGAAAAATCCTTCAGTATTTATGAGCAACTACAAGATAAACAAAATATTGCAATATCATTAAGCAATATTGGTTTAGTTTACGAGGAGTGCAAAAATTTTAATATGGCCTTGGATTATTATCAAAAAGCACTTATTATTTTTGAAGAAATCGGTTTTAAACCAACTTTAGTTTATATTTTTTATAATCTGGGTTCTCTATATAGAAACACAGGTAATTATTCAAAATCTATTGAATATTTTGAAAAAGGATTAAATCTTTCAACTGAAATATCGATGAAAGATTATATCTCTTATAATTACGAAGCATTATCAGGAGTATATGAGGAAATGGGAAAATATTCTGATGCACTTAATTATTATAAAGAGTATGCGGTTATAAAAGATTCTCTGTTTAACGAGGAAAAATACAAGCAAATTGGAGAACTGGAAGCTCAGTTTCAAACGGCACAGCACAAAAAAGAGATAGAATTTTTAAAACTGGATCAGGAATTACAAGAATCAAAACTAAAGAAAAAAGAAACACAAAATCTCATACTAATTTTTAGTTCCTTATTGGCTTTTCTTATTGCTTTTGTACTGTTTCTTTTTGGCAGAGCGCAAAAAGGATTATCAGGAAAACTTCAAACTGAAATTGAAGAACGAATGAAAACCGAGGTACAACTGAATAAAATAAAAGGAGAACTTGAAATAAGAGTTAAAGAACGAACTGTAGATATTGAAGAAACAAATAGGAAATTGCTTCATGAGATCGAAGAGCATAAAAAGACCATGATAAACCTTGAAATTGCAAAAAATAAAGCTGAAGAAGCAGACAGGTTAAAATCAAACTTTTTAGCAAACATATCGCACGAAGTGCGTACTCCGATGAATGCAATTAGCGGGTATTCTCAAATGATGGCATATGATAATTTAACAGCTAAAAAACGAAGAGAGTATATTGATTTAGTTCAGGAAGGATGTAATAGTCTTACTAATTTAATCGACGATATTGTTGACTTTGCAACTATTGAATCAGGGCAGGCAAAAGTTGAGAAGAAAGAGTTTAATCTTCATCCTATATTGGAGTTTTTATATGATCATTATACAGATAAACTAGTTAAAATGAATAAGGAAGCTCTTGTATTAGCTTATGCTAATGAAAACAAAGAGAATGATTTAGTTATAAATACTGACCCATCGCGATTTAAACAAATACTTTCAATATTAATTGATAATGCAATAAAATTTACAGAAAAAGGTCATGTCGAATTTGGCTTTATCCATCCGAACGAAAAAGAGATTCAATTTTATGTAAGAGATACTGGTATTGGAATTGATGAAAAGTATTATGATTTGATTTTTGAACGATTCAGGCAGGTTGACGAGAGTACAACTAAAAAATATAGTGGTGCCGGGATTGGTTTATCAGTTGCAAAAAAATTAGTTGAATTATTAAATGGTAATATCTCGTTAGAATCGACCCTGGGAAGAGGAACATCCTTTTTCTTTAATTTACCTTATAAATCAGATGAAAGTGTTTCTGAAGATTTAACACAACCAAATCAATTTAACTGGAAAGATAAAGTGATACTTATTGCAGAAGATAAACAAATAAATTTCGAAATGATTAAAGAAACTTTAAGCATTACCAATGTTGATCTTATATGGGCTAAAAACGGAGAAGAGGCTTTAAAGTTTATTGAAACTAATAAAAACATTGATCTTATACTAATGGACATACAAATGCCTGTTATGGATGGTTATGAATGCACTAAACGCATTAAAGAAATGACTAAAGATATCCCAATTGTAGCCCAAACTGCTTATGCTTTACCCCAAGATAGTTATAAATGTTTCGATGCTGGTTGTGATGATTATATTGCAAAACCAATTTCGATAGACCAGTTTTTAATAAAATTAAATAAATACTTATCATAAAAAAAGCCCCGAAAAGTATTTTTAATATGCTCTATACTTCGACAAGTTATAAACAAGCCGCTAAAAAATTAGGAAAATAGGATATTTCAACTCATTTTGACAATTCTTACAAAACGGAAAGTGCATCACGTTCTGACTATTTATATATAATTTGGGTCTGCAACGGTTTGATAATGAATTTATCGAGATAGGTTCGGCAAGTATGATAGAAAATTACTCACTACGTTCATGAGAACGCTATGCTAAGTTGTTTTAGTTTTTTGCCTACCCGACTAGCTGCTTTCGCAGCTAGTCGGGTAGGCTTAATAATATAAGAATCAAAAATGAGATGCTAAATATTTTTTTAATAGAATATTTAATATATTTGCTTGAAGTACATTTAAATAAAAAAAATATGTGCAAAAAAAATGTATTATTAGTTATTATCGCTTTACTGTTATCATTGTGTGTAAAATCTCAAACTTATATTATGCATGAAAGCAATGTAAGTGGTAAATGGATTAAAGAAAGATCTCCATATATTATTCAGGGTTTGGCAAAAATCCCCATAGGTCAAACTTTAGAAATTGAATCTGGTGTTGAAATTAAATTAAATACAAGCGAAGATGATCGTTATTCTAATAAAGACATGAGGGGCTCATTGTTAGTTGAAGGAACATTAATTGCGGTTGGTGCTTCAACGTCGCCTATAGTTTTCACTGGCGTCACGTTTAAAGATGGTTGGGGATCACTTTATTTCAAAAACTCAAATGGTTCAAAACTGATTTATTGTAATTTTAATCAAAGTAAAGGTATATATAGTTTAGCAGGTAGAAATAAAGACGGTTGGGGTGCAATTACCGTTGAAAACTGTTCTCCTAAATTAGATCACATTGAAATAAAGGATTCAAGAATAGGCATATTTGTAACAACCAAAGGATTCCCTGAAATTAATAATTCTAGTATTACACATTGCGATCATGCTGCAATTTATTGTATACAAGAGTCAACACCAAGAGTAAGAAATACATCATTAAGTCATTCTGGTTTTGGATTGAGATGTGAATCGTCAAATCCAATAATTGAAAATTGTAATATAATTCATAATATTAAATACGGACTTGTTGTAAATGATGGATCACAGCCCCAAATAAATAGTTCAATTCTTTGGGGAAATCCTTTTTTGTTTGAAAACTTTGAAAGTATTTATATAAATAATTCAATTATTCAACCAGCAATTGATAGGGAAAATAAATTTTTAAAGCAAATCAGCACTTTACAGACGAATAATATAATAGGAGTACCAAATAATTTTCCAAATTTAACTAATGAAATTTCTAACAATTACAATCTTTTAGTATCAATAAATCATAACAACGTAAATAAACAAATTGGTATTCACAGCACTAACTCAAATAATTCAGATGTTGTAATAAAAACAAATAATGTTAAGGCTTATGAAAATAGAACTGAATTAGGCAATATTAATAGTATTGCATCAGATGTTGATCTAAATATTCCTTTTAATAAAAATAAAAACGATTACAAATTTGCTTTAGTCATTGGGAATGAAGACTATACAAGATATCAAACTAATTTGACTAGTGAAGTTAATGTTGATTTTGCTATTCACGATGCAGAAATATTTGCAAAGTATTGTAAAAACACACTTGGCGTACCAGAAGAAAATATTTTTCTTTTAAAAAATGCTATTGGAACAGAAATAAAAAGAGGAGTAAATAAAATTTCAAAAGTGATGTTGTATACTCAGGGGAAAGCAGAAGTTATATTCTATTATGCTGGTCATGGAATACCTCATGAAACTTCTAAAGAATCTTATTTAATGCCTGTTGATGTTTCTGCACAAAACATTGAAGATGGTGTTAAATTGTCTTGGTTGTATTCTAAACTAACAGAATATAATGCAAAATATGTATTAGTTTTTCTTGACGCATGTTTTACTGGTGGAGCAAGAAATCAAGGGTTGCTTGCTGCACGTGGTGTAAAAATAAAACCAAAAGATGATATAATAAATGGTAATTGTGTTGTATTTACTTCAAGTAGTGATATACAAAGTTCATTGCCATATAAGGATAAACAACATGGAATGTTTACATATTTTCTTCTAAAAAAACTACAGGAATCAAATGGAAACATAACGCTTGAAGAATTAAGTAATTATTTATATGAAAATGTTGCATTGAATTCTATAAGGGTAAACAGCAAAGAACAGACTCCAAAAACTCTCGTTAGTCCTGCGATAAAAGAAAATTGGAAACTTATTAAGTTAAACGAATAGATATTAATATTAGTGGTAGTAGATTTTACTTTTTATAGTCTTGTTATTGTTTTTCTTATTTCAACTAAGTTGTAAAGCAATTTCTCTAAATAGTTTAAATGAAGCATGTTAGCTCCGTCAGATTTTGCATTTGCAGGATCAGGATGTGTTTCTACAAAAATACCATCAACACCAACTGCAATACCGGCTCGTGCAACAGTTTCAATTAAATCAGGTTTTCCACCGGTAACTCCCGAAGCTTGATTAGGTTGTTGTAAGCTATGTGTTATATCTAACACAACCGGATAACCAAATTTCTGCATTTCAGGAATTCCGCGATAATCAACTATTAAATCCTGATAACCAAACATTGTACCACGATCTGTAATCATAACCTTCTCATTTCCTGACTCTAATATTTTGTCAACTGCAAATTTCATTGAAGAAGGTGCTAAAAACTGACCTTTCTTTATATTAACAATTTTCCCTGTTTTGGCTGCAGCTACCAATAAGCTTGTCTGACGACATAAAAAAGCAGGTATTTGTAGAATATCAACATATTCAGCTGCCATTGCGGCATCTTCCTCGGTATGAATGTCGGTTACAATTGGAATTTTTAATTGCTTGCGGACTTTTTCCAGAATTCGCAAGGCTTTAATATCTCCAATACCAGTAAAAGAATCTAATCTTGAACGGTTAGCTTTTCTGAATGACGCCTTAAAAATAAAAGGTATTTGCAGCTTATTGGTAATCTCAATAACCTTTTCAGCTATTTGAAATACATTTTCTTCATTTTCAACAACGCAAGGACCTGCTAATAAAAAGAAATTCTTTTTATCAGTATTCTTTATGAAAAGTATATTTTCTATCATAATCAAATATTTTATTACATACTGTATTGATCACAAAATTAATAATTATATTTTCCTTTCCATTGATTTTGTAATCGTTTTAATATTTCAATTTCTTTCGAGTTATTCTGTGGCTTATAAATAAGGTTTTGTTTTATTTTTTCAGGCATAAAATTGTCCTGTACAAAATTACCTTCATAGCTATGAGCATATTTATAATCTTTGCCATATCCAATATCTTTCATAAGTTTGGTCGGGGCATTTCTTATATGTAATGGTACAGGTAAATCGCCTGTTTGACGCACAAGATTTTGGGCATCGTTTATTGCCTGATAAGCAGAGTTGCTTTTGGGTGATGTGGCAAGATATATAGTCGCTTCTGACAAAATAATTCGTGATTCGGGCCAACCAATTTTATTTACAGCATCGAAACAACTATTTGCGAGTAATAAAGCATTGGGATTAGCCAATCCAATGTCTTCCGATGCAAGTATCAGCAAACGACGAGCTATAAACTTAGGGTCTTCACCTCCTTCAATCATCCTGGCAAGCCAATAAACAGCTGCATTTGGATCGCTACCACGTATCGATTTTATAAATGCTGAAATAATATCGTAATGTTGCTCTCCATTTTTGTCGTATGTAGCAATGTTTTGTTGTAAAATATCTACAACAATATCGTTAGTAATTGTAATTTTCTTATTCGATTTAGTTTTTTCGGTATTTACTACCAGTTCAAGAATATTATATAATTTTCGTGCATCACCACCCGAAAATCGAAGAAGCGATTCATGTTCTTTTATTTTAATATTTAGTTCTTCAAGATATTTATCTTCTTTTACAGCCCTGCTTAAAAGTTCAATTAAATCATCTTTTTCTAATGATTTAAGAATATAAACCTGTGTACGCGAAAGGAGTGGAGATATAACTTCAAACGAAGGATTCTCAGTTGTTGCCCCGATTAAAATAATTATTCCCTGCTCAACTGCTGAAAGAAGAGAATCTTGTTGTGATTTGTTAAAACGATGAATTTCATCTATGAAAAGTATTGGGTTAGGTGCATCGAAAAATTGTTGTTTTTTTGCTTTAGCAATTGTTTCTCGTACATCTTTAACTCCAGAATGTACTGCACTTAATGTAAAGAATGGTCTGTTTTGTTGATTAGCAATAATTTTAGCTAAGGTTGTTTTACCAACACCAGGAGGTCCCCAAAGTATAAACGATGGAATATTACCCGATTCGATTGCTTTACGCAAAATTGCATTTTCTCCTACCAAATGTTTCTGGCCAATATATTCATCAAGGGTTTTAGGCCTCATTCTATCAGCTAAAGGTTGATTAATTGACATGTTTAAATCTACTTTATTATATTATATTATTTTATTTGTTTATAAAACCAAGTGAACATTTTTAAAATATTAGCGTACAATTAAGGAAATTTGTTGAACATTTAAAAGGCTTTTCCTATTTTTATCAAACGTAAATAATGAAAATCATTTAAAATTAAATTAAATTAAATTAAATGAAACATCCATACATTAACGTACACACAATGGTATGACTATAACATGGATGTTCCATGTGATAATTGAAAATAAATTATAAACACATGAAACCTTTATGATGTTTTTTGCATCTTAATATAATAACATTGAATAGTATTAAATTAATAACCTATAAATTTAAACATATGAAAAGGAACAATTCTCTTTTACGACTTTTGACAATCTCAATTATGTTATTGTTTACAACATCTGCATTCGCTCAATTTGGAGACCTTGGGAAGGTATTATCCACAGGTACAGATGATGCAGAAAAAATATTTGAAGCATATCTTTCGCCTTATGCAAATGGTATGGGAGCTGGATTAAGTGCCGGGTGGTATAATACGGCTAAAGCACATAAATTAGGAGGTTTTGACCTTACTGTATCTTTTAATTTAGCAATAATTCCTACATCCGCTAAAAGTTATAATGCAGAAGATATAAACCTTGGTGATCCAGACGACCCTGATTTAACAGTAGTAATTGAACCGGGAAGCTCGCCAACAGCTGCTGGTTCAAAAGATCCTGGTCAGCAAGTTAGTTATTATCAAAATATTCTAGGTACAGATATCCTTACATCTCAATTCAATTTACCTCAGGGTACAGGGTTTGGATATACACCGGCACCAGTAGTTCAGTTAGGTGTTGGTTTAGTTAAAGAAACTGATTTGCAGTTTCGTTATTCACCGGATTTAGAGTGGGGTAATGGAAGTAAAATGGGATTATGGGGTGTTGGATTAAAGCACAGTATAAAACAATGGATTCCTGCTCTAAATAAAATTCCTGTTTTTGATTTGTCTTTACAGGGCGGATATACAAAATTAAATATGACGACAGACTTAGATTTTCAACCTTCAGCTTACGAAGATATGGGTATTATTCAACCGGGAGATATTATAATGGAATCACCGGGATATTATGATAACCAAGAACTGTTATTAGATATTAGTAATATAACTGCAAATATAATTTTCTCTGGAGATTTTAAGGTGATTTGTCTTTATGGCGGGGTTGGAATAAGCTCTTCAACCTCTAATTTGCAGCTAAATGGAAATTATCCTTTTCCTGAATTTGTAGACCCGTTAACAAGCACACAAATTAGAATTGATGAAACAACAGCTTTGTCCGATCCAATTGATATTAGTATAAAAAGTACAGATGGTAGTGCAACAAAACCACGTTTTAATGCAGGTTTTAGATTAAAGTTTGCTGTAGTTACGATAAACTTTGATTATACTTATGCAAATTATTCAATTGCAAGCGCAGGTCTTGGTGTAAGCTTTAGATAAAAGAAATTACATCATTAAAAAACCCGTAATAAAATTTACGGGTTTTTTTGTGGCTTAATAGTTGGTTTTTCTATTTTGCCTTATTAAATTCTGTTATATCAGTAGCTATTTTTAATACTTTAATCGGGTTGCCATCTTCGTTGAGAATAGGAGTATAAGTTGCAACAAAAACATATTCTTTACCACTAAATTCAACATGGTCAGTTTCTTTTTTAGCAATTCCTTTTCTTAAATCAACCCAGAACTGTTCAATTTCTTTTTTCTGTGTTTTGGTTAATTGCATGTTATCAGTATGATGTGTGCCAATCATCTGATCTCGTGTTATTCCAACCAGCTGAAGATAATTATCATTTACAGTAATAATATTACCGTCAAGGTCATACTCAATTACTAAATTAGCAGTATTTAGAGCATCGAGCAATCCTTGCATTTCAGCACTTCTGCGTCCCGCTTCTTCCTGTGTTGCTTGTAGCTCTTCCATATTTTGACGCATTTCTTCTTCCTGAGCAGACATTTCTTCACTTTGCTGCTGCGATTGTTCGAGTAACTGGTTAGTTCTGATATTAATCTTTGTAGTTGAAATAGTTGAAGCTATGCTTTCACCAACTTCCTCAATAAATTTTATAACGTGATCTTCAAATTCGTTAAAGCCGGCTAATTCAACAACTCCGAATATTTCATCGTTTACTTTAAGAGGAACTATCAATAATGCGTTAGGAACAGATTGTCCTAAGCCGGAAGTGATATTGATATATTCGTCAGGCAAGTCGGTCATGTAGATCGTTTTTTTCTCCTGAGCACATCTGCCAATTAATCCTACTCCAACCTCAATACGTTTTTCCATATATTTACGTCTTTCGTAGGCATAAAACGCCAATAATTCAATAAACACATCATGTTTATCATCGTCGTTTATCATAAAAATTCCACCTTGATTTGCATCTATATATTTAACAAGGTTGCTTATAATATGGTACGAAAATTCTTGCATATCATCAGTATTCTGACGAAGTATTTCACCAAACTTGGCTATTCCCTGGGTAGTCCAGTTTTGTTTTTGATCTTCAAGTTTACGCTCAGTTTCTTGTTCATTAGCTGTTTTCAGACTCTTACGCATTTCTAAAAGAGAATTTCCAAGAATATCTTTATCACTTAATAGTTCAAATTCTTTTTCTAAATTTCCTTTTCCAATTTCTTCTGCAAATTCAGCAGTTTTATTTAATCCATCAATAAGTGTATTAACAGAGTTAGCCATTTCACCAATTTCATCTTTCGTTTTTATATTTATTTTCTTGGATTCATCGATATCTCCTTTTGCTAAATCGCTTAAAATTGCTGTAGTTTTAACAACTGGTCGTGATATATTGTGGGCAATAATCCAGATAATTAATGCTGTTAATATAAGTCCTATTAATCCTGCCAAAACAGACTTTTTTAAAGTAGCTTTCTCTTCTGCCATTATTACATCGATTGGTACAGCAATACCGAATGACCATGGTGTAGGAGAGTTACCTATATAAACCGGGGCGTATGAAACCCAGTAATCTTCTCCATCTTCTCCTTTTCTTGTATTTAAAAATTCTTTTCCAGTTTGAATTTTTTGTAATATGTCTGTTTCTTCTACTTCTAAATCTTGTACAAACAGGCCAACTAATTCTTCATTATTATGTGCAACAAACTGACCATTATGTGAAATAAGAAAGGCATAACTTCCCTGTATAGGATGTATTTCAGTTATAATATCCTGAAAACGCTGTAATAAAAGGTCAAGGCCTGCTATACCAACAGTAACACCATCAATAATAATTGGAACAGCTACACTTGTTTCTAATACTTCATCCTCACCTTCCTGAAATGTAAAATAATAAGGATCCATAACATATTCTACCTGTTTTTCAAGTATATCGTAATATGCACCTTTTGTAAATCCCGGAACAGTATCTATAATTTCTTCTTTATACTTTATTTGTCCGTCCATTCTGTAATAGGTTAATCGTTGACGGCCATGGGGCTTTTTCCAATCAGGCCAAATAGCACTAAGTTCCCAATTGTACCATGTTGAAAGAAAGTTGGGGTTTTCTTTAATTAAATGTTCCAACATCTCATTTAAAATATCGTTCATTTGATCAGGAGGGAGATTTTTATATCCCATTGAAACCTGGGCTAACGCCCGGGTCATATTCATATCAACACTTAAATCCGCTTTTGTATAATTTGCATATTCTCTTGCATAGGTATTTGTAAGTTCTTTGGCATTATCAAAAGCAATATTATTTAATTTTAAACCTACATAACCTAATGCAAGCACATATATAAGTGATGCTGTAGTTAAAATATAAACAAGCATTTTTGTTTTAAGATTCATCTTAATTTTCATGGGTCGGAATATTTTGATGTTTAGGTATTTAATCTTTTAAATATTGTCAGATAAAATCGTTATTTCAAGCTCACAATGTATGAAAAAAAAATCATTTTTAAAACTTTTCAATTACAATCAGCGACTTGGTAAAGGATATAAAAATCTTGTGTTTACAATAACTAGCTTGTCAGATTTGTTTTTAAATTAGTATCAATAAGTTAAGTTTGTTAATATTTTTTTATTGCATAAATAAACTTATAATACTTATTTTTGTTCTTTAATTAGTGAAAAGTAAAAAGCGTAAATAATATAATCAAACTATAAACTTATGAAATTATTAGAAGGAAAAACTGCTATTGTTACTGGTGCCGCCAGGGGAATAGGAAAAACTATTGCTATTAAACTGGCCGAACACGGTGCAGATATTGCATTTACTGATTTAGAATATAACGATGCAGCAAAAGAAGTGGAAAAGCAGCTTCAGGATTTGGGAGTTAAAGCAAAGGGATATGCATCTGATGCAAGTAAATTTGAAGAAACTCAAAATCTTGTTGATGAAATTCAAAAAGAATTCGGAAGTATTGATGTTTTAGTTAATAATGCAGGTATTACACAAGATACCTTATTAATGAGAATGACGGAACAACAATGGGATGCTGTTATATCTGTTAATCTCAAATCGGTATTTAATTTTACTAAAGCTGCTCAAAAATATATGCTGAAACAAAAGTCAGGATCAATTATTAACATGAGCTCCGTTGTTGGTGTTAGTGGTAATGCAGGACAAGCTAATTATTCGGCCTCAAAAGCAGGTATTATTGGTTTTACAAAATCTATTGCAAAGGAACTAGGATCAAGGAATATTCGAAGTAATGCTATTGCTCCCGGTTTTATTATTACCGAGATGACAGCAAAGTTGCCGGAAGATGTGCGAAAAACATGGGAACAACAAATTCCGTTACGCCGTGGAGGTACTTCGGAAGATGTTGCGAATACAACATTGTTTTTAGCATCTGATTTATCAACTTATGTTAGCGGACAGGTTATAAATGTATGTGGTGGAATGCAAACCTAGTTTGGTAAATATCTGATATTATTGAAGGTACTTATTAACAAAAATAAGTGCCTTTATTGTTTTCGAATGGTATCATTTTTGTAGATAAAATATTTTTATTTATTTGGAGTTATCATCAATATATAAATATTATTAAAAGATGAAATATCGTTGGCTTATTTTAATATCTGCTATCTTAATTATTTTTTTTCAGAGTTGTCAGCCTCTTACTTCGATTCAAATTGAGACCATAGTTCCTGCTGATATTGAGTTTCCCGGTAATTTTAATAAAATTGTTTTTATAAACCTGGCAACTGATATTAATCATGATGATAAAACAGATACATTACTTTATAAAATGATAACAGAAGAAATGAGCCTGGGTTTTATGGACGCTATTCAATTCACTGCCAATGTTGATTCAACGAATTTTTTATATCTTAAAGGATATCCTGATAAGGATAAATTATATAAATCAGATACTGTTTCGTGGCAATATCTGGAAAAAATATCGGGTAATAATAATGCGGACATATTTATAGTTTTAGACTCTTTAAATCTTTCGATGGTGAGTGATGTGATAACAGAATACTACTATGTTCCAACCGAGTATTATAAATATCGAGAGTTGGCAGTTAATATTTACTGGAGTGTTTTTGATTTAGTAGAAAAAAAGAGATTGGATCAGTATCATTATAATGATACATTATTTTGGGATGCTCGCAGTTATTCAAAAACCGAGGTAGAGAGGAAAATGTCAAGTGTTGAAAGATCAATACGAGAAACAAGTTATTTTGCAGCAGCAGATTATGCCAATAGAATATTCCCCGGATGGCAATCAGAAACCAGGTATTATTTTCATTTAGGAAATAAAGATTTCGAAACGGCAACTCAATTTGTAAAAAATAATAATTGGGAAGAAGCTTCTAAAATATGGAAGAAATATACAAATGGCGTTGATAAGGAAATTACAAGCAGAGCATGTTATAATATGGCTGTTGCAAGTGAAATGACAGGTGAAATTGGATTAGCGATAGCCTGGGCAGAGAAATCAAATAACATTAAAAATAAATCAAGAACCCGATACTACATTTCTTTGCTAAAAAGTCGGCAAAAAGACCTGGAAAAACTTCAAAAACAGATTTATTAATGCTGGTAAATCTAGTAAAATTGATGCTTTTTATTAATTTTGGAACCTTATTTCAAAATTAATAACAGATATGCATCAAATCATCTTTTATTTTATAATCGGAATTTTAATTTTTGATTATCTACTTGATCAGTTTCTTGATTATTTAAATGCTACCAGAAGAAGTTCTGTACTTCCTTATGAATTAAAAGGAATCTACGATGAAGAAAAGTATAAAAAATCGCAGGATTACGATAAAGCAAATCATAAATTCTCCATCCTGACAAGCAGTTTTAGCTTACTGTTAATACTGGTATTTCTATATTTTTCGGGATTTACATTTATCGATAATATTGCACGATCTTATACATCAAATTCTATTCTTATAGCTATTATATTTTTTGGAATTATCATGTTTGCATCAGATATTTTACATATTCCATTTAATGTTTATGATACTTTCGTAATTGAGGAGCGTTTTGGTTTTAATAAAACAACATCAAAAACATTTGTGCTTGATAAAATAAAAGCTTGGATAATTGCTGCTGTTATTGGAGGTGGCTTACTTGCTTTAATTATCTGGTTTTATAATACCGTTGGAGATTATTTTTGGATATATGCATGGATAGCTGTAAGTATTTTTATGTTGTTCATGACCATGTTTTACACTTCCCTGATTGTTCCTTTATTTAATAAATTAAAACCTCTTGAGGATGGAGAACTTAAAGATGAGATAACTTCATTTTGCTTAAATGCTGATTTTAGATTAGATAATATTTTTGTAATTGATGGATCAAAACGAAGTACAAAAGCTAATGCATATTTCAGCGGATTAGGTAAAAAAAAGAAAATAGTTTTATTTGATACATTAATAGCGAAATTAAGCAAAGAAGAGATTGTTGCTGTACTTGCTCATGAGATAGGTCATTATAAGAAAAAACATACCTTAATTTCTGTTTTTACATCAATTATACAAACAGGGCTTACTTTGTTTATTTTATCGCTATTTGTTGGAAATCCTGAGTTGTCAAAAGCTTTAGGATCCGATATTCCAAGTTTTCATTTGGGCTTAATAACTTTCGGATTTTTATATAGTCCGATATCAACAATCATAGGATTGTTTATGAATATTATTTCCCGCAAGAATGAATATGTGGCGGATCAATTTGCATCAGAGAATTATAAAGGTATTTATTTACAGAATGCATTAAAAAATCTTTCAGTAAATAATCTGTCTAACCTAACTCCACATCCTTTGTATGTATTTTTCAATTATTCTCACCCCACACTTTTGCAGCGTTTAAAATTTATAGAAAAATACAGTAAGTAAGCATGAAAGCGGAAATAATCACTATTGGCGACGAGATTTTAATTGGGCAAACTGTCGATACTAACTCAGCATGGATAGCTAACAAGTTAAATCTTATTGGCGTTGATATTATTAGAATAACTTCTATATCAGACAAAAAGAATGAAATATTTAAAGCATTAGATAATGCCAGGCAAATTGCAGATTTAATTTTAATTACCGGTGGGCTCGGACCTACCGATGATGATATTACAAAAACGTCATTGGCCGAATATTTTAATACAAAACTTGTTCAGAATAAGGAAGTCTTAAAACACGTTGAGCAATTTGTTATTAAACGAAAAGCTTGGATGAATGAACGCAATATAAGACAAGCTGATGTACCCGAAAGTTGTAAAATAATAAGAAATAAGATTGGTACAGCACCGGGAATGTGGTTTGAGCAGGAGGGATGTATTATTATTTCAATGCCGGGAGTTCCTTTTGAAATGAAAGAAATGATGACCGAGTCTATTATTCCCGAATTAAAGAAAATGGACAGTGATTTACATATTATACATAAAATTATTTTAACACAGGGATGGCCTGAATCGAAATTAGCTGAAGCTCTGGAAACCTGGGAAAGTAATTTGCCTGATGTAATATCGTTGGCTTATTTACCTTCACCGGGTTTAATCAAACTCAGACTAACTGCTAAGGGTAATAATCAAAAAATGCTTGAAAATATATTAAAAGAACAAGTCGGGGAACTTGAAATAATAATTCCTGATTTAATTTGCGGTTATGATTCCGACAAGCTGGAAGAGGTGGTAGGAAAGTTGCTTAGAAGAAGTAACAAAACATTAAGTGTTGCAGAAAGTTGTACCGGGGGAAATATTACTCATCTTATAACATCTATATCCGGGAGCTCCGAGTACCTTTCAGGAGGAGTGGTTGCATATTCAAATAAGATTAAAGAAAATGTATTGTCTGTAAGTAAAAGAAATATAGTTAATTATGGGGCTGTAAGCAAACAAGTCGTTGAAGACATGGCCGAAGGAATCAGGAAATTATACAAAACAGATTTTGCCATTGCAACTTCCGGAATTGCCGGTCCTTCAAGGGGTACTGAAGAAAAACCCGTAGGCACAACATGGATTGCAGTTTCTGACAATTCAAAAGTAATTTCTAAGAAGTATGTTTTTGGTAATCATAGGGGAAGAAACATTCAAAGCGCATCGTTAACAGCTCTGAATATGTTGCAAAAGTTAATATTGGAGAAATAAATGTAGTTTTTTGTAATTTTTTTATAAATATATTTGAATATTTGAATAAAAATCACGTATTTTGCGTTCTGTTTTGAAGAAATGAGATAAAAAAATCGAAATAAAAATGTCACGAATCTGTCAAATAACTGGAAAGAAAGTAATGGTTGGAAACAATGTTTCCCACTCAAAGAGGAGAACTAAGAGAAAATTCTACCCAAACCTGATGAATCAAAAATTCTATTTTGAAGAAGAAGAACGATGGGTAAGTCTTAAAGTTTCGGCTTCAGGTATAAGAACTATCACAAAAAAAGGTTTGAAAATAGCCTTGGAAGAAGCAAAAGAAAAAGGTTTTATCGATAATTATTAAAACAAGAAGGGGGCTAAGAAATGGCATCAAGAAAAGGTAATAGAATTCAGGTTATTTTAGAATGTACTGAACATAAGGAGTCAGGACAAGCTGGAACATCAAGATATATTACAACAAAAAATAAGAAGAATACTACTGAAAGAGTGGAGTTGAAAAAATACAATCCTATTCTTAAAAAAGTAACAGTTCATAAAGAAATAAAATAATTAAGTCATGGCTAAGAAAGCAGTTGCAAGTTTACAAAAAGGTGTCGGAAGAACTTTTACCAAGTGTATTAAAATGGCAAAATCAGAAAGAGGATTCCAGTATGTACAAGAAATGGTGCATAATGATAAGATTAAAGAATTTTTTGCTAAGAAATAATTCATTCAAAAATATCATATATAAAAAGCTTTCTTTCTAAAAGAAGGCTTTTTTTATTTCTGCATTCACTATTTTGTATTAAATTTAACGGCTGATAACCATAAAATTAGATTAAAATATATTCAATGGCTACGTTTGGTATTTTTTCAAAAGAGAAAAAAGAGATTCTTGATAAAGGACTGAAAAAAACAAAAGAAAGTGTTTTTAAAAAGTTATCGCGTGTCGTAATTGGTAAATCTAAGGTTGATGATGAAGTGCTTGATAATCTCGAAGAGGTTTTAATATCTTCGGATGTTGGTGTAAATACTACATTAAAAATAATTGAACGCATTGAGGAACGTGTATCTCACAGCAAATATCTTGGAACAGACGAATTAAATAATATTCTGAAAGAAGAAATAGCATTATTATTAGAAGAAAATAATGCTGAAGAAATTGATTTGTCATTTAGTTCAAATAATGGTCCTTATGTTATTATGGTAGTGGGTGTTAATGGAGTGGGGAAGACCACGACTATTGGAAAGTTAGCCTATCAGTTTAAGAATTCAGGTAAAAAAGTATATTTAGGCGCTGCCGATACCTTTAGAGCTGCAGCTGTTGATCAGTTAACAATCTGGGCCGACAGAGTTGGCGTACCTGTTGTAAAACAAAAAATGGGTTCCGATCCGGCTTCTGTGGCTTATGACGCTTTATCATCGGCAAAAGTAAATAATGCTGATATAGTAATAATTGATACCGCCGGACGCTTGCACAATAAAGTAAATCTAATGAATGAGCTTGGTAAGATAAAAAAAGTAATGCAAAAAGTGATACCTGATGCACCGCATGAAATTTTACTTATACTTGATGGTTCAACCGGACAAAATGCGTTTGAGCAAGCTAAGCAGTTTACAAATGTTACAGATGTTACCGCCCTTGCACTAACAAAACTAGATGGAACAGCTAAAGGAGGTGTTGCCATTGGTATTTCAGATCAGTTTAAAATACCGGTAAAATATATTGGAATTGGGGAAGGTTTAGAAGATCTTCAAATATTCAATAAAAAAGAATTTGTTGACTCATTATTTTCGAAATAAGATAGAATATTAAAAATGTAAATAAGCCTGTTGGGTAAACCATCAGGTTTTATTATTTATTATGAAAACAAAAGGGATAAAAAAGATAAACATAATAACATTAGGTTGTTCAAAAAACCTGGTTGATTCTGAGTCTTTAATGCGGCAGTTGGAGTCAAATGGTTATAGAGTTACACACGATTCAAATAAACCATCAGATATAGTTATAATTAATACCTGTGGGTTTATAAATGATGCTAAACAGGAATCAATAGAAACGATTTTACAATTTGAAAATTTAAGAAATACGAATAAAATCGAGAAACTTTTTGTTTTTGGATGTCTCTCGGAGAGATATAAGCAAGAATTAGAGACGGAAATACCTGTTGTAGATAAATATTTCGGAGTTTATGATCTTAAAGAACTCATTGAATCAATTGGAGGGCATTATAAAGAAGAGCTTGTTGGAGAAAGATTATTGACCACCCCAAAACATTATGCATATTTAAAAATTTCTGAAGGATGCGACAGAACGTGTTCATTTTGTGCTATTCCGTTAATTAAAGGTAAGCACCGTTCCAGACCAATAGATGAATTAATAAGAGAAGCAGAATTTTTGATAAGTCAGGGAGTTAAAGAAATTATACTTATCGCACAGGATTTATCCTATTATGGTATAGATATTTACAAAGAATTCAAACTAGCCGAATTAATTGATAAACTATCCGATATTAAAGGTTTAAAATGGCTTAGATTACATTATATGTTTCCGGCAAAATTTCCTAAAGAAATTATTTCAGTCATGAAATCAAAATCGAATATCTGCAAATATATGGATATTCCGGTTCAGCATATTAGCGATAAAATATTGAAAGATATGCGCCGTGGAATAACAAAAGAACAAACTTATAATTTGATCAATTATTTTAGGAAAGAAATTCCGGAAATGGTTTTACGAACAACCTTATTAGTTGGTCATCCCGGAGAAACTGATGAAGATTTTAATGAACTTATTGAATTTGTTCGGTTTGCTCAATTTGAAAGACTGGGAATTTTTACTTATTCAGAAGAAGAAAATACATATTCAGCTGAGAATTTTACAGACGATATTCCTTTCTCAATAAAACAATCCCGTATGGATAAAATCATGGAGGTGCAAAGAGAGATATCTAATGACTTAAATAATAAAAAGATAGGAGAGTTATATAAAGTTATAATTGATAGGAAAGAGGGCGATTATTATATTGGAAGAACAGAGTTTGACTCACCTGACGTTGATAATGAGGTAATTGTAAAATCTGAAAATAAAAAATTACGTGTTAGTAGCTTTTATAATGTCAGAATAAAAAGCGCCGATGATTTTGATTTAATAGGCGTTATAGAATAAAAAAGCCTTACTTTCATTATACAAGTAAGGCTTTTTTTAAGTTATTCAGATTCCTTTTCTTTTGGTTTACCTTTTTTATTATTTTTTTTAGTATTGATAACAATCTCTTCTTTCTCTTTATCGTAATCAACAAGAAGGATGTCACCTTGTTTTAAGGAAGATTTAAGAATTGCCTCTGCCATAGGATCTTCAAGATACTTTTGAATTGCTCTTTTTAGTGGACGAGCACCAAAATCAGGATCAAAACCTTTATCTGCGACGTAATCTTTAGCAGCGTTTGTTAATTTAATATCATATCCTAAATCATTAACCCTGCTAAATAATCCTTTAAGTTCAATATCGATAATTTGATAAATATGTTCTTTATTCAATGAGTTGAATATTATGATATCATCTAAACGATTGATAAATTCAGGAGCAAATGAACGTTTAAGTGCATTTTGAATTACACTCTTTGCATGATGACTAGACGACTCTTGTTTTGCTCTGGTAGAAAAACCAACACCTGTACCGAAATCTTTCAACTGTCGGCTACCAATATTAGAAGTCATAATGATAATAGTATTTCGAAAATCTACTCTACGTCCGAGGCTATCAGTCAATTGACCTTCATCCATAATCTGGAGCAATAAGTGAAATACATCAGGATGTGCTTTTTCAATCTCATCAAGTAAAATTACAGAATATGGTCTGCGACGTACTTTTTCGGTTAATTGTCCACCTTCTTCATAACCAATATATCCCGGAGGAGCACCAACTAATCGCGACACAGAGAATTTTTCCATATATTCACTCATATCCATTCGGATAAGATTCTCAACATTATCAAATAAGTAAAGTGCAAGTATTTTTGCCAATTGGGTTTTTCCAACGCCTGTTGGACCTAAAAATATAAATGAACCAATTGGTTTGTTCGGATCTTTTAATCCTGCACGGTTTCGTTGAATAGATTTTACAATTTTTACTATGGCTTCGTCCTGTCCAATCACATTCTTCTTCAATTCATCACCCATTTTTAATAAGCGAGTTCCCTCAGCTTGTGCTATACGTTGTACAGGAACACCTGTCATCATTGCAACAACTTCGGCAACTTCTTCTTCCGAAACAGTTTCACGGTTTTTTACAAGATCTTTTTCCCAATTTTCCTTCTCCCTGTCAAGAGCCTCCATTAATTTCTTTTCATTATCCCGAAAATTAGCCGCTAATTCGAAATTTTGATTTTTTACTGCTAATATTTTTTCGGAACGAACAGTTTCAATCTGTTTTTCAAGTTCAATAACTTTGGCAGGAACACTAATGTTTGAAATATGAACTCTTGAACCTGATTCGTCAAGTGCATCAATGGCTTTATCAGGTAAATGACGATCACTGATATATCGCATTGTAAGTTTTACACAAGCTTCAATGGCATCATCAGTATAATTTACATTATGATGATCCTCATATCTGCTTTTAATATTGTTTAATATTTCTATAGTTTCCTCAGCATCAGTAGGATCAACCATGATTTTTTGAAAACGTCTTTCTAATGCACCATCTTTTTCAATATGCTGTCGATATTCATCTAATGTTGTTGCTCCAATACACTGAATTTCACCTCGAGCTAATGCCGGTTTAAGCATATTTGCAGCATCGAGTGATCCTGTAGCGCCTCCTGCACCAACAATGGTATGAATCTCATCAATAAACAATATAATATTGGTAGATTTTCCAAGCTCGTTTAATATTGCTTTCATTCGTTCTTCGAACTGACCGCGATATTTAGTTCCTGCTACAACTGATGCTAAATCTAAGGTTATGACTCTTTTATCAAAAAGCACTCTTGATACTTTTCTTTGAGTTATTCGTAATGCTAAACCTTCGACAATAGCTGATTTACCAACACCAGGGTCGCCAATTAATACAGGATTATTTTTTTTCCTGCGACTTAATATTTGTGCTAATCGTTCAATTTCCTTTTCACGCCCGACAATTGGATCCAAAGCATCGTCTTCAGCAGCTTTGGTTAAATCAATTCCAAAATTATCTAAGACAGGCGTTTCTGATTTGGTTTTTTGTCCTTGTTGTGCTGATCCTCCACCTCCTTTACCTGTTCCAAAAGGCATTTCATTTTCCTCGTCTTCAAATTCGGCTTTTGCTTCAGGCTTATGATTTTCCATTTCTGTTCTTATATTTTGATAATCGATATGTTGTTCTTCAAGGATTTGAGTTACAACACTGTTCTCATCTTTAAGAATAGATAATAGCAAATGTCCGGTATTAATCGTTGAATTATTAAACGATTTTGCTTCCAGATAAACTAACTTTAACGCCCTTTCAGCTGTTTTAAATAAAGGGATATTATCAGTATCTGTAATTTTTAAGTTTTCTTCTGACCTGATTCTAAATTCAATTGATTTTTTAAGTTTGTTGAGATCTATATTCAAGTTTTCAAGAATTGTAATGGCCATACCTTCACCTTCTCTTAAAATACCCAAAAGTAAGTGTTCAGTGCCAATATATGCATTACCAAGACGAACAGCTTCTTCCTTGCTGTAACTTAAAACATCTTTTATTCTTTGCGAAAATTTTGCGTCCATAAATGTTCTTAATAATTTTTAAAAGGATTTAATCTTAATATAATAATCTACAAAATTAATATAAGCAGATTTAAAAATAAAATATAATAAATCATTTCTCAGATTTATATTGAAAATACAAGTTAAAATAATTTTATAACAATAGCTATTCTTTCATAAACAAATTAAAAATCAACTTGTTCAGGTTTGTTTAAAATGCTATGCTCAGTATATTTGATGGTTTTCAACTTTAAATCGCAAGCACTTTAACACTTTAACAGTAAGTTAGAAACGTACTTGCGAACGGCTTTAACCCTGCGCCACCGCTAAAGCTTTAGGCGGCACGCGGTCAACGAAGTTAATGTTTTTTTGAACATGCTATTTTACTGAATTCAGAAACAGGTGCTGTTATGAACAATTTTATGTTGAAAAATCGCAAATATAACTTGAAATTATTCGTTTTAAAAAGGCTATTTTAGTATTTTTGTATGAATTTTAAAAAACGATTAAAAAAATTATTAAATACCTTGATATATGGCAGAAGGAGAACGAATAGTTAAGATAAATATTGAAGAAGAAATGAAGTCGGCTTACATTGATTATGCAATGTCGGTAATAGTTTCAAGGGCATTACCTGATGTAAGAGATGGATTTAAGCCTGTACATAGAAGAGTTTTATTTGGAATGTCTGATTTGGGATTAGCATCAAACAAATCTCATAAAAAATCCGCAAGAATTGTAGGAGAGGTGCTTGGTAAGTATCACCCACATGGTGATTCTTCGGTTTATGAAGCTATGGTTAGAATGGCACAGCCGTGGTCGTTACGTTATCCCTTAGTTGACGGACAGGGAAATTTCGGATCTGTTGATGGAGATAGCCCTGCAGCAATGCGTTATACCGAAGCCCGATTAAAAAAGATATCAGAAGAAGTTCTTCGTGATATTGATAAAAACACGGTAGATTTTCAACTTAATTTTGATGATTCGCTCCAGGAACCAACTGTTTTACCAACACGTATTCCTAATTTATTGATTAATGGTGCTTCCGGTATTGCCGTAGGTATGGCCACGAATATGCCGCCACATAATTTATCTGAAGTTGTTGATGCAATAATAGCATTTATTGATAACAATGAAATTGAAATTTCGGAATTAATGAATCATGTAAAAGCTCCTGATTTTCCTACAGGAGGTACTATATATGGCTACCAGGGAATTAAAGATGCTTTTGAAACCGGAAGAGGTAGAATTGTTGTACGATCAAGAACCGAGATTGAGACAGAAGCAAGCGGAAGAGAAAGAATTATTGTTACCGAAATACCTTATATGGTGAATAAAGCAGAAATGATTCGTAAAACTGCTGAACTGGTAAATGATAAAAAAATTGAGGGTATTACTAATATTAGCGATGAGTCAGATAGAACAGGAATGCGTATTGTTTATGAAATTCGTAAAGATAGCATTGCTAATGTTGTATTAAATAATCTTTTTAAATATACGCAGCTTCAATCATCATTTAGTGTTAACAATATAGCACTTGTTAAAGGAAGACCTAAGGTATTAAACCTTAAACAGATGATAGAGAGCTTTGTAAGCCACAGACACGAAGTTGTTGTTCGAAGAACACAGTACGAATTAGAGCAGGCTGAAAAGAAAGCACATATTCTTGAAGGTTTATTAATAGCACTTGATCATTTAGATGAAGTTATTGCATTAATTCGTGCTTCAAAAACTCCGGAAGAAGCAAAAGAAGGTTTAATGAGTAGATTTGATCTTTCAGAAATCCAGGCTAAAGCAATACTTGATATGAGATTGCAGAAACTTACTGGTTTAGAGAGAGAAAAGATTAAAGAGGAATATGCAGAACTTCAAAAACTAATTGAATATTTACGTACAATTCTTGATGATGAGTCGTTAAGAATGACTATAATAAAAGATGAGCTTATTGAGGTAAAGGAAACTTACGGTGATGAAAGAAGAACTGATATAGTACCTGACGAAGGTGAATTTAATGCTGAAGATTTCTACGCCGATGAAGATATGGTTGTTACCATTTCACATATGGGTTATATAAAACGTACACCTGTTACCGAATTCAGAACACAACACAGAGGAGGTGTCGGATCTAAAGGAAGCACAACGCGCGATGAAGATTTTCTCGAATATATGTTTATTGCATCTATGCATAACACGATGTTGTTCTTTACAGAAAAAGGAAAATGTTTTTGGCTAAAGGTTTATCAAATACCAGAAGGTACAAGAACATCAAAGGGTAGAGCATTTCAAAATCTTATAAATATAGAGGCAGAAGACAAAGTAAAAGCATTTATTAATGTTCAGAATCTTAATGATAAGGAATATATCGAGAATAATTATATCATGATGAGTACCAAAAAGGGAATTGTTAAAAAAACAGCCCTTGAAGCATATTCTCGTCCACGACAAAATGGTGTAAATGCAATTACCATTAAAGATGGTGATATGTTACTCGAAGCTAAATTAACAGATGGTAAAAGCGATATTGTTCTTGCAACACGTGAAGGTAAAGCAATTCGCTTTAATGAGCAAAATGTAAGGTCTATTGGAAGAACCGGAGCTGGAGTTAGAGGTATCAGATTAAGTAAACCTGACGATGAAGTAGTAGGAATGGTTTGGGTTGAAGAATCAGATAATGAAGTACTTGTTGTTTCGGAAAAGGGATATGGAAAGCGTTCGAGTATAGATGCTTACAGAATTACCAACAGGGGTGGAAAAGGAGTGAAGACTCTTAATATTACGGAGAAAACAGGAAAAGTGATAGCCATTAAAGGTGTAAATGATGAAATGGACTTGATGATCATTAACCGATCCGGTATAACTATAAGGCTTGCTGTTTCTAACCTAAGAGTTACAGGACGTGCTACACAAGGAGTACGCTTAATTAATTTAAGAAACGATGACACGATTGCTGCGGTTACCCAGGTAACTAAGGTTGAGGATGAGGATGTTATTCAGGATCCGAATCAGGATATTGCTGCTGAAACTGAAGCTGAGGATAAAGCAAATGATATTACTGAGAATTCAAGGAGCTAATGAAGATGTTAAAGAATAGTTTTAATTTTCGGTATAAAGTTTGCCTTAAATTAAATATATTATATTTTTGAAGAAATTTAATTGACAAATCTAAATTGAAAAACATTATGAAAATGAAAAAGTTATTAATAACAATATCAGTTGCTTTTGCGATGCTAATGATGATTAGCAATGTTCAAGCACAAAAGAAATATGTAAATAAAGCCCAGATTTGGGCTGAAAGTGGAGAAAAACTTGATACTGCCTTGAAAGCAGTTGAATTTGCTGAAACACAAGAAAAAACAAAAGACTGGGCAAAAACATACTATGTTAAAGGATTAGTTTATAATGCTATAGCGAGTAGTGAAAATGCAGATTTTGTTAATATTTGCAAATATCCTTCAATGAAAGCTTTCGATAACTTTAAAAAAGCATATAATATGGATGGTAGTAGTGTGTACCACAGTGCAATGGATATGCAATTTCTGACTTTAGCTAATACATTTGTTCAAAAGGCTATCGATACATATAATGCGGAAAACTTTGAGGATGCATTTCTATATTTTTCAAAAACACTTGAAATAAAGGAAATGGAAGTTTTCAAAGGAGAAATTGATACTGCAATTATATTTAATGTAGCAATTACAGCTCAAAGAATTAAAAAATACGAAGAAGCTATAGATTATTATAATAAGGCTATTGAATACAATTATGCTGAAGGTGATGCTTTTTCATTATTGGCTGGATGTTACAAAGAAAAAGGGGATAGTGTAAACTATGTGAATACTTTAAAGAGAGGATTTGAAAAGTATCCGTCAAATCAGTCATTATTAGGTGGAATTATTAATTATTACCTTTTAGAAGCTGAAAATACTGAAGAAGCGTTTAAATATTTAGCTGTTGCAAGAGAAAATGATCCAGATAATCCTCAGTTTTATTCCGCAGAAGCACATTTATACGATAAAATTGGCGATAAGGATAAAGCAAAAGAAAAATATAAAAAGGCTATTGAAATTGATAAAAACTTCTTTGAGGCTTATTATAATTTGGGAGTTATATATTTTAACGAAGGAGTTGAATTAACTGATGTAGCAAACGAAATAGTTGACAACGCAAAGTACCAGGAAGCAAAAGAAGTTGCTGATAATAAATTCGGAGAAGCTTTACAGTATATTGAAAAATCATATGAATTAAAACCTGATGACAGAAGTATTATGTCAACATTGAAAACTTTATATTATCGTTTAAAAGCAAATGATAAAGAAATGAATGATAAATATGAAGCAATAAATGCTAAGTTAGAACAATAATATTTAATATATAAGTAAAAAATAGGGAGGTATTAAAACGTATCTCCCTATATATTTAAATAGTCTATTTAACATAATATAAATTATAGGACAAATGCTAGCAAATTGTGTATACGCAGTATTTAATATAATTTCAGTTCTCAGGCTTTAGTTTGAGAACGGTAATGAAATTATGTTAAAACAATTTGCGGCTTGCGCGCACGACCAATCTTGTCAACTATAATTAATACTATGTCTCCACTTCGTTTCGCCCTACGGGTAAATAGTGTGCTTCGAGTTTACTTTATTCGGGTAATTTACAGAAATGGTTCTAATATGCGATTCTAAGGCGGTTATTCTTAAGCAAATTAAACTCCCGAAGCTTTGTCCTATAATTAGTCATTATTTTAAATAGCCGCTTCGGCTAAGCCCAAAATTGTTTTACAATTTCTTTTGAAGAAAATTATACAAAATAAATTTTAAAAGCAATTGCTCACGCTTTGCAAACGCATTCAATAATTTATTTCTTTTTTTCCAGCGCGCAATAAAAATTCTTTGCAAACGCTCAACATAAGTTAATGAAACCATTTGTTTGGAATTTTTCCTTTCAAACATACTTGGTTGAATTAATCCCAAAAACGCAGTTATTTGGGATCTCTTGTATTCAAATGGTTTCTTAACACATGTCTTCCGACCGCTGTTTTTTCATTCTTTTTGTCTTAATACAAAAAGAACCAAAAAAATCAAGGCTGCTTATTAATTTCTCTAAAACTACGGAAACGCTTCTTTCACGCATTACAAGCCGTTTTAGCTTAATTATAGTGTTTTATGGTAAATTTGGAAGCCTAAAACTCGTGTAAAGCTTACTAGACCAACCACACGAAAGCTTTTCCTTGTTTTAAGACAAAATTATTAAGATGCCAGAAAAGCCTTGAGTAAGCTTTCTCTATTTAACATAATGTTATTGTGACCTTGATTTAGCTGATTTTATGAAATTTCTTTAATCATATTGGCAAATGCGTATTTACTCAGTTGTGGAATTGCTTTCGTAAATACCTTAATCTCCCAGCTAGACAGGTGTTTGAACCTTTCACTTTGTTCATTTTCGATGAAAATATAATCGTCTGGTTTTGCAAGTGTTTTAGATGGAATTAAATACAGAACAGGCTCCATTTCCTTCATGAATAGTACTAAAGCAACCCAAAGTGTGTCTTTGGGCTCTCCTATTTCCTGTTTAATAATTTTAACACTCCTCTCCTTTTCTAAATTAATCGTTTGTAAATATAATTCGTTATATTCCCCTATGCTAGCCTTTACAATAAATTCAACTCCTTTATTTGCACTTTCATTTTGAAAAACCTCTAACCTAGCTTTCATAAGTTCGAGTTTAACAAAGTGTTGGGCGTATTTGTAAAGTTTAGTCAAGTTTTCTAAAATCTATATTGATTTCACCATTCATCTTATCAATTAATTCGGGTAAAGTAAGCACATTGATATTCAGCATATCACAAATGGAAGGTATTTTTTTAAATACCTTTAAATCATTTTGTGCTTTAGTTTCTTCTGTTACCAAAAATATTTCTTCAAATGTTCCTTGATGATTGTGGTTTAAACAATAGATAATCAACTTGGCATCTGCAGAATTGAGCCATCTTTCTTTTTCTAATTCAAATTCAAAATCCTCCAATTTATTTTTCATTACTCCTATAGAAAATTGATTTTCTACTTGGCGTATAAACTTTGCAGGAGCAGGTGGTAATAAATCATTTGTTTTCAAAGGAATTTTGTATTGTTTTTTAAAATCTTTGTTCTTTAAAAAATCTAACTTCTTCAAAACCAAACCATTTGATTGAAACTCACATTCTGAGAGAACTGCATCTAAAATAATAATATCTCCAATTTGTATTTTTTTCTTTACTAATTCATAAAGATTATTATTTACATCAAATGGTAAGTAGTAACGTACCAAAGCGTTAAGCGAATTAGTATCTATTACTACTCTCATTGAATAAATTTATTTAATTTATCAGGTTTGATATTCAACCTTTTGCAAACCTCCTGTTCATTTATAATTCCTTCGTAAAAAGCAGTTTGAATTGTAGAGACTAATAAAGGCGAGTTAATTGGCTTAGGACTTGAACCACCATGTTTTTTACCCATTTCTATTTCCAGTTCTTTTTGCTTTTTTTCTTCTTCTTTTCTAGCTCGATATTGTTCTTCTAAATCTTTTTTTACATTGTTGTAGTTAGTAGCAGAAATTTTATTTTTAAATAAAAGCCTTGTAAATAATGCTAATCGACTTAGGTGGGTTTCCATTGAAATTTCACCAATCAAATCAAAATGATAATCATTTTTAGCACTCGCTGTTTCTAAATTATCTAATACATCACCATAATCACCAACTAAAAAATAGTAAGCAAAATCGTTACACCATCTTTCCACTTTGGAAAGATTTGCTCCTGTCATGTCATTGAAGTCAATTTTTTCAATTTCCTCAATATTTAAAAGGTAATGACCCAATTCATGAACCAATGTAAAAATTTCCTTGCTCATTGCATCTTGTAAACGCTTCAGTACAATAACATTTGGATTAAGAAAGAAGCCTTCAATATTTGCAGTATCTTTTTTGTTCCATGTTTCTACAAATTCAAAAACTAAAACGTTCTTTTCTGCAAGCTTACCAATCACTGCTTTTAAAAAATCCTTGTTTTTTCTATGCTTATCTGGATAAAATTCTTTTCTAATAGCCCGAGCAACTTCTTTAGATGAGTGTTGGACCGTATAAACAGGAACAGTACGTTCAATTTTTAATTCGGCAAGTTTGGCTATTGTCGAGAGTGAAATTTTAAATTCTTCAAATTGGTTAACTATTTTTTTAGCACCAAAATTTAACTCTGAATTGAATTTTTTCTTCCTAAAAAATATACTTGCTTCTTTATTGGCTTCGGGAGTTTTTGGGTCTAAATAATAGTGAAGTCCTTTATTGAAAATTTTATCAATACGTTTTAAATAGGAAACTTTTATGTTCTTGGTAAACACATCATTTTCAGCCAAAGGATTTTTAAGTCCTTGACTAATCATAGCCATAAATTCCTTATGCGAGATTTTATATAAATCCAACATGTAATTTAATCGTGATATGTTTTGTTCTACTTTCAAGAAGTTTTTGTTTTTTTTTACAAATTTATCAATTTAAAGTATTTTATGTTAATGATTATCCAATGATAAATTAATATTTTATTAATTAATTTCTTCCTCAGTCAATTTCTTAAAGCTTGTTTTCCTACCTTTCGTACTAATTACAATTGTCTTCGCCCATTTATCGCCAATTCTTTGATGATACTCTGAGTTATTAATAGAAATAATTGCGGGAATACCATATAAAAAAATCTCAAAAAAATCTACTAAATGCCGTTTCAAGTTTTGTTTAAATTTGGTTTTATCACCACTTTCATCAATTACTTTCAAATTAAATATCCAATGACCTAAAGTTGCATTCATCAAATACTCAATTAAGACATGATTCAATATCCAAAACAAAATTATAGGTAGACCTTTAAATCCACTTGTGCTATATCCATAACCATCATCTGTCACAGAATATTCTCCAAAAAATCTTAAATAATAAACAAAAAATGTAATTGTTAATCCATAATCTATTATTGTAGCTCCAATTCGCCTAAAAATATATGGTTTTGTTTCTTTTATCATATTATTAATAATTCAACTTTTCTAAGTATTTCAATTCCTTATAAATAACAAAGTACATAAAACATTAATTAAAAGTAATAAATATGTTTCAAAATGCAACTTTAAAAGTAAACATAATGTGTTTGTAACGGAGTAATTCACTCTACACACATTTTACTTCATTTCATTACGTAAAAAAAGTGTTTCGTTTGGATATTGCGAGAAAGTAGAATTTTTATTTTCTTACCCTAAAAAAAGAAATTAATTATTGAGCGAAGCTATATTAACATAATGCAGAACATTATAGGACAAATGTAGCAAATTGCATATACGCAGTATTTAATATAAAATCAGATCTCGGACAGTTTGTGGAAGATATTTAGAATTGTATAAAAAGATATTTAGAATTGTTCAATTGTCGACCATAAGTAGAAATATGATTTTTATTTTAATAAAAAGTAAATCAGGATTTTATATTTTATAGAAATTTAATTCTTACTATAAATTATAATATGGAAATTGAGTTTTAAACTGTCGACAAAAATTATTTGTATGTTACAATTAAATAATAATATTATATATTGTGTAAATAACAGATATTAAGTATATTAATAGTTTTTGTGTTTGATATTCTGTCCCTATTGTCAATTAAAATTCAAATATTCAATTCTCAGGGACTTTAGACAATCTCTTGATCTTTTGTTTTAATAATTTTGTTAACGAAACCTCGGTAACCAATATTATAAATTTCAAGGTTCTTATAAATTGTATATGAATTTATTTTTTTCTCGTTCCACTTTGGTTCACTTTGAATTATGATTGCACCTTCAATTGTTTCAATCATTTCTTCTGTAATAGTTAAACCTTGTTTTGGCAATATTTTACCAAACCTGATTTTAACCAATCCCTTAGTAGCTTCTAACCAATGCCAATGTTCATCTAATCTTTCATAAAAGTCTCTATTTTCACCTTTGACAATACCAATGTATAGTAAACTTACATATTTACCGTACCTTCTTGTAATTTGATAAATTCCACGCCCATATGATTCATCTGATTCATATGCTGAATCAATTTCTTTTGGATATGTCCATTTAATTGTAATATTGGTGGTGTACCCCATTTAAATTCTATTTAACATAATGTTATTGTGACCTTGATTTGAGCTATTATTCGTAATATAATTATAGTTTTATTGTTTTTGATAACTTCAAAGCATATCTGTGATTTGGATCAATCTTTAATATATTAGCTATAGTTTTTCTCGCTTCCTTGATTTTCCCGATATGAACATATAACCATGCAATTTTAGTGTATTCGTCAAAATTTTCAATGTCAAATTCCATTCTATTAGAAATTATTTTTATCATTCTAAAAACTATAGCATCTCTTTCTTCCTTATTAGAATTAAGTTTTCCTTCACTTAATAATAAGTTTAGTCTATTCACATTAGCGCTAATTGAAGCAATTGAGGTTGTACATATTTCACTCATTTCGATCAATGAATGTATTTCACCAAGATAATTGTTGTCTTTTGCATGTAATACAGATAATTTTTTCCATACTGCAATAGTTTTATCTTGATTTTCTTCAAATTGAATAAAATTTTGGCAAGCTTCAATAGCGTATTTGTATTTTTTAAATTCTTCCATTAAAGATGCATATGTAAGCCATGAATCTTATGCTGCTTAAATGTAAATATTGTATTCTTGATAAGTTAATACCCCAAATTTACTTTAATTAAATATTTTAATTGTAAGCAAATTGTCCAACGCTTGGCAAACGCTCAACCAATAATTTATTTCTTTTTTTCCAATGCACAATAAAAATTCTTTGCTTACGCTCAACATAAGTTAATGAAACCATTTGTTTGGAAGTTTTCCTGACAAACGAATTTGGTTGAACTTAGCGTAGCGATATCATGACCAGCGGGAATAATTAATCCCGAAAACGAAGTTTATAGGGATCTTATATTTAAAATGGTTTCTTAACACATGTTTTTCTACCGCCTTTCTAATGTTCGTTGTTGCCTTAATGCAAAAAGAACCAACTTAGTGATCCCGATGAATATCGGGAGAACGATCTCATGAGCCAACTTGTTGGCGAGTAACAAATCAAGGCCTTCGCACAACCTGGCCCAAACATCCAGTGGATGTTCGTCCCCTTCACGTATTACAAGCCGTCCCGATGGCTATCGGGACTCGTGCAATGCTTACCAGACCTATCGCACGTAAGCTAATCCTTGTTTTAAGACAAAATTATTGAGATGCCAAAAAAGCCTTGAGTTGACTTTCTACCTGCCTGACGGCAGTCAGGTTTAACATAATGTTATTTAATGCTGATTATTTAGCGGTGGTACTTCGCCAAACTGTTCTAAAGGGGCATATAAAAAAAGTTATTCTGTTATAATAAAATATTTTGTTCCATTTAACTCTAAGCTATTACCCTTGTCAAAAAACAAAACAGTAAATTCAGTGCCAAATATATAATGACTTTCAGTATATATATTTAAACATATTTTTTCCAATTCAATATCAAATTCAAGATTTTTATATTTATTATATATAGGATTCCCGTTCTTATCAATATTTTTTTTGAGAATTTGTATATAATAATCTAAGGTAAATTTAATATAATTTTCTCCTGTTTCATCTACATACAAAAAAGGAAATGGAAAGTCATTCTTCTCGTTTGTTTTTTTGCTATTGTCCATAATTTTAAAGGTTTATTTTGAGCTTCTGTTTTGGTCATTATCTTTGAATGTGATACAGTTTTTTGTACTCACTCAAAGTTAACAAAAAAGGTCAGAAAATAAAGCAGTGAAAAAATGTTTAAGAATATCAGTTTACATCAATTCATAGCCACTCCAATTTTCACTATCCTTGAATTACTGCGACCTTTGTCGTCAACAACACCAATCTGGAAAGTTCCGGGTTGTAATGACCAGAATTGAGTTTCCTGGGGGTCAGAGCGGCCTATAAATTGCTCATCAATAAACCAGTATATTTCATTTACATCAGCATCAACTGTGGCTTTCAGAGGAAGATTATTAAACATGGTCTCACTAGGGGATATTAAATATTCTGTTTCAAGCATGGGTGAAATGATTCTTGGTGCAAAACCTTTAGTTTCGATGGAAAGTTCACTATAATCTTGCTTATTTTCTATAGGATCAAAAATGGGGGGTGTTTTCCTAGGTACACCCGCTTTTCGAAATATTTTCAGCAGATCAGTAGACCAAAACTCGTATACCTCTTTCTTAACATCCTTACCTTCTTTGTGAACCCTGTAACCAGTTTTGGTATTTACTAAAATTTCCCGACAAATTTCACATTTCTGTATAGATGACTTACCGGGTATAAAGTGTGTTTTTAATTTTCTTGTACAGTGTGGATGAGCCAGTTGTCCTGAAGCTGCACATACTTCAATCTCACGTACACCAGGAGGCAACCAAGCCATTTCTTCCGACATCTCGTATCCAGGTGTTTTTGCATCTTCATTCATTACATTGGTGGCAATTTCAAACAACAATGGTGTTGCTAATTTACGACCATTGAATACAGGATTTCCGTATCCATTAAAATTTCCTAACCAAACAGCTAGTATATACCTATCAAAAATAGCAATGGACCAACAATCTTTAAAGCCTATAGATGTTCCTGTTTTGTATCCTATAGCTCCCAACTCCTCTTTGCGAGTATAATTGTTTCCATACGCCAACATACTGTTGTAATTGGGTTTAGGATTTTTTCTTAAAATTGTTTTTGTTAGCCAACTGACTTCTTGACTTAGATATTGATTTTCGGAAGACTGGTTTAAATAGCTGCCCGACACGTAAACATCATTAGTTCTTTGAAAAACACCATTGTTAGCTAAAATCCCATACAAAGACACTAATTCTCTCATGCTAAACTCTGCACTCCCCAAAGCAATTGACAATCCATAATGATTTTTAGGTTTTAAATCGCCAAGATCTAAACTTTTTAGGAGATCATATAAATCTGGATCTCTAATTTTCGATGCTAACCAAACTGCTGGCACATTTCTACTATTAATTAGAGCTTCCCATGCTTTTACAGGTCCCTTAAAATCAAGTTCGTAATTATCTGGAGTATAACTTGAAAAACTTGTGGGAGCATCCTTCAGCATCGACATTGGATGTATAATTCCCTGATCCATGGCCAAGGCATAAATAATTGGCTTAAGAGTCGAACCGGGCGATCGGCGAGCCCTGGTACCATCTACTTGTCCTTGTATTTTATGATTAAAAAAATCTACAGAACCAAGGCTTGCAAGAACTTCCATGTTGTTTTCGTAATCTACCAAAATAACGGCAGCATTTTCAACACCAAGTGAATTTTTTCGCTGAACATATTGTTTGGTTAACCTTGTTACCATATCTTGATGTTTCAAATCTAAGGTAGTATAAATTCGGTTGTCTTCTTTAAACTTGTTTAGTACAGACGTGGTAAAATGTGGTGCTCGATAAGGTGTTGAATAATGTATACTTAATGGCATTTTGGAATGAACAATTTGTTCGGATGTTGGTTTGGTATTGTGCTCTTCCTGCCATAGCTTGTAAAGACGCAATCTAGACTCCGTAAGTTCAGGTGGAATTTCCTGGTTTCTTGGTGAATATATAGATGGATTTTGCGGTAAAATACTTAGAAACAAGGCTTCTTGTAAGGTAATTTCCGATAATTCTTTTTCAAAATAAATTAATGACGCAGCGGCAAAACCTTCAATATTTCCACCACAGGGGGCTAAATTAATATATGCTTCAAAAATGTCATCCTTTGAATAATACAATTCTAAGTATAAAGCATAAAACATCTGCTTCATTTTACCTAAAATAGTTTTTGTTTTTAAACCATAATAAAGGCGAGCAACCTGCATGGTAATAGTTGATCCCCCAATCCTTGCACTACGTTTTATGTAAGTTTCAATAATTGCCCTACCTGTAGAAATTAGATTAATACCCGGATGATAATAAAAATAACGATCTTCTTTTAGTAAGACAGCTTCTTTAATTAATGGGCCAGATGAATTTATATGAGAAAATATCCTGTATTTATCATCCTTAGATAAGGTAATACGAAGTACATCCTTATCTCTTGTATAAACTACCTGTGAAAAATCTGTATTGGATAGAATTTCACCTGAGGGCTTAAATATCCAATAGGACAAAAGCAGTACCAAGAAAATAGCAATTCCTATATAGAGCTTTTTATTGATACGCTTTTTTATATTATTCAACAACAAAATTTTCATTAGGTGAATATCCAAATATTGTTCTATCATACATCGACTCTGCATAAAGAGGTGGAACTACATACGTGCCTTTGTTTATAGCTCTAACTTTATAAACAATCTCTTTAATATTGGATTCCACGGTACCATACGATACCACTCTATCTTCCCTCACATCAATATACTCAGGAGTCCACGAGCCGCTATTATTATCTCTCACTGTAGCAGCACTCACTTCCAAGCCTGCAGGTAATAAATCAACTATTGCAACATCATAAAGAGTTCTATCGTTCAAACTTCTTAATTTTATATGTACTTCAATTTCTTCGCCCAGTTTAGCCTTTTTTATGTCATTACCTTTCGAATTTTTAAAAGTACGAGATATCTCAATAGAATTACTGATTCTCTTTTTTGGCAATTGAATTTCGTAACCAGCTTGAACCACTTGATAATATGCTGTTCTATCTTCTTTTCCAATAAAGAGTAGTTTATCTGCTTTTTCAGAAAACTCGGCTACCGGATACTTTCCAGCTGGAAGAGGCAGCGATTTCACCTGTTCATTACTAAGAATCTGATTAATATTAATTTTACCTACAGAAGGTTCATTTGTAGCATTAGAAAATGCACTTAGTGCCATAATACTATAAGATGAATTAAGTGTATTGTAATTTCCATTCTGAAGGTGGTTGGCAATGGTTTGAACGATATTATCAGATACATCTTCGAGTGCATCTGGTGTGTGTGAAGACAAGAGATACAATAATTGAGCATTGTGTATTAAGCCATCGTAAAAATTCCAGGAAAGGTTGCGTTTTTTGAATTTTGCTTTAACTACCTTATTCATTAGTTTTCTACCCTGTTCTTCCTGTTGCATTAATATATAAGAAGCACCAATGTATCCTGCAGTTAAATCCTGTTCCCAGTCCTCAAACGAATTGTCAAGTTTCCTTCTAAGCGAAGTTATATAATTGGTAGTAACAGTTTCATTCAGGGTTAGTATATATATGGCATATGCTTGAGTACGAAATTCATGCGCAGAATTAATATCTGTTCTTTTTGCAATATCGTTTAAAGCATCTATCGTTCTGTCATATAAATTATCCGACACATAGTACCCCGAATTTTTACATTGAGTAATGAAGTGTGCTCCGTAAACAGTAATAAAATCTGATGTATGAGAATTGGCAGCCCACACTCCAAACTTTCCTTCGCCATTTTGTCGCGCTTGCAATACTTTAAGAGTGTAACTTGTTTTACTTATGAGCTTGTTTTTATCTATTTCGTAACCAGCTACATTCTTGAGAAATAAATATGGAAAACCCTGACTTACAATTTGTTCAGTGCATCCATAAGGGAATTTATCCAAGTATTGTACTAAGCCTTTTGAAAGTCCTAGGGGTAAGAAGGAAACTGAAGTGTTCAGGATACGATAATCTTTATACATTCTCCTAGGAGTTTCAACTTCTACTTTTTCATTCCGCAAAGTACCAGTATGTAAAGTTGTACGATAAGGAATAGCAGGTCTAACGCTTAAATAGGATGAAAGCTTTGTCGTCTCTTTATTAGAGGATGCTTTAAAAGTCAATGAAGCTGCACCTAACTTTTTGTTCACTTTTACATGGAAACTAATAGTGGTATCACTATCTTCACTAATTTTCAGTTTTCTCCTTATTGGATAAACCTTAAGATGCGGTGATGCTAAAACTTCTAAGTTTATTGGCAGATTTTTACCTGAACCTGACAATGTATTTGTAACAGTTACTGTTACTTCTAAAGAATCTGAAGGAGCAGCATACATAGGAACATTTGGATTGATAACAAATGGATTTTTCACAATGGCTTTTGTTTCCTCCGTTCCAATTGCATCGGCCGATACAGCAACAGCCATTACTCGCAATGTTCCATTAAAATAGTCTGGAACTGTATATTCCAATTTTCTTACTTGTTGATCGGAATGCAATATACCAGACCAATACACTACTGGTTTGTGTTGTTTTCGTTTAAACGGATTCAGGTTTTTACCTATATCATCGAATCCAGTACCTCCACCCATAGCAGATACATGCTGTGATAGTGAATAATCTGGAAGTATTAGATCCAGCAGTTGCGATGTTTTTACTTCCAATGCACTTTTCTTGAAAAAATGTGCCAAAGGATCCGGTGTTTGATAATTAGCCACCTGTAAAATTCCTTCATCCACAGCAAAAACTACAATTTTACAGGGTTTTTCAGTTTTGTATTTAATAGGAAACACCTCTCCAGAACGTGCCTTTGATGGTATATCCAATGTGATGTTATTCATTCTATTTTTCTTGCTAATAGCGAAAGATGCGACCCCATAACTTAATGGAGTCATATATATATTCTTTGAATCAGCCGCACGAACAAAAGAAACGTTTACATACCCATTACCCTCAAGATCTGCTGGGATTTTAATTTTTTTCAAAAATGAATTGGTTTCGCTTTTAAACCATTGTGAATAATATACTTTATCTTTTTCAATGGTAATAATTCCTGCCCCTTTATATGGAGCCTTAACAAATACTTCAATTTCTTCACCCTGATCGTAATCGGTTTTGTTTAGTTTAATTTCCAGCTCAGCAGTTTTATCAAGATTACGAGTTATATTTCCCATACCAACCACAGAATAATGCAGGTTTGAAAATTCAACGCCATCAGCATTTTTAACTATAAGCTCATATTCTCCTGGTTCACTAGTTGGTAGACTATAATCAAGACCAGCTACTGGAAGCTCTTTTTTAACATTAGATATTGGAATTTTCTTAGGTACAGACTTGTATGCATAAATACCATTTGGCATTTTAGTAAGAACTGAAATCTGATCTATCCTATTTACTATAAATTGCATGTTTGAAACAGAAGTCTTTTTTAAAGCAGAATTGATAGCAATAATTTTTATTGACCGTTCAGAATTTTTATAGATATATGACAAATCTCCATTAGCTTTGGTACCAATAAGATATTTCAAAGGTGAAACCAAAACACTTGATACTGAAGTAACATTTCTTCCACTTTCTTTCTCAAAACCATCAGCTATGAAAGTTAGGTTATAAGTAGCTGCATCAAATCGTTCCAGGTTAAGATCAAAAGTAGCTTTACCTTTTTCATCAGTTTTTTGCTCAGGAAGCGTTTCTGAATAAGAAATTCGTGATGACATTGGATCATTAAATCTATAATCTTTAAATGCTGGAAACCACATTCTTCCACGCGAAAATGTTATTCTGGCCAACACTTTATTTCCTTTCGCCGGAGAGCCAAAAAGATTTCGGAGTGTTACTTGTCCTTTAATGTTTTCGGGAGACACCCATGCCTTATCACCAATACCTGGGAACATACTTGAAATGCTTAATCGGTCTGGCAAAAATTCCTCTACAGAAATTGTTGTAGAGCCTATGCTACTGTACCTTCTCTTATTTCTAACAGTATAAAGGTTAATTTGATATGTACCTGTTGGCGATGAGTTTTCTGTAAGGTATTTTAACTCATCAAAACCACTGTTATTCAACTTAAATCGCTTTTTAAATATTTCCAACCCCCTTGAATCAACAATGCTAACTTCAAGCGGTGTTCCTTCGATGTTGCGTTTCCAATCGCCCGATTTTACAATTATTGCAATATTAAATTCGTCACCCGGACGGTAAATGCCACGTTCCGAAAACAAATAGCCGTTTAAATTATTAGGATTTGAAGCTCCATGAACGCCACCCACGTCAAACTTTGAATAATTCAACCATCTCCCCGACGCTTTTACAGGTAAAAAGGATAGGTCGTCACCTTTTGAAATAACAAAAGCTGTTGGTTGCTTTTCGTTTCTAAAACTATTTAAAGATGGAAAAGCTACATGACCTTCTAAATCAGTATATGATGATAATATGGGTATCCCGTTTTTACCTAATACCTGCACTTTTGCATTAGCTACAGGTAAACCATTTCTAATGGATTGAACAAACAAATCTCGATGTTGATTGGCATTTTCCTTTACAAGAACCCCCAAATCACTTACTATAATCAAACGCTTATCTTTCTCTCTCCCACGCTGATTTGTATATATCTTCTCAGATTTTACTTCAAAGAAAAATATTCCATTTTTGGCTTTACCCATTGTACCTTTGCTTAAATATTTGGTAAAGTCAAATGAGAAAAAATTACTTTCAGATGGCGACAATTCTTCCAGATCTCTGAATTCTGTATAATTTTCCACTATATTATCTTCAGAAAAATTATAGTTTTTGAAACGTAAGTTTGTGAGATCGCCATTAGATTGCGTTATCAGGTGATTAATTTCATCAGGTAGCACTCGTCCTACTTTAAAACGAACTCGTTTAATTCCCTGTGACATAATGGAAATCTTCTTTTCACCTGTTGATGAAAGAATTATTCCATCATGCATAATTTCAAGCTGCTCTGGAAATGGTTTTACCTTAATTATTCGTTCGTAATCTTTTGATAAATGGTATTTACCATAGAATGGAGTTCCTTTTTTAATCTTAATATAAATGTATCTTAAGGGATCTGCATTCATTTTAAAACTATTTACATTTTCATACTCATGCTCCGATTCCATGGTATATAATTGAGTTGATTTACTCAATTTCCTTATTTCTGGTCCTATTTCTGCTACATTGGACCAGTGGTGATTCTTTTGTGCTTTCAATCCAGGAACTTCTGGTCTGTCTATTGGTAAAACAAGTACTTCCATATTTTTGAGTAATTCGGATGAGTTTACTTTACCCTTTGTGTCCACTACCAAAACCTGTTCTGACTCATATTTCTCATTTTTTACAATGGTTTGTTCTACTGATTGAATGCGCACAAAATTAAGCATACCAGGCACTGTTACTGTTGATAATATTTGGGATGTATGACTATTACCATTCCATGAGCTTTTTAAACCCTTTTCAATTATTAATTTCATTTGTACATCATCTTCGGGAATTGGCAATGACTCGGAAATAATATACGCTCTACTAAAAAATTCATCGTAGGTAATAGTAAACTTATATTCCTGGTTTTTAAATGTATGAATGTCCTTATCGAGTTTATATGGTTTCAATGACACTTTACTCTCAAATGTCTCAGGATCTACCGGATGAGTGAATTGTATTATTGCTATTACTTGTTTCACATCCTCATCAACAGGATCAATGTGGAAATTACTGGAAGCGATAGATACTCTGAAAGCTTTTGTGTTAAAGGTTTTTTCATACTTAGCCAATTTAATATGCTTAGGAAATAGTTCTTTATCCATATTAATCTCGTACTCAGTTCCTGGAGTCCATTGGTCCAAGGGTTGAAAAACGATCTTATTATCAGCAGCCCATTTCCAAACTCCAACTATTTTGGGAGAAATTGTAATACCTGATGGTATCTCTGTTTGCACATCTTCAATTTTTGATACGGATCCATTGAAATTGATATAAATGGGTGGAACAACTTCTTGCTTCTCCAGATTAGGAGAAGCTGGGGTTGAAACCGTGAATCTTATCTTTTTTTCATTGGTTGCTTGAGATTTGATGTACAAGCTAATGATAATGATAATCAATACTATTCCCAATGTAACGCCTAAAATTTTAGTAGTTCTTGATTTTAATATTTTTTCAAGCTTTTCTTTTGTAAATGAATCAATTTTTCTCATGTTTTATTTTTATTAGTAATGCTATTTTATGTCTATTTATTATTGGAATATCTAATGAAGTAAGTTTTGTCGATTCCAGCAATTCAAGATCTTTAGTATGATCTGACTTTGAATATTTCCACGCCATATAGATCACATGGAATGCATAAACCGAAAAAATAATGAGAAATAAGAGTCCTAGAATGCTTATTAATTTTTCAATCATAACATAATCATTTTCTCAAGGTAATTTGAAAATTAAACCATGAAAATAATAAAAAAGTTGGATAAAAAAGCTATAATTTAAAAATTGATTATTTTCATTTATCCTTTTAAAAACAAAAGTACATTTAAACGAACGTTTTTTGAAACTCTCCTATCCTATTTTAAAACAATTTGATATTGCCGTATATTAGTTTCAAAAAGTCGTTTTATTATTTAAAGTTTTATTAACTTTATACAGTTCTAAAGCAGTTATTTGTAAGATATTTTAATTCTTGCAGTTTAGATTATAAATTTACCGCTTAGATTTCTTCTTTTTCTTTTTACGGTTTTTTTCTTCTTGTTCGGCTTCTTCCATTAATGATTTCCAATCCTGTGATTTATCTTCAGTAAAGTC